>JBEIGB010000007.1:0-71688 GCA_040382095.1 Lewinellaceae bacterium
ATTAACAAATAGTATTGATTTTCAAAAATATATGTTATTTAAACCCCATATTCTTCCCTTTTGTCCGGTGGAACAATCCCTGTATTCTTGTTGACCCCGTGGGCACCCACACCGTCCCACGGACCAGAATAGTATACCGCAGGGCTGCAGCATAAATATTATGCCGCCCACTGTATCCTGATAAATATTTGATTAGTGGGGATAAAATCAATTCAAAACTTTCTGAGGTTGTGTAAAAAATATTCCGCCGCCTATGGCGGCGAAAGAAAGTTTTGAAAGAACACTGTTCTAAATGATTTTGCTTCGAAAATCAGTCAGAACAGTGTTCTTTCAAAATGACAAATGAAGGCCTCCGGCCTTTTTACACAACCCCATAAAAAACGCCTATTTCATTGATTTTGCTTCGAAAAATCAATGAAATAGGCGTTCCAATAAAATATTCTTTGGCATCGAATGCCACCAGAAGATTTGTGAAACAACCTCAAGCGAGATTTTATTCAAAATCTTCTGAAAATATCAACTTTTTATGCTTGCCCCAGCCCCAAAGCCAGGTCAAACCAATCTCGGAATGACGATAATCCAGCCACAGTGCCCGGCATCCCGGTAAACAAGCGAACCATTCCCCCGTCTCCCGTCCACCGTCCACCGTCCACCGTCTCCCGTCCACCGTCTCCCGTCTCAACCGTTCTTATAAATATCCCAGTTCACCTCAGCCTGAGGATGTGGGAACTGCTTGAAAATCGTCCCTTTGTCATAAGACGTAGGGATTTCATTCAGCTTGTTGTAACGGCGGGCGTCAATCCAACGGTGTCCCCATGGTTCTGCCCAGAGTGAATAGCGGCGCTGGTACAAAATCTCGTTGATGAGGGCCTGAGCCGTAGTGGCACCAGTATAGTTGCCGATTCCCGCAGCATTGCGGATGATATTGATTGCAGTAACAGCATCTGCCGTTTGGTTCAGGTTGGCATGTGCCTCTGCTTTCAACAGAATCAGCTCTTCATTTCGGATGAACGGGATCGGCGTAGTATTCGACGGCCAGCGGGCATCCTGATGTGTAGCGGACAGCGGTGTTGCGTCAGTTGTAACGACTACAGGCGTAGTCCTTCTGAAAAACTTCCTGGTCACGCGGTTGTCACCGGGCGTAGCATCGTCAATCATAGAAGGATGCACCACGATAATCGTGTTGACTGCTGCGTTAGGCAGATAAAACAATGGATTGAACCCATCTGGCGGGCCGACGAAAGGATGTGCAGGTCCGCGGTCGAGCTGGCCAGTCAGGTTTATGAAGGAGCCGTTCAGTGCGGTCAATACGCCTTGCCAGTCTTTGCGATAAGCATTGAGGCGGGCAAGGATAGCCTGGTTAACCTGGCGGAGCGCAGGGAGCGTTGTAAACCCGGTGAAGCCCGGTGTCAACCTGAGCGGGAAATTACCAGTTCCTGCAGCTGCGAAATCCTGGTCTGCCTGATCCAAAAGACCCTTCATGTAGTTCAAGGCGTCTTCGTATTTGACGAAAGGTCCTGGGTTGAGCGGGTCTTTCACATCAATACGGATTCCGTTTTCATACACAAAATTGGCTGGGATCATGAACTGATAGCCCTGGATCATTTTTGCAAAGCCAGTGACCGCCTTTTTCTCTGCATCGGTAAGGAAAGGGGAACCACCGGTCGAATTAATCAGGATATCTGCCTGTTTGATTGCCTGATAAGGAGTGGCCCAGGAGCCGCCACCTGATACCCCAAAGCCAAAGTAGGCGCGATCGGGCACACGCCCTGCCTGGCCAAGCCAGTCGGTCTGAAACCGGGGATCAGAAGCGTTGAGGTACCAGATTTCACGGCCAAAAGTATTCCAGGCCTGGGAAATGTTGGTCACATAACCGCGATGTGCCGCCTCAAGCCCGGTAAGCAGGAACTGCACTTGCTCACGCGTAGCGTTCGTACCTACACTGGCAAGAGAAGGGTTGTTGGGATCCACCACTTCCTCCAGATGCAGGGGGTTGCAGGCAGACAAGCCCAAAACAACAGGCAACAGAATATATTTTGATAATTTTTTCATGTTTCAGTTGGTTTGGATTTAAAAATCGAAATTGAGGTGGAAGAAAATCCTTCTCGGCGTAGGATATGGTGCGATGTCCACGTTGTTGGCGACTGCTTGTGCACCAAAAGTAGAGGTTTCCGGATCGTAGCCGAAATAGTCGGTAGAGAGGAACACGTTATTGGCTGAAGCCCCGATCTTGATTGCCTTGAAGGCTCCGTTGAACAGGCTAGACAAAGTCTGCTTCGGGAAGGTATAGTACAAACCCACCTCGCGGATCTTTACGAAGCTTGCATCCATGACCCAACGACCGGCATTGTTGTAGGGCGCCGGGTCGCGCTGCCGTCCGTTCGGAATCCCATCGCCGTTAGCATCTTCAAACCAGCCTTTGGTAGTACCCCCGCCATCCGTAAGGAAAGCAGAAAGGTTGATATTGTCGCCGCCTTGTTTCCAATCCACCAGTACAGAAAGTTCCAGGTTCTTCATAATATTGAACGAGTTGAAGAACGACATATTGAAGTCAGGCTGGTTGTCGCCCCATATCGTAAAGCCACCTGGGTTCTGTGTATTCACCGGCGTACCCACAATCGTAGTCGGGGCATAGCCCTGTGCGTAGAGGAAAGTACCAAGCCCGGAACCAAAAGCACCGGAGAGGTATGTCGGAATACCCAACCTGGTCAGCATCACGCGGTTTCTCCAGAAGAGCACACGGGTGAACCAACGGAACTTGGCCATATCGACCGGCGTACCGGAAAGCCCGAGTTCCAGACCCTTGTTCTGTAATTCCGCTTCGTTGCTTGGCGTGCTGCTCACCCCCGTAGAAGGCGCAAGGCTCAGGTTCTGAATATTGTTTTGCGTGTTTTTGACATAGTAAGTCGCCTCCAGTGCAATACGGTTGTCGAAGAAGCCGGCATCTACACCGAATTCAAGTTCCGCTGCGCGCTCAGGAAGGATACCAGTATTCCCAATCTGTGAAGAAACTACGGAACCCAGCAGACCACCGATGTTGGCGCCGCCGAGCGAGGTGAAGGTCGCACCAAAACCAACAGGGCCCGAGGTTTCTCCGTAAGCGATGCGCGGCTTGAACTGGCTGATCGGCTTGATTTTCCAAAAATCGAAATTGGCAAGGTTCAACGCGAGCGATGCGCGCGGGAAAGCATAGAGCTGCGTGGGATCGCCATTGAGCGTGGACTTATCCCAGCGGATACCCACGGTACCAATGATCTTATCGTCAAAGTTGGCTTCCTGCTGCAGGAAAACACCCGCTTCGCTGATGCTGCTGACGAAGTTTTCGTTGATCTCCTGCACGCTGGCCTGACGCAGGTTGGTCTGGCCGGGTACCAAGCCGCGGCCACGGTTGAAAATGGAACTATTGTCGAAGTCCAGGCGTACAATACCCCCCTGACTGCTCAGGTTAAGCTTACCCGCGCTTTTGTTATACACCAACGCAGCCTGGAGGTTGGTATTGGTGCTTTCCTGACGGCCAACGAGGATATCCCCTGGGTTGGCTTGTGCGCGCTGGAACTGCAGGAACTCCGGCAAATAAACCGTCGTGGAGTTCTGCAAATAGTCCAGACCTCCAGAAACCGTAGCCTTCAGGTTGCTGGTGTTTGTCTGTAAAAGATCAACAGAAAGGTTGAAAGCCTGTACGAAGCGATTTACTATGGAATTGTTGATCCCATGGTCGGTTACCGCTACGGGGTTTTCAGAGAAGTACGGGTTGACCGGATACACGCCCTGGGCATTTGGGCGAAGGTCGAAGTAGCTCGGCACATAAGCGATGTTGTAGCCGATACTGGCACCCGCGTTGTTCTGGTTTCCGGTAAAACCGCGATCGGTATCCGTTTTGATATAGTTGGAGGATACACTCAGGCGAATTCGCTTGGAGATTTTGTGGTCGAGGTTGGCGCGGATGGAATAGCGATCGAACCCGGTGTTTTTCACCGTACCGTCCTCAGAAGTGATATTGCCCGAGACGAAGAACTTGGTCTTGTCATCCCCACCGGCTATGGAGAGGCGGCTATTCAGCAGCGTGGCCTGGTTGTTGTAAAAATAATCTTCGTAATCAATGAAGAAGCCCTGCCGGAATCGCTCCAGTTCGACTCCACGGCGTGCCGCAGGGAAGAAGGTGTTGATCTTGTCTTCCGTCCAGACATCTGTACCAAGGAGACGGAGCGGAGAAGCCGTACCAATATCCTGGGAGAGGCTAATCGTCGTTTTGCCGGTAGCGCCACGCTTGGTAGTGATGATAATAACCCCTGCATTTGCACGCGTACCGTAGATAGCTGCCGCAGATGGGCCTTTCAGAACTTCGATGGTTTCGATATCTGCCGGGTTCAGGTCGGCCAGACGGTTGGCGCCATCATCCTGGTTAGCACCACCTGCCTGGTTCACCGTGGCGCGGCCTGTCCGCTGAAAAGCGTTGTTGATGTACACACCATCCAGGATGATCAGTGGCTGCGATGCACCTGCAAGGCTGGAAATACCACGGAGCTGGATAGAAAGACCACCACCCGGAGCGCCGCCGTTGGATCGGATCGTCGCACCGGCGATTTTTCCGTAAAGCGCACCGTCCGTTGTCTGAATGGTGGTGGTGCCCACCAGGTCTTTTGCCGATACGGAGGCGACCGCATTGGCGAGGTTAGAACGCTTCACCGAGGAAGCCAGACCAGTGATGACCACTTCTTCCAGGTTGGTGGCATCTTCGCGGAGCTGGACATCGAGGACCTTATTGGAGGGTCCTGCCTTCACAGACTGCGTGATGTACCCCAGGGTGGAAATCACGAGAGTGACTTCATCATTGGTTTCTACGTCAATCGAAAAATTACCGTCCACATCTGCCACGGTACCCTTTGAAGTACCCTGAATGAGCACGTTAGCAAACAATAAAGGCTCACCGGTCCTTCCATCTTTGATGGTCCCGGTAACCGTGTACTGGGCCATTACATTTCCTGTCAATAATAACAGGAAGGCCCAAAACCCCATTTTAAGTAATCCTGTTCTTTTCATTCGCTTGATATTTGATGATTTTTATCTCACAAAGAAAAGAAAGTAATGCTAAATTTCACATAAGGATTACTTTTGTTTTTTCTGAAACATAAAAAAACGTGGGACATTTGGCAAGGAAGAGGTCATTTGATATAAAAAAGCGCTAAAGTTTTTATATTGACCCCTGTTTCAGATTTTTTTACACTCGCCTTGTTGCAACGGATTGGCGTGGGCAAAAAGAGCCATTTTCAGCCCGCGATGATAGCAGCGCGACAGGTCTCATACTCAAATGATATGAAGAAGCAGAAAACATCCATGCCACAGGAATCGCGCAGAAAATTTATCCGTGATGGGGTGACTGCGCTCGCGGCATTTACAATTGTGCCGCGCAGCGTACTCGGCAGGGGCTTTGTAGCACCCAGCGACAAGCTCCAGATTGCCGGCATTGGCGCCGGAGGAAAAGGGGAAAGCGATCTTTGGAGCTTCCATCAAAGCGGAAAAGCCGATATTGCTTTTCTCTGCGATGTAGATACCCGCCAGCTCGCCAAAAGCAAGGCCAGATATCCCAATGCCAAAATCTATGCCGACTATCGGGAAATGCTCGACAAAGAACATAAAAATATTGACGCCTGCTCCGTTTCTACGCCCGACCACATGCATGCCGTACAGGCGATGGCCGCCATGCAACTCGGAAAGCACGTCTATGTCCAGAAACCATTGACCCACGATATCTATGAAGCCCGTATGCTTACCGAAGCGGCCCATCGCTACAAAGTCGTCACCCAGATGGGTAACCAGGGTGCTTCGGGCGATGGTGTCCGGCAACTGGTAGATTGGCACAACGCAGGCATCATCGGGGACGTCCATACGGTCTATTGCTTTACCGACCGTCCCGTCTGGCCGCAAGGGATTGCCTGGCCGGCTCAAAAACAGGCGATTCCCACAGAACTCAACTGGGACCTCTGGCTAGGCACCGCTCCCTTCAGAGACTATGTGGATAACCTGGTACCCTTCAACTGGAGGGGCTGGTGGGATTACGGGACAGGGGCGCTCGGCGATATGGCCTGCCATATTATGGGGCCAATATTCGCCGTCCTCGGCCTGGGATACCCGGAATCGGCAGAATGCAGCGTGGCCAACGTCTTTCTCAGGAACTGGACGGCGGAGTACACCCCCGACTGTGCGCCGGTCGCCTCACACATCATCCTTAGATTTAAAGGAAAGCCAGGCAAACCCGATATCAAAGTCCATTGGATGGATGGTGGGATCCAGCCCGAACGCCCCGAAGAACTCGGCCCAAACGAGGTGTTTGGCGATGGTGGCAATGGCGCGTTGTTTATCGGAACTAAGGGGAAAATGATGTGCGGCACTTACGGCGCCCGTCCCCATCTGCTCCCAACTACCCTGACAAAAGAAACAAAAGTACCACAAACCGTGGCCAGGGTCCCAAAAGGGGAAGGTGGGCATTACACCGCCTGGGTAGAAGCAAGTATCGCCGGCTATGGCAGCGAGGCCGCCAACAACCTGAGTTCTAATTTCGATCTCGCAGGCCCGCTCACGGAAAGCATCCTAATGGGTAATCTCGCCATCCGCAGCTATTATATCCAAAAGAAAAAGTCCAACGGTACTGTGGAATATCCCGGCCGCAATATCAAACTGCTGTGGGATGGACCAAACATGAAAATCACCAACTTTGACGAAGCCAACCAGTTCGTCAAACGCACGTACCGCGAAGGCTATAGCCTCGGGATGTAATAAGGCAATGAAGCATGACGCATCGGTATGCTCAGGGGGTTGTCTAAGTGCCCCGCCGCTGCGTCCGGCAATGAAACTAAGTTTCGGAAGAACATAGTTTTTCTTGATTTTAATTTGCAAAATCAAGGGGTTGTGTGAAAAGACTTTTGCCGCCTTCAGTAGTAAATAAGCGGCCAGGGGCTTTTTACACAACCCCCGAAATATCATTTTTCGGTACTGGCCATACTGGGCAGTAAAAATGCCTTTTCACACAAACCCAAAATAAAATTTTCGTCGGGGAAGGGCAAACACGATTCTTCTTAACCATCCTCCATCAATATCATCATTAATCGCCCGTTTCTTCCCGGCACATATTCTCTACATCGTCGTTGCTCCCGAATACGACCAGGATATCCCCTGATTCGAAGCGGGTATCAGGTTTTACCACACCTTCTGCGAGCCGGACTACACGATTAATTCCCAGCAAGTTGCGTTTCATGCGCTGGCGGATAAGGGTAACGATATTGAGATTGTAACGGTTGCGCAAGTCGGCTTCGAGCACTGTTTTGCCAACGAAAGAAGCCGGCAGGCTCAGCTCTACTACGGAGTGGTTATGGTCCACATCGAAGGTTTCTATCGCCGTACGCAGGTTCAGTTTCTTCGCCAGTCGCTCGGCTGCATCCTGCTCGGGGTGCAGAATCTCCGTAATCCCCATCGCTTCCAGCACGGTGTCATGCGTAGGAGATATCGAACGGCTGATAACCCGGTTCATCCCAAGCGTCTTCAGGTTAGCAGTAGTCAAAATCGAGGCACCTTCGTTTTCCCCAATACTCACGATCGCAATATCTGTATCCCGAAGTGGAAGTGTACGCAGGGCCGGAAGACTGGTTGCGTCCAGGCAGATAGCGTGTACGACCTGATCTTTAATGAGATCCACTTTCTCCTGGCTCTTGTCCACCGCAATGACTTCGTGTCCCATTTCGGTCAGCAACATGACCAGGGAAGCGCCAAAATTTCCAATGCCGAATACCATTATTTTCATCTTAGCTTTTTTTCAGAAATACCGTTGCACTTAGTTGAGCAATACAGACTCCTCCGGATATCGGTAGGGAAGGTATCCCGACTGCCGCAAAATACCAATTAACAGGTTGATGGAACCCACTCTGCCGATAAACATCATGGCAATCAGCACCCATTCCCCCGCGTCACTGAACCTGGCAGTGGCCCCAAGACTCAAACCCACTGTACCATAAGCGGAAAATACCTCAAACACGATTGCCTGAAAACCGATTTCCTCATCGGTAAATGCCAAAAGGACAATTCCGATTCCTATAAAAAGAATGGACAGAATAATGATGGCCAACGCCCGGTGGACGGAATGCCAGGGAATCTCGCGGGTACCCAGCTCGATCCTGTTCTTCGACCTTCCAACACTCAGGATATTCAGCAGGGCCAGTGCAAAAGTACTCGTCTTGATCCCGCCACCCGTGGAAGCCGGGGATGCACCCACCCACATCAAAAAGATCGTGAGCATTACCGTCGGAAGTGCAAGCTCTGCCATATTTACGTTATTGAACCCGGCAGTCCTCGGGGTAACACTGCCGAAAAACGATACCGTCAGCTTGCCCCAGAAGCTCTGGTGCTCCCGGAGCGTATTATGGCATTCCATTACATAAAACAATATGGTACCCATTACAAGCAGTACTCCTGTAGTGTATAATACGATCTTGGTATTCAGGGTAACCAGCCTGGCCGTAGTATGATATTTAGCCGACTTCAGGATGAAACGCAGGTAAATATTGCTCGCCTTCTCCAAAATATATCTGAAAATATTGAAAATGATATTAAAACCCAACCCGCCAAAAATGATGAGCAGTGCAACAATCCAGTGCAGGGAATAAGCAAAGCGATATCCGCTTTCGTACAGATTATTGGTCAGGGTAGAAAAACCGGCATTGCAAAAGGCCGAAACCGAATGGAAAAGAGCAAAAAAAGCCCTTTCCTCCAACTGCAGGCCATGCCCTTCCGGCATACTGAAAAAAATCAGCAGTGCACCGATCAACTCAATGCCAAGGGTAAAGCCGATGATCTTCATGGCAAGTTCAATCAACCCTCCAAGGTTCTCAGAACTCAGAAAATCTTTCACGTAGAGCTTTTCCTGAAACGAAGCCCCTCCGGTGAAAAAGTAGGCAAAAAAAGTGGTGAGGGTCAACACGCCGAGGCCTCCCAATTGGATCAACACCATGATAATCACCTGACCCATCCGGGTAAAATCCCGCCCCGTATCCAATACCGCCAATCCCGTGACGCATACCGCACTGGTCGAGGTGAATACCGCATCGGTAAAGGAAATTCCTGAAACCGTAGCATTCGGCAGCTTCAGCAGCAGTGCACCGGAAAGAATCAGGAGCAAAAAGCTACCGGCAAAAACAATCCCCGGCGAAAGCGATTTGACATACAGCCGCCGGACATAAACGGCAAGTTCAAAAAATGCGAGCAGCAGAACGTTTGCTGTAAATAACCCCTCGTGACGCACCACGGCATCAAAAAAAGTCTCCATCCCCAAGCCCCAGGTGTAGAGGATAATCAAAAGCGTCGCGAAAGGCAGCGCCAGGCGGATAAAACTGAGCAGGTTGCCCCGTACTTTCGAAACCACCAGATGGTACAATTCGAACGCGCTGAATATGCCGATAATATAGAAGTACCCGCGCAGCAGAAGGCGCTGCTGCTGAGGATCCTGGTCAAACCCAAAATCGTAAATCAGCAACAATACCGAAAATACCGTCAACAGGGTGTACATCAAACGCATACATCAAGGTTTCAGGATGCAGGGAATTTCCCCGTCCGGGATGACTTTCCCACGCAGACGCTGTATGATCATCAAAAATTTTTCGCGGTTGAACTGAGCACGCTGGATGAGTTCTGCCAGCTCAGCCTGTGGGATAGTCGCTGCGTCCCTGGAGAAAATCGCAACGTAGCTGTTGGAAAGCTTCAGCAGCTCTTCCTGGTCTTTGCGCAACGACTCCAACACTACAGAAGTCGTGGCAAAGGAATCAGAAGACGTCTGGATATAGCGACTGAGCCGCTGCACAACCTCGTCGCTACACTCCAGTTGATTGTAATAATCATAAGAGAGCTGTCGGAAGCGGCGCAGGTTTTGCTCATAGCTCGTATTTTCGATTGCCGTGATTTTCTCGCCTACCAGTCGGGCACATGCCTGGCAAAGCGGATAAGTCCTGGACACCCGGTTGCGCAGCCATTCCTTTTTCTCCTCCAGCCCCATTGTCTCGGCAGGCTGGAAATCAAGGGCAAACAAAGCGCTTTCAATATCTTCGAGTTTGCGCGTAGCCAGCGTAAATGTCTCCAGACCTTCGATTTCCTTGGGAAGTTTCCCCTGGATTTCCGTCTGCTTCACCCGGTCGCGAAAAAAATCCAGCAGGCTAATGTCTTCATATAGTTTTCGCGCATCTTCTTTACCCTGGATGAAGGGCCCCGGATTATTGACCAGATAAGCCGTAATATTCCGGGCTTTCGAGAGTACATCGCCATTGAACCAGAGGTTAATATCGTTCATCACATTAGAATATAGCCGGGCATACTTTTCGCGCGTGGTGGGGTCGAGTTTTGTCAGCGCCGCTGATTCCTGGTTTTTGAGCCTCCAGATTGAATAAAAGACGTCTATCACCCGGGAATAAGCAAGCCAATCAGCATAACGGGTATTGAGGCTGTTCTGAAAAGCGTCTATCTGCCGCCGCAATTCAACGGCCAGTTTGATTGCTTCGAGAAAAGCCCTTTCAGCCTCCCGTTTCTCAGGATTTTGTATTTTTCTGAAATCCTTGGCTTTGCGATCTATATATGACTGGTTATAGACCAGCTCTGAGTGGTCGGTGTTGTACTCCGCCTTCGTATTGACCACGAGGAAATACGGATAGGAAGTATTAGTGATTAACTTCCGAAGGTCGTCCACCTGCCTGGGCTGGGCATTGAGGAAGTACTTGGATTTTGGCGGGGCATCAATATCCCAGTGCATGCGGTATAAAGTAGCTGAAACTACCCGCTCCTGATACAATCCACTCAATTCTTTGGAAATGAGTTTAATATAAAATTCGCTAACCATTTTCTGAGGGTCTTCCACCTGTTCCAGCGAGCGTAGCCCTTTGTCAATCTGAGGGATAATCTGCTCGGTCAGGGCGAGAAAAGGCCCTGTAAGAGAAGTCTTGAGCAGGCTGGTTGCCGTTTTGCCCAGTTCGACGGAAATCTCCGAAGTCTTTTTCCAAAACTCTGCCCCTGCATTGGTTTTGATCGCCTCGAATTTCACCTTCGCCACAATATCTCCATTCTTGAGGATTTCATCCGGGATATTTTCCAGGAAGCGCCCTCCGTACTCCATGACCCGCGAACTGGTATTTGGGTTCCGCATATCGTTGATCATCAATGGTATGGTCAGTGAATTATTTTCCTGTACCGGGTCTTTGATCGAGATTGCCAGATACATATACTGCGGATAATCCCCTTTGCGCAAGCCGACCTCTTTCTTTTCCCGTGGCGGCAGCCCTTCCCCTTCAAAAACCGCCTGCATCGCCTGGCCGTTAATGAGGTAAAGATAGGCATTATTGAGGTTAAAATCGGCTGAAGGCATCTGCGGGTTGACCCAGCTCTCCACCGGCGAAGCCATGATGGAGTATTGCGCTTGTAACGCCTGGGCGCCAAAAACGGCTGCCACCAGCAAATTACAGCGGATAACCCTTAAAAAAATTGAAAATTGACGAAAATGCAGGCCTTCAAACATTGAAATCATAGATTTGTGATTGATGTTGGTTTTGTCCATTGGGTTTGCCCATGAAAAACAGCAGGATTTATTGCTTAGTTTAAGGCTAATCGCATCCGAAATAATAAAAAAGTTATTTGTACAGACTGTGCCGCCCTTCGAAACAGCGGTTTCATAATCGAAATATTGAGCCACTGAAAACGACTATCATGATGCCCGACGACCTCAAGCCCGAGCAGCCGCAGATTGCTGTCCTCGATGGACACACCCTCAACCCCGGAGATCTTTCCTGGGATCCCTTCAGATTACTCGGCACGGTTTCTGTTTACCCCCGCAGTAAACCATCCGAGATAATCCAACGCGCGAGCGGAGCAGATATTTTATTGGTGAACAAAGTTGTACTGGGTGGGGCGCTGCTCCGGCAACTTCCCCACCTGCGCTGTATCTGTGTGACCGCCACCGGATATAATAATATAGACGTGGCCTACGCCAAAAGCCTGGGCATTACCGTCTGCAATGCAGTGGGCTATGGCGCCCCTTCCGTTGCCCAACACGTTTTTGCACTGCTCCTCGAGTGCTGCAACCATGTCGCGCTACACCATCAAAGCGTCGTGAGAGGGGAATGGTCGGCACAACCTGACTTTTCCTATACCAGAAAGCCTTTGACCGAGCTGCAAGGCAAGACTATGGGCATTTTTGGCCTTGGACGTATCGGCAGAAAGGTAGCCGAAATCGCCCTGGCCTTCGGTATGCGGGTAATAGCTACCTCCAAAAAACCGGCTCCCGATTTTCCTGACGGAATTCAACCGATGGATATCCGCGGGTTGTTCGCCGAAAGCGACGTGGTGAGCCTGCACGCCCCTCTGACGCCGGAAACCCGCGGTATCATCAACCGGGAGCTGCTTCATCTTTTGAAAGAAGGCACCATATTAATTAATACTGCCCGCGGCGAACTTATTGTCGAGGACGATCTTTTCGATGCACTCCAAAACGGAAAGCCAGCTATGGCCGCACTGGATGTCCTTTCCACCGAGCCGCCTCCAGGCGGACATCCCCTCTTTTCCCTCCCGAATTGTATCATCACCCCGCATATCGCCTGGGCAAGCCGCGAGGCACGCAGCAGATTACTCGGCATTACCCTGGAGAATATCCGCGCTTTTCTGAACGGTAGCCCGCAAAACGTCGTATAAATAAATTCCCGCAGAGCCCCCATCCCAGCGAAATCCAATGCTTGCTGGGTATGGTCAAAAAGTATAGAAACACTGTTTTTGTTGATATTATTTTTAAAAAATCAACAAAAACAGTGTTTCTTTGAAATACTATTTGGCCGTGCTAATTGTCTTTGGGGGCAAAAGCACCTTTCTGCACAACCCTCGCATATCACGGCCCAGTTATTTATCCAACTTGGGGATGCGCAGCATCTGCCCCGGATAAATCAGGTCAGGATCCTTGAGCATGGGCTTATTCGCCTCAAAAATGACCGGATATTTATTGGCGTTGCCATAAAATTGCTTGGCAATTTTCGATAGGTTGTCCCCTTTTTTAACTTCATAAAAATCCGATTCCGGCTCAGGTACCACGACTGTCATCCGGTCATCTACGCATTCCACATCCTCGACATTGCCCAGCGTCAGTACGACTTTCTCCCGGTTCGCCTGTGAGTCCACCTCGCCGAATGCGGTTACCTGACCGCCATCAATGTCCACGTGGAAATCCTTGACCGCGATACCAAGGGCCAGTACCGCATTCTTCAGCGCATCCGAGTTGGCCGCTTTGATTTCCTGAACTTCTTTTTCTGTTTTGGCTTCCGCTACTTTCTTTTTGAACAGCTTTGCGCCAGCATTTTTTAAAAATGAAAAAAGACCCATAAAAATAATTTTTAATATGAAAAGGAAAGTTGACCAGAAGAGCAACAAGCTCCTGCACCTCCTGGCAACGAGTCGAAAAAACCGTTTAAAAGTAATCTAAAAAATATTTGTAGGAGGGAAACAACTGTTTTTTTTTGAAAGGGTACATTTTTTCAGTTCAGAAATTGGAGAAAGTTCTTTGTAATCCAGGAAAGGGGAAAAAGAATGAAAAAGAGGCCCGGGCAATTGTTTATCCATACTTTACCCTTAAATGGCACGCTATATTGAATGAGGTTGTGAAGAAATCCCCGGGGCCGTGCAAAAAAATATTTCAAAATATTATTTGGCAGTGCAAGCCGTCAAATGATCTGCGAGAAAGTACAGAGGCTTTTTATGGAACCCTTAAGAAGATACGGTCTCTTATCCTAACTTAGCACCCAGTTTCTTTTCCGGATGGCCAAAGAATCCAATGAGGTTTTTATTGAAAAATATGTGCCCTTTCAAATTTTTTTTTCAGAAAAAAAAGGCCAAAACCGGACTCCACTTTTCATTTTTTCCAACGATTGCGGAAAAGGAGAAGGAAAGCACGCATAATTCTTTAAAACGCTTATATTTGCCCAGTTTTTTACGAAACCTATAAAATACTTATTCACAGTAAAGCGGAAGCTATGCAAGCAAAAGGAGTAATACGGTTCTTTCTCGTGGTGATGGTACTGGTCACGCTGATACAATTTTTAATGACGATACCTACGCGAAACGTAGAAAAGAAGGCAGATGCCTACGCGGAAGCTGCCAGCCGGAATGTGGAGTCCGAAAGGCGCAATGCCGTGTATAAGGAAGCCCGTACAAAATATCTGGATTCCATTTCCAGTAAAACAATCCTTTCCATCCCGCTGCTCAAGAACTACACTTATCAGGAGCTCAAAGGCAGCCAGCTCGCGCTCGGCCTTGATCTGAAAGGCGGTATGAGCGTGGTGTTGCAAGTGGATTTGAAGGAGTTCATCATCTCCCTTTCCAACAACAGTAAAGACCCTGCTTTCACGGCAGCACTCGAAAAGGCGGCTAAAGATCAGACCAGTACGGAATCTGACTTCATTACCCTTTTCGCCAGTGCATTCCGGGAAATCGGCAAAGGCCAGCCCCTTGCCCCACTGTTTGCCCGGAACGAAGTGCTGCGGGAGGATATTTCCTTTGAATCCTCAGACGGCGAGGTCGTCAGGCTGCTCCGGCAAAAAGCCAATGAGACGGTAAACCGTACCTTCGAACTCCTCAAGCAGCGTATTGATAAACTAGGGGTCACCCAGCCCAACGTCTCTCTAGATGCCGCACGCGACCTGATTGTCGTAGAGCTCCCGGGCATTGATAACCCTGAACGGGCACGGACCTTCCTGCAGGCTGCCGCCAAATTGGAGTTTTGGGAGGTCTATCGCCTCTCCGACCCGATTAACCCCAATAACCCGACCGGCCAGATCGTACAACAGGCTTTTATTGATGCCAACGACCTGCTGGCAAAAACGATCGGTACCGGGGAAATCAAAAAAGAAATCGCAAGAATTGATACGGTCTATACAACGGATAGCCTCGGCAATACAGATAGCTCTAAAATCGCCAGGCTGGATACCGTGTTCAGCCCTTTCAACGTTAATCAGGGGCCGTTGTTCGATGTGTTTACCCTTAGCGGGGCCAATCCCAATGCTGCCAACTACGGCCTCGCCGTCATGGGGGTAGCCGACCGCAGCGAACGCGCCCGTATAGATTCATTGCTCGCAAGGCAGGAGGTACGCAACCTCTTCCCCCGCGACCTTTCCTTCCACTGGTCCAGAAACCCCATTTCCGACCAGACCACACGCAAACCGACGACCCTCTACCAGCTCTTCGCCGTCAAACGCGAAGGGGGACGCAACGAAGCCCGGCTTAGCGGGGATAACGTCACACGCGCGAGTGCAGATCCTGACCCCGTAAGCGGTCAAACGGTGGTCGGCCTGAATATGAACAACGAAGGCGCACGTATCTGGAAAGAAATGACCACCAAAGCCGCCAACGATAACAATCGCGAAATCGCCATCCTCCTCGACGGCGAGGTCGTGTCGGCCCCCACGGTCAACGAGCCGATACCCAATGGCAACTCGCAGATCTCCGGCAACTTTACCCTGCAGGAAGCTAAAGACCTGGCCAGCATCCTCGAAGTGGGCAAGCTGCCCGCAGAGACCAGGATCATCCAGGAATCCCTCGTAGGGCCGTCCCTCGGCCAGGAAAATATTGATCGGTCTATTACTTCCCTCGTACTTTCTTTCCTCATCGTGTCGGGCTTCATGATCCTTTACTATGCAAGTGCAGGTATTTTCGCTGTGCTTGCCCTGATCCTGAACCTCTTCTTCATCATCGGCGCGCTGTCGTCCTTCGGTACGGTGCTCACCCTCCCAGGTATCGCTGGTATCGTACTGACCATCGGTATGGCCGTGGATGCCAACGTAATCATCTTCGAGCGTATCCGGGAAGAATTGCGCAGCGGACAAAAAATGCTCGCGGCGATTGTCGAAGGGTTCAAACGTTCCTACTCGGCAATCATTGACGGCAACGTCACTACTCTGCTCACAGGTGTCGTCCTCGCCTATTTCGGGCTTGGTCCTATCAAAGGCTTTGCCGTTGTACTCATCATCGGTATCCTATGCTCCATGTTCACAGCCGTGCTCGTGAGCCGGATGTTGATGGACTGGTGGATCACCAAAGGACGTACCATAAATTTCTCCATGCCTTTCTCGGCTAATATCCTTGTAAATGCTAATCTAAAATGGATGCAAATGCGCAAAATGGCCTACATCTTCTCCGGTACGCTGCTGGCCATCAGCCTTTTGTCCATTGCAATCCGCGGTTTCGAACTTGGGGTGGATTTCAAGGGTGGGTATTCCTTCAATATCACCTTCGATAAAAATGTTACAATATCCCCCGAAGACCTGCGTGGCGCACTCCGCACGGCATTCGAAGGCAACAACCCTGTCGTAAAAGCGGTAGATACCGAGAATACTTATAATGTCGTGACCAGTTATCTGATCAACGACCAGGCGGAAGATGCACAGGCGCGGGTTATCGAAAAACTCTACGCCGGCGTCGTAGCGGCAACAGGTAAGAATATTGATAAAGCCTCTTTCATGGATTCCGATGGCTCCGGCACCCACATTACCACGTCCAGTAAAGTAGGACCTACCATCGCCGACGATATTTCCAGAAGTGCACTCATCGCGGGTTCGCTCGCGCTGTTGATTATTTTCGTGTATATCTTTGCCCGGTTCAGCAAGGCGACCTTTGGCCTGGGCGGTGTAGTCGCCCTCTTCCACGACACCGTCATCACGCTGGGGATGTTCTCCCTGTTCCGCGGTATCCTGCCTTTCTCCCTGGAAATTGATCAGGCGTTCATCGCGGCCATCCTGACAGTAATCGGTTATTCGATCAACGACACCGTAATCGTTTATGACCGTGTACGGGAATATATCAACCTCTACCCTACCCTCGACAAAACCGAATTGATGAACAGGGCCATCAACAGTACGCTGAGCCGAACCTTAATTACTTCGCTTACGACGCTGTTCACGGTATTTATCTTGTTCATTTTCGGTGGGGCAGCTATCCGGGGCTTTGCTTTCGCCCTGCTGCTGGGTATTGGATTCGGTACTTACTCCTCTGTATTCGTCGCCTCGGCACTGCTCTTCGATTTTACCAAGGGCGATTCTTTGGCTGACAAAGCAAAAATTGCCCAGGCGAACAGTCCTGGCAAAGGCTTTTCTACCAAAGTGGTCGAGAAAAAATAAGCACATATTAAAGGGGTGTGTAAAGAGTATTGCGCCGCCTACGGCGCCAAATGACGGCCTCCGGCCTTTTTACACAACCTTATCACTTATGGGGCAGGCTTCTCCGAAAGTTAAAACTCCCTGAAGGAGGCGAGAAATCCGGTCCCTTATAAAAAAACGTCGTTTCGCCGTGCGGAACGACGTTTTTTTATGGGCAAATGCTGCGGTAAAGCGTCTATTCAACACACCCGGCAACTAATCCAGGCCCCTTGTGTTTTATAGCAGGTATTCGTCTATTTACCTTTCCCAACCATCAAACATCACGTGGCCCATGAGGTGGATATTGCTCCTGATGATCTTTTCCCTGCCATTTACGGGCAGGGGGCAAAAAGTACGCGACGGCGAAACGGCCTGGGGCCGAAAGCAGTACAGCGTTGCCATCCCAATGCTGACCAGGGAATTTGAAAAAGCCAAAACCCGCGCTGAAAAAGGCAAAAAAGCCTTTAAAATCGGCGAATCCTACCGAATCCTCGCCCAGGACGAGCTGGCGATCCCCTGGTATCAAAAAGCTTACGACAACCAGTTTGGCACAGACGCATTGCGCGAACTCGCCTACGCCTTGAAACGACAGGAACGCTACGACGAAGCAAAAACCACGTTTAAAGAGCTGGGGATCGAAATCGGAAGCCCTTATGAATACCGAAGGGAAATCAATACCTGCGACATCGCAGCCGGATGGAAAAAAATCCAGGTACCGGAATTTCGGGTAAGCCCAATGGATTTCAATACCAGGGACGCGGAGTACGCACCAGTGTTGTACAAAGCGGATGAACTGGCCTTTACCTCTGACCGCAGCGGCAGTACAGGCGAAAATACCTACGCCTGGACGGGAAACAAATTCTCCGATCTCTACATTTACAACCTCACCAATAATACCTCGAGGAAATTTGATGCGCGTATCAATACACCAAATAACGAGGGCGGGGCATCGTTCGCCCTGGACTTTACAGAGATTTATTTTACCCGCTGCGAAGGACCAAAAAAGCAGGATGCGTACTGCCGTATTATGTTCTCCACCTTCAAAAATAACGAGTGGAGCAGTCCCAAACCCCTTGATCTTTTCCCAAACAACATCAACTACGGCCAGCCCAGCGTCAGCGAGGATGGTACAAAACTCTATTTTTCGGCCAACCATCCAGACGGATGGGGAGGCTTTGACCTCTATGTCAGCGAAAGGTTGCCCGAAGGATGGAGCGAACCAAAGCTTCTGAGCCGCGCAGTCAACACCATTGGAAATGAACAATTTCCTTATGTCATCGGGGACACCCTCTATTTTTCTTCCGACTTCCACCCTGGTATGGGCGGCCTCGATATCTTCCGTACCTATCGCATGGCCAACGGCGAATGGGCGCCCGTACTCAACCTGAAGCCCCCGGTAAATTCCGGCGCCGACGACTTTGGCTTCGTGCGCGACCCAGGAACTGTACTTAAACCCGGAGTACTCCAAACTGGCTATTTCACTTCCAACAGGCCGGGAGCCCAGGGAAATGACGACATTTACCAATATGAAATGTTGCCGGAACCCCCAAAACCACCCGTTGCTGCCGGGCAGGATAAGCCTGACGGTACACCCCGACGCACCATCCTCCGCCTCGACGTTTTCGTCCTGGAAAAAGTATTCTCCAATCCCGCAGACCCCAACAGTAAAGTGCTGGGCCGAAAAGCGCTTCCAGGTGCAAAATTGGACATCCTCATAAACAATACCCGGCAAACCGCAACGGTCAACGAAGAGGGTACGTTTTCCCTCATCCTCGATGATCAGACCAACTACGCGTTCACCGCATCACGCGAAGGCTACCTGACCAATGCAGGAAAATTCAGCACAATCGGTATCGGCAGGGACCCCGCAGTCGAAGAGCAAATATTCGAACTCGAAATCGTACTGGACAAAATTTTCCTGAACAAAGAAATCGTCCTTGAAAATATATATTACGATTTCGATAAATGGGATATCCGAAGCGATGCCAGGCCGACTTTAGATGCCCTGACCGAAAACCTGCGCCTCAACCCCGGCATCCGGATACAACTCGCCTCCCATACCGATTGTCGTGGCAACGACGGCTATAACCTCGATCTTTCGCAAAAAAGAGCCCAATCCGTGGTGGACTACCTGATTGCTGCAGGGATCGAAGCTTCCCGCCTCTCCCCACGCGGCTTCGGCGAAACCCAGCCTGCAGTGGACTGCCTGTGTGCCCGATGTACCGAAGACCAGCACCAGGCAAACCGCCGAACGACTTTTGCGATTGTGGAATGACCCTGGCCGCAGTACGTCACCTGCCCCGCTGTTACAGCTTGAGCAGGCGTTCCCGCCATATCCATCCCGAAGCGTCGTATACCAACAGGACATACCATGAAGAAGGTAAACCTTCCAGCGGGATTTCCTGTCGGATCAATTGCTGCCCCGGTAACTGACCTTTCGCGACCGGTCTTCCGTTCAAGTCTGTTATTCGCCATTGCAGCGAGCGTGGTGTGACCGGAAAGTCCAGTTCGAGGGTTAAAATCCCGCCCGTTGGGTTAGGGAAAATCTTCCCGCTGGCAACGGGGAAAGTGGGGGGATTGAGACGCGTGGACAGTAAGCGGATCGAATCCTGGGCGCTACAACCGTTAAAATCGGTAACCGTCAGCCCATATACCCCGGGGGTAAGGCCAGCCAGAGATGCGGTAGTATCCCCGGAGTTCCACAAGAACCGGTAAGGAGGGGTCCCACCGGAAACCTCTACGGTAATATTCCCAGCATTCACTGGTTCGTTGGAGAAGGAGCTGGTCCACTTAAATTGCAGCGGCCCGGGCTCGTTTACATCATAATCGAATACTGCCGAACAACCCTTCTCGTCCCTTACCAAAAGGCGGTAGCGGCCGGCGAAGAGGTTGCCTATCCAAAGGGTATCCAGGGCGACTTGGCCGCCAGAGGGATCTCTCCAGATTGTTTGAAAAACACCCTGCGTCCCGGATATCCTCACGCGGATCTCTCCGTTACTCCCCCCAGGACACTGTACTGGCGTAATCTCCGGCTGCACACCAATTGCTAAAGTGGGTTCCGGGATCTCAAACAGCGGGAACGTGGTGCGGCAGCTATCGGCATCCACTACGGTCAACTCATAAATCCCACCCCGGGCACTGCGCAAAGTAGCCCCTCCGGCAACGCCGTTCCAAAAATAGGTGTAAGGAGACCGGCCACCACTCAGGCGGGCTTCGATCCTGCCCGTAGTATCCCCCCGGCAGGACACCCCTGTTATTGCTGCCGATTCCAGGCGAAGGGAAGAGCGTGTAGGAATATTGATCGCAAAAAGGGTATCGCTGCAGACGCGGGAGTCCGTTACTACCAGTCGGTAATTACCGCTTTTAAAAGAAATCAGATCTTCCGTAGTGGCCACCTCCCTGCCACTCGCTTCATCAAACCAGTTGAACGCATAAGGAGGGGTCCCACCCATTGCCGTCACATAAACCGCACCAGAATTTGGCCCTGCACAGTTTACCAGCTGGATACTGTCTTTACGGATATTGAGGAGGGGTGGCTCGCGCAAAGGCCGTTCAGCAGACTCGACCCTGCAACCCAGCGCATCGGAAACGACGACGCCATAGCTACTCCTCGATCCAAGCCCGCTTAAATTCCATTGTGACTGAAATGTCTGTACAGTCGTCGCCGTACCCTTGAATGCATAGGTATAGGGCGGCTTACCCCCCTTCACCGAAACACTCAGGCTGCCATCTACCTCACCAAAGCAACTGATATCGCGGACCTGGAAACTCAATAACTCCAGTGGCTTGCCATTATCCCTCACCTTGACCGGAGGAAGTACCTGCCGGCAGCCATTGCTATCCTGTACGGAAAAAGTATAATCCCCGGGAGGGACATTGTTCAGTACAGGCTCCGTCCTGCCATTATTCCAGCGGAGACTGAAAGGTGGTATGCCGCCGGAAACCACTGCTTTGAGCTGATTGGAAGTATCTCCCTCGCAGATATTTCCGATACGGACCTCTGCTGCAAGACGGATAGCCGGCGGTTCCTGCAGGCTGAATACCGCATTTAACGGGCAGCCTTTACTGTCTGTAGCAAAAAAACGATACGCTCCGGCCCCCAAACCAAAGGCCGATGAAGCTGTCGAGGACGTACCGATCCACCTGAAATTATAAGGTGGGACCCCCCCTTTTACTTCAATCTCCAAAAAACCCGTACTATCGCCTCTGCATGCAATTTCCCCCTTTGACATCAGCACATAGGAAAGCGGTGGAGGATTCTTCAGACGTATTGTATCGGGTATGGACTGGCAGCCCTGCCCATCGGTAATAGTCACCTGGTATCCTCCTTCCCCCAGCCCGCTCCGCTCCCGGCCACTGAACCCATTCTCCCATTTATAGAAAAGCGGCGGATAACGCACCTGTAAAGGCTCCAACCTGAGCAGACCATCATTTCCACCTGTACAGGAGGGCGGTATAGCCACGATGTCAAGCTGTATAGGCATTTCCTGTGCCCTCAGTTCAAAAGCAGTATCATAGCGACAGCCCGATATATCCCAGACCGATACGGAATATTTACCCTCTGCGCGCCCGATGATTACAGCACTGGTATCCCCTCCGTTCCATAAGTAGCGAAATGGCCCCCTACCAGTGGGGTTCAGCCCGATGCGGCCATCCGCGCGCCCTTTACAAAGCGGCATGGCTACTGTGGCGTTCCACTGCAGCGATTCGGGTGCCGATAACTGAATGGTGGCAGTATCTGAAAGACAACCCTTGCGATCGCGGATTTGGAGATCGTACTCCCCTACCCCTGCGTTGGTCAGCATCTGCCGGGTTTCCCCATTACCCCATAAATAGGTATAGGGAATACTACCCCCCATCCCTTTCGCTTCCAGCACCCCTGAAGAATCCCCGTTACACCTGGGCAAAGCCAATATTGCTACCGAGGCTGTCAAAATAGAAGGGGCACCCACCGTAAAAACACCCTGCGCAGCACATCCATTGAAATCTATTACCGAAACCCGGTACGTCCCGTTTCCGAGCTTATTGCGCAATGGGGCAGTAGCACCATTTTCCCACAAATATTGATAAGGTGCGGTACCCCCGCGGCCAGAAACCTGGACAACACCATCTGCCCCCCCGAAACATGCCACGTCTGCCAGGCTATCTGCTAAAACCTTTAGCTCAGATGGCGCAGTAACCTGATACTGCCGTACCAGACTACATCCGTCGAGATCGCTGATTGTCACGGCATATTGCCCCGGGGCAAGGTTGGCAATTCCAGAAGTCAAAAATCCGTTGCCCCAGCGGAAGCGATAACCCCCGCTCCCCCCGTAAGCAGTTACCGATATGGCACCGTCCTTCCCATCACTGCAGGATGCTGGCCTGACGATTGCATTAGCGGATAAAGCCGGGGGATCGGGTACAAAAATACTGTCGAGCACGGTCGTGCAACTACTTTCACTGATTGTCACTGCATACAATCCGCTTCGGATACCCCGGGTACAGGCCGTAGTATCGCCGGAACTCCAGCGAAAGGTCGCCGTAGAATTACCAGGTATTTCCAGGCATATCGAACCATCAGCTGCCCCTGTACAGCGGGGAGCGCCCACACGGATACCTTTTACCTGTGCCCCTGTACCATTGACGTACGTGGGCGGAAGGATAAAAGCACATTTTTCATTTGAACTATCGGTAACCGTAATCCGGTAGCTGCCCTGTGCAAGATTATTGAGGGAAAAGGGTACTGTCGTTACGCCGGCGATTTCCCCACCCACACCATTTCCACTTGCCCACCGATAAGAAAAAGGAGGCACCCCATCCAGCGGACGCAGGATGATCTTTCCATCCCTGGCCCCGCAGGCACTTGCATCTACCACCTCCCTTAATAAAGAATCCATACTGCTGGTCGTAATAAATACAATGGAATCCGCAACCCCACACCCGGCAGCATCTGTAACCCTGACCCCGATGGTACGGCGTACGCCCGCAACGGTACCCCCGGATATGCCGGTATATGCCAATATATCGCCACTCTCCCACAAGTACTTATATCCGCCCGCACCTCCCTTTGCAATGGCCTCCACCGTCCGGAACGACCCAATACAAAGGGCAAACGAATCCGTAGGAAGAAAGCTGATCGTCGGCAAAGGTCTTTCTTTCAATGAAAAGCTACCGGAAAACGTGCATCCCCCGGGACTGGTCAGTTGGTAGGCGATATACTGCCCGTCAAAGGGCATGATTTTGGTCCGTGACAGACGATTGAAGGGTGTAGCCGGCAAGCCTGAATGAAAACTCAACCCAGCTCCGGTTAAATGCCCATCTGCGATATCCACCGTCCCCAGCTCGAGGGAGTCCCCCCGGCAAAAAGCGGGTAGTGTAGCCAGTTGGCCGACTGGCAGGGGATTGACTACAACCACTGCTTCTGCACGCGAAGTGGAGAAGCAACGAAAGCCGTCATCCATGGCTTCTGCATAAAAGCGATAGACCTGCGGCGACGAGCCGGTATTGGGAGGAAGTGGCGGGATATAGTCGAACGAAAAAGCAAGCGGCTGCCCGCCCTGTGGCACATCGTACCATACAACCACCGTACCCATTACCGGAATTGCCTGAACAGATGCCTTTTCTCCGGAACAAACCGTGTCCCCCGTTGCAAGCGGGGGTGACAACAAAACATCATCCGAAGCCCCATTGCAGTTGTTGTCAGTCTCGTCGCAAGGGATTTCGGGCGCACCAGGGTTGCTGGCCACAGATAAATCATCGCAGTCCCCGGCCCGTTCTATATAGCCTGCCGGGGGCTGTGCAGAACAATACTCCACAAAAGTATGGGGATCCCCATAGCCGTCGCCGTCGCGGTCGGCATAATACCGATTGACAGGCATCCCCAGGTACGTTGATCCGTGGAAAGCGATTTCTGCCAGGGCAATATCTCCGAGCGGACCATTGCCTTTGGTAGCGATAAACCGAAATTGCAGAAGGCTGCTATCGGGAAAGCTATTTAAAGCAATATACGCTTTACCCCACTGATTCCCCTGATCGCCCTGCCGCTGCCACAGCGGAATCCAACGTATCCCATCTGCAGTAGCTTCCAACGTTAAAGCACCGATATTGGTACCGAACATGTGGTAGCTAAACGACAGGTGGCATGCATCTGAACCTTTTTTATCCAGTAAAATACACCCAGACCTCAAGATCGCACGTCCGGTACACTGGCTTCCACTTGCCTCGATATACACATATTTACCCCCTGGTACAGCCCCATCCGAAGGACCCGTACCCTGCGTAGGCGTAGCCCCCTGATAAGCCAGCCAGTCAAAGTCATCGCCGCTGGCATTCTGCCACATACCCGAAAGGTTACAGGCCAAACCACAGACCGGCGTACACACCGAAGCATCGCTGAAATTCTCCAATCTTTGTGGACCTGGAGGGAGGCAGCCCGTCCGGACCGTTACGGGGCAGGAGCTACCGGAATAGCTCCCCGGGCCACAGGATTTCCGGATGTAAAAATCGAATTCCGTATCCGGCGGCAGGCCTTCCAGGCGATATGGCGGACATTTAATCTCCAGCACCCTGCCCAGAAGTCCTGGAAGAGCGTCGCTCCCGGGTTTGAAACCTTTTGGGCCATATTCCAGTAAGGTACGGATAGCCTGGCATCCCTCGGAAGGCGACCAGTCCAGTACTACTGAAGTCGTATCCTGGCCAACGACATCAATACGCTGCACCGGCAGGCATTGGATCCGGTCGAATACCAACTCTACAAAGTGAAGCCGCCCGCTGTCCTGCTCTGAATCATCACAAATCTGGAGCGTCCAGTCGCCCAGGGGGCTGCTACCATCATCGAAGGTAGAAAGGCTTTCTTCGGGCAGATAAGGCCCATCGAGAAAAGGCGGCCTGCCCGATTGTACCGGAAGGCAGGAAACAGCGGCAAAAGTGGTATATCTGCTACAATCAGAAGAAAGCTGTCCATAATTATCTTCGCCACCGCCGTTGTCAGAGGTTAGCATAGCCCGTTTCCCGGAGGGCGAAATTAAAAAAATGTCCAGGTCAGCTGTCCAGGTATGGGTGATTATCAACCGGACTTCTTTGAGGTAAACGTCCCCGCCGAGTCGGCTACCGGGCGATTCCATAACCTTGATTATGTACCGGTTGGGCTCAAAAAAGGCATCGTTGCCCGGACAGGTATTATCGTTAATCACCCCTACATCACCACATCGTGAGGGATTGGAAAGGATAGGAGACTGGGCATGGCTATTTACGAGCAAGAGGGACAAAGCAATGCTTTGCAGGATAATGCGCTTCATATTTCGGGACTATGGCTTTTCTGCTAATGGCGACTTTACTCTGGGGTTGTATAAAAGGTGCTTTTGCCACCAAAGGCGGTTCACGCTACCAAAGTACTCATAAGACTACTTCAACGCAGCGGCCAGATACATTGCTCTCCTACTACACAAAGGAGGTTCGAGTGAATACGCCCTACCCCTCCACTACAATATTGATCATGCGTTTCGGAACGACCACAACGCGCTGGACTTGTTTACCTTCTATCCATTTGCGTACCACTTCCAGCTTAAGGACGGCTTCCTGCAGCTCCTGCTGACCAGAAGTGGCCGGGAATTCCACTGATGCCCTCCGCTTTCCATTCACGCTGACCGGGTATTCGATCATATCTTCTTCCAGGTAAGCGGGATTGTATTCGGGATAAACCCCGAGATGTACCGAGCCTTGCCCGCCGAGTTTTCTCCATAGCTCTTCCGTAACGAAAGGTGCAAAGGGAGCGAGCAGGAGGATCATTTCGCGCAGAACGGCCCGTTTGTTGCAGCCCAGGCGTTGTAGTTCGTTGGTTGCAATCATAAAGGCGCTTACACAGGTATTGAAGGAAAAGCGCTCGATATCGTCCGTTACCCGCTTTATCGCCTGGTGCAGGATTTTCCATTCCTCGCGGGAAGGCGCGTCCTCCGAAACGAAAAATTCACCTTTTTTATTAAAAAATAAGCCCCAGAAACGGCGCAGGAACTTATAGACCCCATCTATCCCCTTTGTATCCCAGGGCTTGGCCTGTTCGATAGGGCCGAGGAACATTTCGTACATCCTGAAACAATCTGCGCCATATTGTGCCACCACATCATCCGGGTTGATTACATTATATCTCGATTTCGACATCTTTCCGACTTCCGAAACCGTGTACATGCGGACTATTTGAGTAGCAGGGTCAACAGTGAAGGTACCATTCTGAAAAACCCAGCCATCGCCCTCCAGCACCGCATTGTGGAATTCCGGGCGCCAATCCATCAACTGACGGATACCGGCCTCGTCCAGGAAAGAATTTGCGGCGCCATAATCTTTTACAAACTCGATCGGGATCGGGACTTTTGTAAATGATGTGCCTGCAGCCGATTTTGCATGGACAATAGTAGCACAGAACAAGTGGACCTTTCCATCAGAATGCCCGGTCTGCATATATAAGTGTTCGATTGTACCCTGTATCATCCCCTGGTTGATCAAGCGGCGATAAGGTTCCTTCGTAGGGACCCATCCCAGGTCGTAAAGAAACTTATGCCAGAAACGGGAGTACATGAGATGCCCCACGGCATGCTCCGTACCTCCGACGTAGAGGTCAACGTCCTGCCAGTAGTTTACGGCCTCCCGGGAGGCAAAGACATCGGTATTTTCAGGATCCATATAACGGAGGAAATACCATGAAGACCCGGCAAAACCAGGCATCGTATCCGTCTCCCGCGTCCATCCGTTTGGCAACACTGCCCAGGCTTCGTTGCGGGCGAGTGGGGACTTAATCCCCGAAGAGGGCTGAAAATCTTCCTGGACAGGCAGTTCCAGCGGGAGTTCTGCTTCCGAAAGCGGCCATGCCACACCATCCAGATCATAGACGATCGGGAAAGGCTCGCCCCAATAGCGCTGCCTGCTGAAAATCGCATCGCGCAGCTTATAATTCACCTTGCGCCTGCCCAGGCCGCGTTTTTCGATATCCTGCAGCGTACGCTCGATCGCATCGGGTACCTCCATACCATCGAGATAGCCTGAATTGATCATGATACCGAGCTTATCCTGCCGGGTGGCTCCGGGATATTTGGATTTATCTATAACATCAATGATTTCCAGCCCGAATTTACTGGCGAAAGCCCAGTCCCGGTCATCGTCGCTCGGTACTGCCATGATCGCCCCGGTACCATAATCTTTAAGGACATATTCCCCGATCCAGATGGGGATTTCCTTTTGGGTAAAGGGGTTAATGGCATAGCTGCCCAAAAATGCCCCGGTCACTTCTTTAACCTCTGCCATACGTTCTCTTTCGGACCGGCTGCGTACATAGCTGAGGTATGCTTCGACCGCTTCCCGCTGTGCAGTGCTGGTCAATCCGGGGACCAGGTCGTGCTCAGGTGCAAGGACCATGTAGGTAGCACCGAAAATTGTATCCGGGCGCGTGGTGAAAATTTCGATTTTCTGGTCAGACCCTGCGATATCGAAAAACATCTGAGCCCCTTCCGAGCGGCCAATCCAGTTGGCCTGGGTCCGCTTCATCGCATCCGAAAAATCCACCTCGCTGAGATCCTGGAGCAGGCGTTCCGCATACGCCGTAATACGAAGCGACCATTGCAACATCGGCTTGCGCTCTACCGGATGGCCGCCGCGCTCGGAAACCCCGTCTTTGACTTCATCGTTTGCCAGTACCGTACCCAATGCCTCGCACCAGTTCACGAAGCTTTCCTTTCGGTATGCCAGCCGGTAATTCATCAGAACATCGGATTTTTCCTTCGGCGTCATGGCGCGCCATTCTACCGCGCTGAACTCCGCCACATCCCCGCAGGCAGCATCAACACCACTACTGCCGTGCTGGTCGAATATCGCTTCCAACATCTCGATCGGACGCGGCCTGGCGAGTGACTTATCGTAAAAGTGATGAAAAAGCTGTAAGAATATCCACTGCGTCCACTTGTAATAGGTGGGGTCACAAGTGCGTACTTCCCGGTCCCAGTCGAAGCTGAAACCCAGGTTGTCGAGCTGCTGACGATAGCGCTCAATATTTGTGGCCGTGGACGCTGCCGGATGAATACCTGTCTGGATAGCGTATTGCTCTGCCGGCAGCCCGAAAGCATCGTAGCCCATTGGGTGCAGTACGTTGAACCCCTTTAGCCTTTTGTACCGTGCATAAATATCAGAGGCGACATATCCCAATGGGTGTCCGACATGCAGCCCTGATCCGGAAGGATAAGGGAACATATCCAGGACGTAATATTTAGGCCGCCCGCTCTCGTTGCTGACTTTATAAATTTTTTCTGCTTTCCAGATTGCTTTACAATTGGGTTCAAACCCTTTTGGATGATACTCCATAACGCGTATTCCTGATGTTAATTTATCTTTGGGCAAGCAACCGCGCTGCCTGCTTTATGAGAGTGCGAAAATAGGAAAAAAAAGAGACTAATCCCTGCAGAAAGGCCGGAGGGTGAAAGCCAATTTTTTTTTCTTGGCACACCCCATGGAAACGGCATCAAATTTGCCAAAAAAACGTTATTACGAGGTGCGGCTTGTACAGCCCTGGCATCCAATATCGTCTTTACCCCCATCGCATGATGTGCCCAAAAAGGCAACCACCATTTTTATCCAAAAAACCATCCTGCATTTACAAAAAGATAAACCAAACGACGTAATTGTATGAAAAAACTGTTTATTACCATCTTGTCCGTTGCCCTGCTATCCCTGGTCGCTTGTACGCCCAGGACCAGCCAAAGCCTCCCGGCAGCTACCCCGGCCCTCAACCAGCGCGTCACTTCATTTGAAGGCGAAACGATAATGCTGGGGCAGGTCAACCGTTCCGGTTTTCAGGAAGCTCCTTTCAAAGGTTGGTTTGAACCTGGATATACCGAGTACAAACCCCGCGAAAGTGCGCTGGAAGGGGTCGCAAGTGCTTTGAAAAATGTTCGGATTACCGTGTTTATGGGCACCTGGTGCAGCGACAGCCAGCTCGAAGTACCCCAGTTCTACCGCATCCTCGACTACCTGAAGTTTCCTGAAAAAAACCTCCAGGTATATGCCGTGGACAACCATCCCGACCGCAAAAAAACGACCCCCGGGGGGGAAACGGCCACTAATAAAATCGAGTATGTGCCTACCTTCATTTTTTTCCGCGACGGAAAAGAAATCGGGCGTATCACGGAGTATCCGCAAAAATCCCTCGAAGCCGATATGGCGACCATCGTAAAATAGACCAGCTGCGACAGCGTCCGCAAGGGAAACGGGTTGTGTGGAAAGGTGCTTCTGCCACCAGAGGTATCTGATGCCATTAAATAATATTTTGAAAGAATGCTGTCTTTATTGATGATCCTTTGAATTAAAATTAACAAAAACAGCGTTCTTTCAAAACTTCGTTTCACCGCCTTCAGCTGCGAAAAATTCCCCCTTGCTCATACGATTTTTTGAAGGAATGCAAGCTTCGCGGCCAAACAAGCCGTTATCTGAGACAAAAAAGTCATTTTTCAGCTCGTGACGATCCCGCTGCAACAATCCGGATAAAAGTTTATCGAGCCTAAAGCTTAGGGCGTTCCCGATGGTGCGAGGTGGCATTTTGCAATGCCTGTGCCACCAGCAGCGCCATGCCCTCCTCGTATAACTTAGCCGTAAAGGAAATACTGGTCGGGCGGCCATTGGCCTGGGAACCATTGGGGATTACCACACAGGGGTGTCCGGTAAAATTAGTAATTGTGAGGCTGCTGCCAGTCCAGGAAGGATGGACATACACATCCACTTTGGAAAACACTTCCCGATGTACCGCCTCGATAAGCTCTGCACGCCTTCGGTTGGCCTGGATATACTCTACTGCCGGAATAAATCGGGCACTGCGGAACACATTTGGCCAGGCATTCCGGATCTGGCGCACCATCAGGTCGTCTTTACCGCTACGGGTGAGGTCGTCGAATGCCGCCGCACCTTCCGCTTCCAGGATGAAGCGGATATCCGGCAGTGGCGGAAGCTTTACGGGGATCAGCTCAAAGCCCAGTTCGCGTAGCCGGGCCAGAGAAAGGCTGTCCTGTTTTCTGAAAGCGTATGTCCTTTCAAAGTCTTCCTTCAGATATCCGATCCGCAGTTTCCCCGGGTTGTCGCTGCTGTTGAAATTAAAAGGGACATCAACAACGGAACGGTCTTTTCCGTCCGGGCCATAAATAGTGTGGAATACGATCGCACAGTCCTCCACCGTCCTGCAAATCGGCCCGATTTTATCCATTGACCAGGATAATGCCATGGCTCCGTGCCGGCTAACCCGTCCGAAAGTTGGCCGGAGGCCGGTGACCCCGCACGTCGTCGCAGGGGAAACGATCGAGCCAAGGGTCTCCGTACCGATGGCAAATGGGAGCAGCCCGGCAGATACGGCAGAAGCAGAGCCGGCAGAAGAACCACTTGAGCCAGTCCTGGGGTCCCAGGGGTTTTTGGTCACCCCTCCATACCAAACATCCCCCCAGGCCAGTTCGCCGAGCGTGAGTTTAGCGATCAAAACCGCCCCTGCCTGTTCGAGTTTCTGAACGACCGTGGCATCGTAATCGAGTACCTGATCTTTATATGGCACAGCGCCCCAGGTCGTCTTATACGCTTTTTTTGCCAGCAAATCTTTTGCTCCATAGGGAATACCGTGCAGCAAGCCTTTATAATTGCCAGCCCTGATCTCCGCATCGGCACGGCGGGCCTGGGCAATGGCGAGGTCCTCCGTCAGGGTAATCACGCATTGAAGCTGGTCATCGTATTTTTTGAGGCGTCCGATGAAAAAACGGGTCAAGGTTTCAGCACTGATTTTACGGGTACGCAGTAATTCGGCCAACTGCCGCACCGAATACCAGGCGAGCTCTTCCATATCTGCAGGTAGCCCCACCTGACCGGGTTTGGAAAAAACAACAGGCCGCTGGTCAGCCGGTGGAACATATCCCATCGGCATCGGGTTGAAAGTAAGTACCGGCGAAACGGCATTTTCAAAAGGCATCTGCCGGAGTGATGCAAATGCCCTGCGGTTATCCTCCACATCGGGCAACAGCGAATCAATCTCTGCTTGCGTAAACTCGAGGTCCATAATCCGGGCAGCCCCCCGGATATCATCCTGTGTGAGTTGATCTGCAAGCCACGGCCCGGAAAAAGCGCCGAGCAGGAAAATACAAAGGGCAATCAGGAGGGTAAAAAAGTTGTTCTTCATAATAAACGCGTTATCTCTTTATCTTTGCAAACCGGAGAAGGGACTTCATGCCCCCCTTCGAAGTACCAAAGTACAAAAAACGCAGTATTGCAATATGAAAAAGAATATCAAAGTGTTCAAATTTGGCGGCGCATCGCTGAAAGATGCTGCTGGTATCAAAAATGTAATGTTTATTCTGCAGGAATATCGCACCGAACCCCTGTTGATTGTAGTTTCTGCAATTGGCAATACCACCAACCTCCTGGAAAAAGTAGTGGAAGCCCACGCCCGTCAAACCGGCAAAGCCCAGGAGCTGTTGGACGATATCCGAAAAGCCCATCACCACATCATGGGCGAACTCTTCCCCGCCCACCACGAAGTGTACGAGCTCATCAACGATACCTTCGTGGAAATCGAATGGGTTCTGGATGATGCACCCCATCCCAACTACGACTACATGTATGATCAGATCGTATCTGTGGGCGAATTGCTTTCCTCCAGGATCGTCCATGCCTGCCTCAATACCTCGGGCTTGCCCTGCCAATGGCTGGATGCCCGGGATGTTGTCCTTACCGATGATATTTTCCGCGAAGGCTGGGTACAGTGGGACGAAACCGAAGAGCGAATCGCGCGTACCGTCCATCCTATGCTCGACAAAGGCGGCTTCGTCCTCACCCAGGGGTTCATCGGCAGTACAACAGAAAATTTTACCACCACCCTCGGCAGGGAAGGTTCAGACTATACGGCAGCTATTTTTTCCTTCTGCCTCAATGCCCAAAGCATGACCATCTGGAAAGATGTGCCCGGCGTACTCACTGCTGACCCCCGCCTCTTCGAGAATGTCGTCAAAATTGACCGTCTTTCTTATAACGAAGCTATTGAAATGACCTACTATGGTGCCAAAGTAATCCACCCCAAAACCATCAAACCCCTCCAAAATAAAAGTATTCCCCTGTATGTCAAATCCTTCATCCATCCGGAGGGAGAAGGTACCTGTATCTCAGACGAGGCAGAAGAACGCTATCCTCCTATCGTGACTGTAGAGCGCAACCAGGCGCTACTGTTTATCTCTACCCGCGATTTCTCCTTTGTTGCAGAACACCACATTAGTTATTTATTTAATATGATTGCGGAAATGCGCCTCCAGGTCAACTTGATGCAAAATTCGGCAATCAGCTTTAACGTTTGTGTAAATGACACTGACGATAAGGTGGATCGGTTTGCGGCGCGCATCAAAGAGCAGTTCAAGGTGGTTATCGAGCGTGGGTTGGAATTATACACGGTGCGCCATTACCAGGAAGATGTCCTGGCCAATCTCCGCCGTGGGAAAATGGTGCTTATCGAAGAGCGGACGACCGGAAATATGCAGATGGTAGTCAAAGACCTGCCGGTGATGCAGCGGCGCGCCGTACCACTGCCCAGTGCAAAAGATATTGTCTGATTTAGCCTTGTTGCGACAGGTCGGCATGGGCGGGTTTTGCACAAGCCTTAACCCGCCATAATCCTGTCTCAACAGCGCGATATATAATCAAATGGATATTGACCTGAAGGCATCGCTGGCTGCTCTGACCGGGGCCCCACCTGACGGGCAGCGCTTTCTCCTGGCAGTGAGTGGCGGGCTGGACTCTGTCGTACTGGCACATCTCTTCAGGCAAAACGCCCTCGAATTTGGTATTGCCCACTGCAACTTCAGCCTGCGGGGCGGCGATTCGGGTGCGGATGAGGCCTTTGTCGGCCAGCTTGCCGGCGAATTGGGGAGTCCTTTTTTTTTCCGGCGTTTTGATACCCGTGCGTATGCCCGCGCGGTCGGTGCCTCCATTCAAATGGCCGCCCGCGAACTGCGCTACCAGTGGCTGGAAGAAGTCCGCTGCGCAGAAGGCTATGACTGGATCGCGACCGCCCACCATCTCGACGATACCCTGGAGACCTTTTTCATCAATTTCATCCGGGGTGCTGGCCTGCGCGGGCTTTCCGGTATCCCGGCAAAAAACGGGCAGGTAATCCGGCCGTTCTACCGCCTGTGCCGAGAAGACCTGGAAAAGTATTACAGACTCAACCAGCTCGTACACCGCGAAGATCACTCCAACGCCGAAACAACTTACCTACGCAATAAAATCCGGCATCATATTATCCCTATCCTCCGGCAAATAGCACCAGGTATCCTAAAAAAGTCTGCCCATAATTTTGAATCGCTGCACGACGCGCTGCTCCTCTATGACCATACCCTGGAAAAAATCCGCGCCGCTACCTGTGTTATTTCAGGGCAGCGCATTCTCCTGGACTGGACGCAAATCGAACCCTTGCCTTCACCTGCATCGATCCTCTTTGAACTTCTCGCCCCCTTCGGCCTCAATGCCGCCCAGTGCCGGCAAGCGTGGGACATCCGTTACGGCCAGCCTGGAAAATCGTTTTCTTCCGGTACCCACATCCTCCTGATTGACCGCGACCGCTTTATCCTGGAACCCTGTAAAAATAATCCTCCACAAACGATTGCTATTGAAGCTGGTGAGCAGGAAATCCTTTTTCCTGAAGGCCACCTGCACTTTGACTGGCATACCGGGGATACGCCTGGCGACAAAAATACCGCAACCATCTCAACAACTGCCCTCTCCTACCCGCTCATACTCCGGAAATGGCGCCCCGGCGACCGGTTCTGCCCTGCCGGAATGGGGGGCAAACACAAAAAAATTCAGGATCTGCTCACCGACCTGCGCCTGGACCGCTTGCGCAAACAGCGCATCTGGGTACTGGAAAACGGCGACGGTAATATCATTTGGGTAATCGGTACGCGTCAGGACCAGCGTTTTGCCTGTTTAGCGCCCACTGCGGATTCTTGCCTCCAAATCCGGTTTTTTCCAACCGAAATTGCGTAATTTTGTTATCTATTTTATCCTTTGACTTTCTAAAAGGAGAGCATTCATCGTTTCACCATCATCGAAAAAACCAAACGCTTATGAAAAATTGGACCTTTACCCTCTTTTTCACCTGCCTCTCCGGTATTCTGTGGAGCCAGGATATTCTGGTACCCCGCGTCCAAAACTCGCTGGTCACCAAAATGACCGCAACCTGGTGCAGCATTTGCGGAAGTACCGCCTGGGACAACTACAAATCCCTTGCCGGCAGTCTGAATACCAAAGCGCTGGTAATGGCCGGGCACTCCAGTACTTTAAGCTCCCTGTACAGCCCTACTGCCGAAAAACTGATTCAGAATTTTGAGCAATCCCTGAGCCACCCGACCTTTTTCTACAATACCAGCAGAATGGGTTCAAGTGGTACGACAATGGTCAACAATATCACAACTAATGTCAATAATGCCAATAAAAACGCGCCTCAGGCACAAGCCGGCCTCATCGCACGTCTTGATCCGGGTACGCGGGAGCTGGCCGTTCAGTCGCGTGTAGAGTTTTTTCAACCGCAGCAAGGCGAATATTATTACGGCCTCTATCTCCTGGAAAAATCGGTAACCGCCTCTCAGGCAGCCCGTTCTTCCAATGAAACCCACCAGAATGTCATGCGCATCGCCTTACATTCAAATACATTCGGCGAGCTACTCGCCAACGGTAATGTCGCAGAGGGCACGATTAAAGGGATGATTACCACTTTTCCCCTGCCGGCCAACTTTAACCCGGCAAACCTCATCGTCGCCGGGATTATCTGGAAAAAGAATGGCACAAAATTCGATTTTGTCAACCTGAACTATACCAGCCAGATCAGCACATCTGTGACAGGCACAATGGATGTAGCATTATTGCAGGGTTTCAATGTCCTGCCGAATATCATTTCCGATGGCGCACTGGTAACATTAGACCTCCCGGCATATTCCGGCAATACTGCACTGGAACTCTTCGATGTCTTCGGACGCAAAGTCCATACGGTTTTTCAAGGCCGTTTGCAGGAAGGGGAACACCAGTTCCGCCTCGATCGCAGCGCATTTCAGGCACCGCCAGGATATTACCTCCTGCGCCTGCGCCATGGAGCAGCACAGTCGACAAGGCAGTTGTTGTTCCACTAGCCCCAAATATTTTGTACATGACCCCGCGACAATTATCTGAAGCATGCCCGATTTAAAGCTTATAGAATATGCCGCGGGACTCAAAGTCCAGGCCCGGGACGGTAAAAAAAAGGTCTGGGACCCCGTCCGCAGACGGTGGGTAGCCCTGCTCCCTGAAGAATTCGTACGGCAACTGACCCTGGCTTACCTGACCCAAAAAAAAGGATACCCGGCAGGTGCCATTGCTGTAGAAAAAACCCTGCGTGGCCACCATCTGAAAAAGCGCTGTGATATCGTCGCTTTTTCCGCCCGCAGCACCCCGCTTTTACTCGTCGAATGCAAAGCCCCGGACGTCGCCATCAGTCCCGAGGTCTTCCTGCAGGCCGCCAACTATAACCTTGCCCTGCAGGTCCCTTTTCTGATGATGACTAATGGACAGGAGTCTTATTGCTGTCACCTGGACTACCAGGCGCAGCAAATAAAAAACCTCGGGGAAATCCCCGATTATCCTGCGGACCCGCGGAGATAAATACCCTGTCGGGGTTGTGCGAAAATTATTTTTTGATGTGTGTCCAGAATAATATTTTGTGCAGGGCAGCAGCAAAAGGACTTTTTCGCATAAGCCCTTTAATGTGTGTTAGGACAAGACTTATAAAACAGCCTCGAGCCAAAAACCAAATCAAATGATTTTAGTCACAGGTGCCAACGGGCAGATCGGCTCTGTGCTGACCGCAGCTTTGCGCGATGCATACGGGTCAGATGCCGTTCTGGCTACGGACATACGTCGCCCTATTGCCCAGGAAGGGCCTTTTGAAATCCTGGACGTATTGTATCCTGTCAAACTACGGGAGCTCGCCACGAAGTATGGCGTAACCCAGGTGTACCATCTTGCGGCGATCCTGTCGGCGAAAGGGGAACAACATCCACAACAGGCCTGGGACATCAATATGCGGGGGCTGTTCAACGCCCTGGAAATTGCTAAAGACTTATCCCTCAAAGTGTTTTTCCCCAGCTCGATTGCTGTTTTTGGGCCATCAACCCCCAGGGAAAACACCCCCCAGGATACCATTACCCAACCGACTACCGTTTATGGGATCAGCAAGGTTGCCGGGGAAAACTGGTGTCAGTATTACCACCTTCGTTATGGGGTGGACGTTCGGTCTGTGCGCTATCCGGGTATCATCGGCCACCAATCTCTCCCTGGTGGCGGAACGACAGACTATGCGGTAGAAATCTATCACGAAGCGATTAAAGGTAATCCCTTTACCTGCTTCCTCAGCGAAAATACCCGGCTGCCCATGCTATATATGGACGATGCGATTCGGGGCACCCTGGAGCTTATGGATGCCCCTGCGACACAGGTCAAATGCCGTACCAGCTATAACATCGCCGGGATTAGCTTCACTCCGGCAGAAATCGCCGCATCCATCCGTCGTTTCTTCCCGGATTTCAGGGTAAACTATGCCCCGGACTTCCGCCAGCAAATCGCCGATAGCTGGCCCGCGAGTATTGACGATTCCGCCGCCCGCGAAGATTGGGGCTGGAAACCCCGCTTTGACCTCGAAACCATGACTGCGGATATGCTGCAAAACCTTGCCCGGCATTATATGACCAGGATTCCATCGCCATCACAACCAGTTTAAAAAATAAAATTTACACGATGTATAAGACCGTAGGACCATCGCTCAAAAAAGAACTACAGGAAATCGAAGCAGCCGGCCTGTATAAAAAAGAACGGATCATTGTTAGCCCCCAGGGTGCCGAGATCAGCCTGCAATCGGGAAAAGAAGTGCTGAATTTTTGTGCTAACAATTATCTGGGCCTCTCCGCACACCCCGAAGTATTGCAAGCGGCCAAAGATACCATTGATACGCATGGTTTCGGGCTATCCTCCGTACGCTTTATCTGTGGCACCCAGGATATTCATAAAGATCTGGAAAAGAAAATCGCCGATTTTCTGGGCCAGGAAGATGCCATCCTCTACGCCGCTGCTTTCGATGCCAACGGTGGGCTTTTCGAGCCTTTACTGGGAGAAGAAGACGCCATCATTTCTGATGAACTCAACCATGCTTCGATCATTGACGGTATCCGCCTGTGCAAAGCGGCCCGGTTCAGGTACAAACACAATGATATGGAAGATCTCGAACGGCAGCTGCAGGCTGCCGCACACGGACGCCGCAGGCTCATCGCCACAGACGGGGTCTTTTCTATGGACGGTACCATCGCCCGCCTGGATGCCATCTGCGATCTGGCCGACAAGTACGATGCCATGGTGATGATTGACGAATGCCATGCCACCGGATTTATGGGGAAAACCGGTCGTGGAACACACGAATACCGGGGGGTTATGGACCGGATTGATATCATCACCGGCACCCTGGGCAAAGCCCTTGGCGGGGCTTCCGGGGGCTTCACGGCAGCAAAGAGGGAAATCGTGGACCTCCTGCGGCAACGCTCGCGCCCTTACCTCTTCTCCAATACCGTCGCCCCGGCCATCGTTGGTGCGTCGCTGAAGGTGCTGGATCTCCTCATGGGCAGCACCGAGCTGCGCGATAAGCTGGAGCGGAATACCCAGTACTTCCGCAAGGCCATCACAGCGGCAGGTTTTGATATCCTTCCCGGAGAGCACCCCATCGTGCCTATCATGTTGTATGACGCCCCGTTGGCACAGGAATTTGCAGCGCGGCTGCTGGAGGAGGGTATCTACGTCGTCGGCTTTTTCTTTCCGGTAGTACCCCGCGGCAAAGCACGTATCCGGGTACAAATCTCAGCGGCTCACGAACAGGAGCACCTCGAAAGTGCCGTGGAAGCATTTACCAAAGTTGGAAAAGCACTTAAAGTCCTTTGATAATATGAACGATTTTCTTCAACAGCTATATACCGCCGCCCAAAAGCCGGCCCGCAGGATCATCGGCCTGATGTCCGGTACTTCTATGGACGGCCTGGACATCGCCCTGTGCCGTTTCACCGGAAGTGGGATGGACACCCGTATCGAAGTGGAGTATTTTGTGACCTATTCCTTTCCGGAAACCATAAAATCGGAAATTCGCAAAGTTTTTGCACAAAAACAGGTGGATTTTCAGCTCCTCACAGCCCTCAACCCCTGGATCGGTCAGCTCCATGGGCGACTGGTACGCCAGGCCCTCGGGGAATGGGGCATCGCCCCGGAAGATATAGATGCCATTGCAAGCCATGGCCAAACCGTTTTTCATGCCCCTGCGCACCAGCACCAAATGAAAGGATACGGAAACGCCACCTTGCAGATCGGCGATGGCGACCACCTCGCGGTGACGACCGGCATCATCACCATCAGCGACTTCAGACAAAAACATATCGCGGCGGGTGGTGAAGGTGCCCCACTAGCCGTTTATGGCGATTTTCTCCTCTTTTCCCATCCCGATGAGCACCGGATACTGCTCAATATCGGAGGCATCGCCAATTATACGTGGTTACCTAAAGGAAAAGTCCCCAAAGGAGTTTTTGTGACGGATACCGGACCGGGAAATACCCTGCTCGATGCCGCCACCCGGCACTTTTTCCCAGAACAGGCTTTCGATGCCGACGGGCGGATAGCTGCTGCCGGAAATATCCACTCCGGCCTGCTCCGTGCCCTGAAAGCACATCCCTTTTTTCAGTTTCCGGTACCAAAGACTACTGGCCCGGAAGTGTTCAACCTGGATTACCTGGCCGAAGCCCTGCATCAGACTGGTACTAAGGGGCTTTCCCCACAAGACCAAATCGCTACCCTTACCCGGTTCAGCGCAGAAACGATTGCCGATTCGATCCGAAATAACTTGCCGGATTGGCAGGAGGCGGCGTTCTATGTCAGCGGCGGCGGAGCCCATAACCCTGTCCTCATGGACCACCTTTCTGCGCTACTCCCTGGCGTTGCCTTACATCTGTTTGATTCCATTGGCATCTCCGGAGATGCAAAAGAAGCCGTTTTATTTGCTGCACTGGCCAATGAGACCCTGGCGGGAGGGAAAGTCCGTTTTGAAGGGATCCCATCGGTATGTATGGGGAAAATTAGTTTTCCTGGATAAAAGCGATTGAATTTTCCAAATTACATGGAAATTTAGCCTGATAATTTGAGGAATTCAGCCCAAAAGACGACCGAAGATAAACCAAAAGAATATACTGCCCAGGAAATAGAGCGGAGAGAGCCAGAAGGCCTTCTTCTTTTCCCCTTTAGGCAAAATGAGATATAAAATGAGCCCTGTAATCAATAAGATTGCCCCAATTCCCCCAATAGCCACTCCCGGGCCACCTTCAAAAGCCAGAATGGCAAAAAAGAGAAACAGCCCACACGTCAAGAGAAACGTAAGAATATATTTGCCTGGCTTGTCCTTAAAATCTTGCTGCTGCTGGAAATGTGCTATTACGCGCTCCCGCACCGAATGCCGCCATTCTGCTGCTCTAATCCGCAGAGACTTTTTCTCTGCTTTTGCTTCTGGCAGTTGTCGCTGTGCATTGCTGTAAATTGCCACCGGGATGGCCCGATAAGCAGCAACTGCCTCTTTTTCCTGTATTATCCCGCCAATACCATAATTAAAAAAGACCGCACACAACATAAAACCTGAAAAAGCCATCAGGAGGTAATTCTGTAGTGAACGCTGAACAGAAGGTTGCAGGGTACTGTCCCCATACCATTTTTTCATACATGCCCAGACTAAGCCAAGCACAATACAGGAGATTAAAGTAACCCCAAACCTGTCGATCTTGAATCCATACTGAAAAAGCCGGAGGCCGGCCTCAAAGGCGATACCAACGAGTAAAATGTGGAAGAGCGCAATGTTTGCCCCTGACACCACGAGATGCTTTAATGAATTCTGCTTTTTTTTCATTGTACAACGTATTTGGGTGAATAATTTTTTTTGCGGCATTCGCTGCCAAAGAATGTTTTGGACAAACCCCGAATTTGTACGGCATTCCTTTTATAGATTGTTGATCATAAACAAGCATAACTTTTTACTCCAGATTTGCAAGCATCACCACGTAAAAGCACACAAAGTAAAAAATGCCTGGTTTCAGACACATTAGGTTAGGATGATTGCCTGTTAATATGTTCATTTTGAAGAAATATGCCTAAAACACTTTTTCTCCTGCTCTTTTTGGGTGCATCCAGTCTCCTCTGTGCCCAGCAAACCGTACCCAGACGGAGACGGCTGTACCAGTAGATGTCATCCAGCTACGTCAGGTCGGGCAAACGACCGCCCGCTTTGACCTGACTTCCCTGATCAACGCCAACGCGCCTTCGTTCAACTACAACAAGCAGTCTGGATCTGATGGTGCCGACCATATTGACCTGGCCACGCTGCGCGGCCTCGGCCCCGACCAGACCCTTGTCCTCGTCAATGGCAAGCGCCGCCACCAAACTGCTTTCGTGGCCGTATTTGGTGCCAGGGGCCGGGGTAATTCCGGTACCGACCTCAGCGCACTGCCTGCAGCAGCACTGTCCAAATGGGCGGGAACGGGCGTCGCTTTTTCACCCGCCTCGCCTTGAATTTTTAAAGCACCTCAACGTACTTGCCAATCGGATGCGAATGCGATTACCTCTGGGAAAAAATCGTTGAAATCCTGGTTGGTAGCATCAAAATAGCGATGATGGGAATCTATTACCCCCTGAAGTTGCTCGGGTTTACTCATACGGGACTGGAGGCGCAGGAATGCGTACTCCAGTCCCTGTATGTGGCCATAGCTGTGCAGCCAGCCACCCGAAACCATACGGGGCAGCCGCTCGTGAAGTCCTTGCGGCAGCATTTCCCGGTATTCCAGCAGGATGTCATACATCTTTTGTACAAAAACATCAAAGGGCTCTTCCGAGTAACGCTCCCAGTTGTGGATCAGGAAAAAATCAAAAAATACGTCTATAACGACCGGGGCGTATTTGCCGTGAAAAGGAAATAAACGCTGCGCACACTGCCGGACCACCGGATGACGGTCGGTGAACGCATCAACCGAGCGGTGCAGGGCCACCCCCGCCCTTACCGCCTCCGGAAGTTCGGCAATTTCCGCGTTGCGGAGGTAGTCAGCAACGAAATTGCCCACGACCCAGGCAGGTTCACGCTTTGCAAGAAAGAAATGTGCCAGAAAATTCATGCGCAACAAGGAGCTATTGGGCTTAGCTTTCTTTTTTTGCCCAAAACACAAAAACCCTTTATGAGGCTGTCCGAAAAGTCTTTTGGCGGCTTGCGCCACCAAAGAATGTTTTTTAAAACGCCGGTTTTGTTGATTTTGCTTCGCAAAATCAGCATTTTAAAAAATTTCATCCCTTCCGAAGGCGAAAAAAAATCCTTTTCGGAGAATCCAATATAAAATTATGCAAAAAAGGGGATTTTTGAGTGACAAATTCCCCTGTCGCAACAATCATTTATGGATCAGCTCAGCACCACGCCATTCTGGAAAGCCTACCGCCCTATCCTGCTGTTTTCAGGTACCTGGGCCATCATAAACCTTTTACAGGCATGGTGGCTGCCCCTGGATCCCGATGAAGCATATTACTGGACGTATGCACAGCGTTTGGATTGGGGGTATTTTGACCACCCGCCGATGGTAGCCTTGCTTGCGAGAATTGGGATAGACTGGATTCCCGGGTCATTGGGAGTCCGGCTGGGGAATATCGGCATCCATATCGGTACAATATTCCTTTTTTGGAAATACCTGGGCCAACCACAGGGAAGCCGGTTCTTAACCTGGGCAGCGCTTTGTCTGGGTCTTCCCTTTTTGCATCTGTACGGCCTGGTCGCCACCCCGGATGGGCCGCTGCTTTTTTTTACCGCATGGTACCTTTACCTCCTGCAAAAATTTGTACATCAGCCGGGGTGGAAGCGGGCGCTACTTTTAGGCGCTGTAATGGCCGCACTTTTATACAGCAAATACCATGGCGTATTAGTTATCCTCTTTTCCCTGGGCGCACATTGGAGACTATGGAAAGACCCCCGCTGCTGGTTGGCTTGTGCGTTTGGTGCCTTGCTCTTTATGCCGCATTTATTCTGGCAATATCAACATGATTTCCCTTCTTTTCGCTACCACCTCAAAGGCAGGGACGACCCTTACGAATGGGCGTTCACCTGGAGTTACCTGATCAACCAGGTAGTCTTATTCAGCCCATTATTATTTCCTTTATTTATACAGGCACTTTGCGCTGCCAAACAACAACAGCGCACAGCAACTGCCCTCATTCTTGGTTTTTGGGGATTTTTTCTGTATTCCACTACAAAAGGGCATGTAGAGCCTCAGTGGACGGCCGTTTTGTCTTTTCCGCTTGCATTACTCGCATTTGAATATAGCCTGGGTAGGTCACAATACGAAAAATGGCTCAGGCGGGCTGGTTGGGCTACATTCACCTGCATCGCCCTGGCCAGACTAGCGCTTATGCTTCCGATTCCCGGATTTAAACATCCATTTCAGCAGAAGCAATGGCCGAAAGCACTTGAAAAAATTGCCAACGGCAACCCGGTGGTTTTTCAAAACAGCTATCGGGACGCATCGGAATATGCTTTTTACACTGAGCGGCAGGCCTTTACCTTCACGGACGTATTCTACCGCCCAAGCCAGTTTGACCTCTGGGATGACGAGAGAAAGTTACACGGAAAGCGTGTCCTTGTGCTGATACAGCCTGGTGGAACGCTGTGCGATATCTGCGATACGCTCACGATGAACGGCAAGACCCGTCTGGCCTTATGGGCAGACCGCCTCCAGGTAGCGCAAAAAGTTAAAATTTTTGCACCGGAGACCCCCGATACCTTCCGAATCGGGCAAAATTATGGGTTTTCCCTTGTGCTGCAAAACCCCTATCAATACACCATATTCCCCCAAACCGGCAATATGCCCCTGCACCTTGATGCCGTTTTTCTTCAGCAGGGCCAGGTGATTGCATTCACTGCGTTAGTCGTCCGGAACCCTCCCCATTCCTGGCCAGGGCTGAAAGATACCCGTGTCGGGGTGTCACTTACCTTACCCGAGCTGAAGCCCGGGGCTTACACGCTTGTATTCGGTATCGGAAATGGGGTGCTGCCGCCTGGCTGGAACGGCGCGGCACAAAAGATAACGTTATTGGCAAGGGCCCGGTCGAAGTCAACGCCTGGAAACATCCAGTGAATGGCGTTGCATGTAGCAGAATTTTAATCCGATCATCCCCACAAAAAGGTTAATCCATAAATTCCTGTAAAACCCTCCTATATTTGCAGATATAGAAACCAGCCATCACACCATGCAGAAAATATTGATCCTGATCTTTGGGGCTTTCCTCCTTTTCCAGATTGCCGCATGCAACCAGGAGGACGATTTTATCGCAGATACCGACGCAAAACTGGAATTCTCTCTGGATACCCTTCGCTTTGATACCGTATTCACGCAATTGGGTTCTGCGACGAGATCGTTCAAAGTGTACAACCGCTACAACCGGCCCGTCCGGATTTCCAAAATTTCCTTCAAGGGCTTGAGCAACATCCAATTCCGTATGAATGTGGACGGTATCCCGGGCAGGGTCATCGAAAACGTTGAAATTTCGGCACGCGACAGCATCTATGTCTTTGCAGAGGTTACCATCAACCCCAACCAACCGCTAGCGATCAGCCCGTTTGTTATCGAAGAACGCATCCAATTTGAGACAAACGGGAATATCCAGGACGTACTCCTCATCGCATGGGGGCAAAATGCCAATTACTTCCCCAGTAGGTTCAATAAGGGGATACCTGTCGTATTGAGCTGCCGCAACAACGAGATTTCCTGGAACGACCCCAAGCCTTATGTCATTTATGGCGAAGTATTTATTGATAGTTGCACCCTCAACATCCCGGCGGGCACCCGGATTTATATCCATGGAGGTATTGCACGAAATGAATTTTTTGGGGTTTTCAACGATGGTATCCTGTATATGCTGCCCAATGGCAAGCTCAGGATGACCGGGACGAAAGAAAAACCAATTGTCGTCCAGGGAAGCCGCCTGGAAAAGGAATTTGGGGAAGAACCCGGACAATGGCTCGGAATCATCCTTGGCAAAGGAAGCAGGGGTCATCAAATCGAATATACGACAATCAAAAACAGTATTTTTGGCGTATATGCCGACTCCGCCTCAGACCTTACTATACGCAACAGCCGGATTTTTAATACCAGTGGTAGTGGTCTGATCGGGGTGCGGTCCAGGGTTACTGCCGATAACTGCCTCATCTACAATAATGCCGCTAATTCCGTCTCCCTCGCTTTTGGTGGGGATTATGCCTTTAATTATTGCTCGATAGCAAGCTATGGGGTAAATGCCTCCGCACTCTCGGCCAGTAATTTTATCTGCTATGATGATCCCCTCATCTGCCGGCAACGCCAGAGCTACCGGCTCAATGCGCTTTTCAGGAACTGTATTTTGTATGGGTCGCAAAAAGACCAGCTCAAGTTCAATGATGCTTCCGGCGGCGAGCCGTCCAGTATGTTCAATGTAAAATTTGAAAATTGTATCGTCCGGGTGGAAGAGTTACTGAAAAGTCAGCACCCACGGTTCGGCAGGTTTTTTCAGGAAATGGGCACCGATTGTATCAACGGCAAACCTACCGACAAAATATTTAAGAACCCGGATAAAGATGTGTACCTGCCGGATTCCCTGTCTATCGCCTTCGGGAAAGGAAAGCCCATCACTTCCCCACGTGCCATCCTGATAGACCTGGATAACAATCCCAGGAGCGCGACGACTCCAACCATTGGATGTTATGAAAAATAATTTTTGGCGACTGGCACCGCCAGAAATTATTTTTTCAGGGGTGTATAACATTTGAGGCTGTCTCACAAGTCTTTTGGCGGCTTGCGCCGACAAAGAGTATTTTTCAGCGCATCGCGGTTGTGCAACAAGTATTCCTCCGCCTACGGCGGCGAAAGAAAGTTTTAAAAAAACGCTGTTTTCATTGATTTTGCTTCGCAAAATCAATGAAAACAGCGTTTTTTTAAAACTATTATTTGGCGGTGTTAGCCGCCAAATGAAGGCTTCCGGCTTTTTTACACAACCCCGGTGCGCTGAAAAGAAAAGTATGAGGCTGCCCTGAAAGTCCTTTAGCGGCGTAAGCCGCATCCGGTGGCAAAAGGGACTTTTTACGCAACCTCATTTAAGGATTTTATCCTGCAATGTGGAAATTACTTCCACTTTGCGATAGCATCCTTATTCATTTTCACATACTCCTCGTTCTTTGCCTTCTGTGCTTCCGCCATAGACTTTTCGGCTGCGGCGATTGCTTCCTTTTTGAGGCCCAGCTCGCCCAGGATGAGGGCTTCGCGATAGAGGTTCCAGTAAGCAGAAGGATTAGATGCGTTTGCTTTCTTTATCCACTCCAGGGCTTTGTTGAGGTCCTTTTTGTTATCCAAATAATACCCTGCGGCAGCGGCATAATCATTTGCGGAAGGACCTGCCATAACGCGGTCAATACTAGCCATTACACGGCTATCTACCTCCACGGTAAATGGGATTGCGACGCGGGTATTTTCCCACATCAATACGATGCTGGCGCTTTCGTTGCGCACATCGTTGAGGTCAATCGTGAAAGTTTCCACTTTGGCACCCATTTTTTCAGCCTTAATGGTGACAGTCACTGCAGGTGTTTTATCCGGATAAGCGCCCCAGTTAGTAGTCTCGTAGGGGAAGAACATCGCTTTCCATTCCATATCGCCGGGAACGGTCAACAAGGCATAATCGCCTTTTTTGAGCTCGACCCCGCCGACCTTTACCGGGTCGCTAAAAGATATTTTCGTAGCGGAATTCGCCCCGGTACGCCATGCCTGGCCCATCGGCACCAGGCCATTGGCGGCGAATACCGTACGGCCTTTTGCGCTCGGACGGGAATACACAATCGTAATATCGGTAAGACCGACCTTCTGCTTTAATTCTGCCGTAGGGCTTGCAGCAGGAGTCTGAACCTGTGCCTGTGTAGGGGCAGCAAAGGCCAGCAACAATACAAATGAAAAAAGAATAGAAATGAACTGCTTCATTGAATTTGGTTTATGAATGTTGAAAAATTGGCACAAAATTATGCATTATCCTTCATAGATTAACGGGATTCTTCGAGGATAAGCTCTACGGTCATTTTTTTATCATCGCGCAAAAGAGAAAGCTGGACCTTTTGACCAGGCTGGTATTTTTCGAGCACCAGGATGAGGTCTGCATTCGTCTTGATCGGGTCATTATTGATTGCCGTGATGATATCGCCCAGCCGGATGCGGCCATAACGGTCGCGCATGGTTGGACGTATCCCTGCCTGTTGTGCGGCACTGCCTTCGACTACGTCAATAACCAGAGGCCCTTCGAGTTGGTAGCGGGAGATAATCCCTGGATTGGCCAGCTCGACCCCCAGGGAAGGGCGCTTGACCTTACCAAAAGCGATTAGTTCCGGGATAACCCAGCGCACCACATCTACCGGAATAGAAAAACCAATACCTGCCGATGCGCCCGAGGGACTGTAAATAGCAGTATTGACGCCGATCAGCCGCCCGCCTGAATCCAGCAAAGGCCCCCCGGAATTTCCGGGGTTGATCGCCGCATCCGTCTGAATGACATCGCGGATAGGCACCCCGCTGGAAGATTGGATCTCCCGTCCCAACGCACTGACGATGCCGGTAGTCAAAGTCTGATCAAGCCCGAAAGGGTTTCCGATGGCATATACCGACTGGCCGACACGCAGATCGTCCGAAGTACCGATGGGGATTGGTCTTAGCCGTTCGGCAGCCACCTTGATACGCAGCACTGCCAGGTCTTTCTCCGGTGCGATGCCCACGAGCTCTGCCTCCAGGGTGCTCTGGTCGGAAAGGGTCACCTGCGCGCGGTCGGCCCCCTGGATAACATGATAGTTTGTCACAATATGCCCGTTGCGGTCCCATACGAAACCCGAGCCAGTACCCCGCGGGATTTCCATCACGTTCCGTGTCCAGAAATCCTGCTGAAGACTACTAGTCGTAATGAAACACACGGAGGGTGCCGCTCCTTCAAAAAGCTTTATCGTAGCGGATTCCTGACTGGTCAATTCCCGCAGTGGCATGACCTCGCGCTCGGGGCCACCCTCTGCCGCGAGTGCCTGCTCTTCACCAGATTTCTCCTTGGATTTCCAGGAAATGCCCGCAATAAAACCCGTCATCAAAAGCAGGAGGACAACGAATAACCTCGCTGTAAACGATTTGAACATAAAATACTGTTTATTAAATGTTTGCATCTTTAAAGCAAGCGGATTCGCCCATAGGAGGCGCAGTTAGCCATTATGTAAGGCCCGTTCAGGTTTTGCGTTCTTTTTTTCGTGCCGCCGGAAACAAAATATTATTCAGGATCAGGCGGAAGCCGGGGGAGTTAGGGTGTAAACTGAGGTCGGTCTCGGGGTCGTTGACGTAGTGGCGATAGTCCTCCGGATCATGCCCGCCATAAAAAGTCCAGAAACCTTTTCCAAAGGCGCCATGGATATACCTGGCTTCGCTGGCCGGTTTATTTTCACCCAACAGGAGCACGCCCGATTTGATGTACTGTTTCCGGAAAGCTGTCGTTTGCCCCATGAAACCTTTAACGGTGCGGGTATGATTCTGGTTCAGCATCGTGGGCACAGGATCCCATTTTGCGGAAAAGTCAAATAGCGTGAAGTAATCCTGCTCCGGGGCAACCGGGCGATCCTGACCCACATCAATCGAGGAAAATTCGTACTCGAGCGGATCGCGGGTAAGCCGGAAATCTTTGAATGCAAAAGTCTTTGAAAAATCCAGTTTGGACTGCGCATTGGGATCCGCAGCATCGCCGTCGTACATCTCTGCACAAATATCAATGCCTTCCGCAGCGAGCGCAATGTCATAAGTATCTGTTGCCGAACACATTGCAAACATAAATCCCCCTCCGGACACAAATTCCCTGATTTTTTTGACGACTGCCAGCTTGAGCTGCGACACCTTTGCAAAGCCCAGATCACTGGCCAGGGCCTCCATCCTGCGCTGATTTTCGCGATACCAGGGGAAGGGATGGTACGAGCGGTAAAAGCGGCCGTACTGGCCGGTAAAATCCTCGTGGTGTAAGTGCAGCCAATCGTAAAGCGCGAGTTTGTCCGCCATGACTTCTCTGTCATAAATGACATCATAGGGAATCTCCGCGTAGGTCAGGACGAGCGTGACTGCATCATCCCAGGGCTGGATACGCTCCCCCTTCTGGTTGAAATCCGGGGTATATACAGCTATTTTAGGTGCTTTTTCAAGCCGCATGGCATCCATATTGGCTTCCTGGTCGGCAATTTCAGCGAGGATATTGTTGAATTGCCCATCGGCAATAACTTCAAAGCTTACCCCCCGGGTCAGACACTCTTTTTCAAAAATTTTATTGTGCCGAAAGGCAAAACTGCCGCCGCGATAATTCAGCAACCACCACGCTTCTTCCCCGTTGTCCAGTACCCAGTAGGCGATTCCATAAGCTTTGAGATGGTTCCGCTGTGATTCTGCATCCATTGGAATCAACATATACGCTGCCTGCAGCGGTGCCGCAAAAGCAAGAAGTAATAATAGCGACAAACTTTTTGACAATTTTTTTATCATGTTTTTTCGTTTAGTACCTGTTTTCTGCCTCTGGCAGCGAAAGAAAGTTTTGAGTGAAGCAGTCGCCGATTAATGTTTCCTGCCAGCGCAAAGTGGTTGTACAAAAAAATACTTTGCTTTCGGCAGAAAAGGACTTTTTAAAACGACCCCGGAGTGCACGCTGCAACGATGCAAAATTATAAAACGAAAATTACCAATTTCCTGTTTTGTGGATAATACGAATTGTCCGGATCAATAGGTGCCCAGGGTTGTGCGAAAAACAATTTCTTTGCTTCCGGCGGAAAATTGTATTGCAAGAAGGGCCTGGCACAATAGACCTTTGGCATCGGAGGCGGCAAAATACTTTGCGGCCAGCCACTTCGGCATCATACTCCGGGCCTGGCGCAGTACAAAGACTATTTATACCCTTTGGTGTGCCGGAAAAAAATGGGTGCATTTTCCCTATGCCCATGGTTGTACTGCAACAAGTCTGCCGACAATCGTTTATCTTTGACCGCATAAATTGCCCATACAGACTCAACCATACCGTATGCAACTGACGCTGGAGTATCCATCCTGGTATTTGCTTTTCTGTGTATTAGCTGGCCTGACCTACGCAGGCATCCTGTATATCCGCGAAAAATCGTTCAGCGACCGGCCGGCTTGGGTGAGGGGGCTTATGGGCGCCCTGCGCTTTTTGTCTGCTGCACTCCTTACATTTTTCCTGCTTTCGCCCGTCCTGCGTTCGATACTGCGGGAGTCGAGAAAACCTATCCTGATCGTTGGACAGGATATTTCGGAATCGGTCGGCAGTGTGCTTTCCGGGGCTGCGCGCCTGCGGTATGCAGAAGCGCTGCAAGGTATAACGCGCACCCTCGGCAAAGACTTTGACGTGCGCTATTATTCATTTGGCGCATCGGTAAAAGAAGGCCTGGATACTACCTTCCGCGATAAAGCCAGCGACCTGGCAGGATTTCTGCGCTACACCTCAGATACTTACAGTGGCCAGAATGTCGGTGCCATCCTGCTTTCCAGCGACGGGATTTACAACAAAGGCACGAACCCCGTTTATATCAATTCAGCTGTAAATGCACCGCTTTATACTATCGCCCTGGGCGATACGGTACCTAAAAAAGACCTCGTGCTCAAACGGGTGTTCAACAACAAAATCGCCTATCTCGGCGACCGGTTCAGTGTGCTGGTAGATATCGCGGCTACCAATTGCGCAGGTAGTTCCACGACCCTTTCCGTTTATCAGGTAGAAGGCAAGGGTGCCTCACTACTTCAGCAGATCCCTGTGCCCGTGGGCAAAAACGATTTTTTCCGCACCGTAGAGTTTCCCCTCGATGCGAATAAAAGTGGGGTGCGACGCTATCGGCTCGTGCTTGGGCGCATTCAGGGGGAAGCCAGTACCACCAATAATTCCCGCGAAATCTTTGTGGAAGTCCTCGATGCCCGGCAAAAAATCATGATCCTGGCGGGTGGGCCCCACCCCGATATCAGCGCTATCAAGCAGAGTCTGGAATTGAACAAAAATTATGAGGTAGAAACGGCACTCATCGGCGAATTTGCCGGAAATATCACCGACTTCGACTTCGTCGTTTTCGTCCAGTTACCGAATAAATCGGCTAACCTGAATGCCATGCTCGAAGCGATGAACCGGAAAGGCATCCCACGCCTGTTTCTCGCAGGGCTGCAAACGGACTTTCAGCAATTGAACCGCGTACAAAGTCTTATCGCGGTACGGGCAGATGCACGCAGCACCAATGATGTACAAGCCACCCCTGTGCCCAACTTCAACCTGTTTGTGCCCGATGATGCTTTCCGTGGAAAGATACCGGACTACCCCCCCTTGTCCGCACCATTTGGGGAATTTGCCGCAGGAGCGCAGGCGCAGGTGCTCACATTTCAGAAAATCCGCAAAATTGATACCGATTACCCCCTGATGGCGTTCGGGGAGGTCAATGGGATCCGTACTGGGACAATTATAGCGGAAGGGCTCTGGCGTTGGCGTCTCTTTAATTATTTGCAGGATGAAAACCACGATTTTTTTGATGGCCTCATCAGTAAATTTGTGCAATACCTGAGCGTAAAGGACGACAAGCGAAAATTCAGGGTCATCCCTGCAAAAAATATCTTTGACGAAAACGAAACAGTTGTTTTCGATGCAGAACTTTACAATAAAAGTTTTGAGCTGATCAACGAACCAGAGGTGCGGATTGTCATTCTCAACGAAGAGGGGCAGGAATTCAGCTTCACATTTACCAAGAGTGGGCGGGCTTACGCGCTTAACGCGGGTATTTTCCCGGTAGGCAGCTACCGGTTCACTGCATCGGTCAATATCGGTGGGGAAAAATTGACGGCAGAAGGGCGGTTCAGTGTACAGCCTGTAGAACTTGAGCTTTATGAAACGACCGCCAACCACGCCCTGCTGAACACCCTCAGTTTACAAACTGGTGGGCGCATGATCGGCATTGAAGACCTCGACCAGCTTACAGCGTCCCTGCTGGACTCCCCCTCCTCAAAGCCGGTAATCTACGAGTCGGCGCGAACCAGTCCGATGATTAATTTTCGCTGGATCTTCGCTTTGTTGATCCTGCTGTTGAGTACCGAGTGGTTCCTCAGGCGGTATTTCGGGTCTTATTGATTCGCGCTCAGGCTGATCGAACACTTCCTGCCACGGACGCAGACGCTGATTCACCAGGACATATCATCCTCAGAAGGGGATGCGGTATCGCGGCGGGGAGCTTTAGGAGCAGGGGGGAGGGTATCGTTGCTGCCATTCAGTTCCTCTTCTTCCTCTTCTTCTTCATATCGCCGGGCAAACTCATCGTAGTCGTATTCCGGCATCAGATTACTTTTGATATGGTCTATCGCCTCCTGAAGGCCCTCCAGAAAGCGGTTGAAGTCTTCTTTATACAGGAAAATCTTATGCCGCTCAAACCCGTCGTCATTAAATTTTTTTGTGCTCTCCGTCAGGGTCAGGAAATAATCATCTCCTTTTGTCTGCCGCACATCAAAGAAGTAGGTCCTCCTTTTTCCCGCACGCACTTTTATGGAATACACGCTGTCAAACTTCCTTTGATTTCTCTCGTTGTCCACTGCTGGTAAAATTATTGGTTTGGCACAAAAATCGTTTTACTGCACAACGCATAAACCGCATAAGGCGAAGCGCCTGTTTGCGGAATACACACTACAAAAGTAAAGATTTGATTAAACAATCAAAATAATATTCCTGCAACTATTTGCTGGTTGGTCCGGGCGGGGATGAGGAGTAGCTACTGGTTTGATGATGTATCTGTTATGCAATTTCCTCGGCGCGCTGTCGTTCCACCATTTCCGCATAGTATCCCTTTTGGGCGAGCAGGGAATCGTGCGTACCTTCTTCTACGATCTGCCCATGATCGAGGACGATGATTTTATCGAAATGGAGGAGCGAGTAGATGCGGTGGGTGATGACGATTGCGGTTTTGTCTGCCAGTACCTCATTAAAGTATTGCAGGATTCGTTTTTCGGTATTCGTATCCACGGCAGAAAGGCAGTCGTCGAGGATTAGGATATCCGGTGTTTTGATCAGGGCCCTTGCGATAGCGATCCGCTGTTTTTGCCCACCGGATAAGGTAATCCCCCGTTCGCCGATGAGGGTGTCGTATTGATGGGGGAAGGAATGGATTTCCTCGTGGATAGCGGCATAACCTGCGAATTGCTCGATAGATTCCATTGTTGCCCCGGGTTTTCCGAAAGCGATATTTCCTGCTACTGAATCGGAAAACAGAAAAACATCCTGGGGAACATACCCGATGCGCTGGCGGAGGTTATTCAGGTCTATCTCGGCGATGGGCTTTCCGTCAATCCGGATGCACCCGTCTGTCACATCATAGAGCCTGACCAGCAAGTCGGCGATCGTGGTCTTTCCCGATCCGGTACGTCCGAGGATGGCCAGTTTTTGTCCAGGAAGGAGTTCGAAAGTAATATTGTTCAGTGCTCTGACCCCGGTATCCGGATAGGTGAACCCCACCTCCTCGAAGCGGATATGGCCGGTAATTGGCCCGGGGTCGTGGACAGGGTTTTTGATTGCGGTGGGCATTTTCAAAAACTCGTTGATACGTTTTTGGGAAGCCGCTGCCTGCTGCATGATAGAGGCGATCCACCCAATCGAAGTGACTGGCCAGGTCAGCATATTCACATAGATCACAAATTCGGCGATATTTCCCGGGGTCACTGTGCCTTTAGCCACCAGCAAGCCGCCGATATAGACCGTCAGCCCTGTACTTGCGCCCACCAGCAAGAGCATCAGGGGATAGAAAAAGGCATTTACCCCTGCCAGGGAAAGGGATTTATCTTTATACGCTTCCGTAGCAACGCCGAAATACCGCACCATCGGAGTTTCCTGCACATAGGCCTTGACTACCCGAATACCCGAATATACCTCCTGGGCAATACTGTTCAGCCGTGCGAGTTGCTGCTGGATATCCTCGCTTTTTTCATTGATCAGGTTGCTCACATAATAGATAGAAATCGAAAGCAGCGGTAAAGGGAGAAGGCTGTATATCGTGAGTTCTACATTCACGGCGAGCATCGCATAAATGACCAGGATGAACAAAGCGGCGAGGTTGACCCCATAAAGCACTGCCGGCCCGAGATACATCCGCACTTTATTCACATCTTCCGTGATTCTCGCCATCAAATCCCCTGTATTATTGCGCTTGTAGAAAGCCAGGTCCAGTTCCTGATAATGGGCATAAATCTCCTGTCGCATATCATACTCGATCAGACGGGACATCCTGATGATTGTTTGGCGCATATAATACATGAAAAGCCCCATGCCAAAGGCAAGGATCAGCACCAGTAACCCGAAATACAGCAACTGCCCCCCCAGCATGGTAAAGAAATCCTCCTGAAGCGGTGTGCCTTTGTACAAGCGGTAAAGCTGAAGGTTATCTACGACCAGGTCAAGAGCTTCCCGTATCGCCTGGGGCTGAAGGACACGGAAGTAATTAGAGATAAAAACGAAGAAGACCCCAAGCAGCAAGAGCTTACGGTGCTGCCAGAAATACTTGTTCAGGAAAGCCAGATGCTTCATGGGAAGCGGACGTTATTTTTTCTTCAGCACAAAACGAAAATCGTAGTTGCGCATCTGAGTGGTGACAATGAGCAGGGAATCGCTGAGCGTTTTAATCTCGTATTCTACTTCAGCATCCCCCTGCCGTTGAACGATCTTATCTTTGTCCAGGGCATAAGTAGCTTTTGCAGACAAATCCGGAAGGGGCAGGTTAGTGGACATACGGCCATCTCTTCCAAATTCAAAAAACAGCTCGGATAAAGACTCTGTAGCCTGACCATTTCTGAATCCTTCCTGGATAACCCAACGCCCAAGCAGCATTTGAGCCCTTGCATCGGGTTCTTTTGTACACGAAGATGCCGATACAACGAGTGTAGCAAGCAAAAGGGCCGCTTTAAATTGTCTCATGGTAGTTTGCCTAAGTTTGTGCAAAAGTAGCGAATACTTTTTTCAACCGGCACTAAAAAAAGTTCCGGGGTTGTGTAGAGGGGCTTTTGCCCCCTTCTGTGACAAACGAAGTTTTGAACGAACACTGTTCTATTGATTTTGTTTCCCGAAATCAATAAAACAGTGTCCGTTCAAAATATTATCTGGTACTGCCAGTTGCATCCGGTGGCAAAAGCACCTTTTTACACAACCATACAAAGCCAAAGATTCCGCCGCTGCATGACTTGTAGGGCGGCAAAAGGACGCTTTCCGAACGAATATTTAGCGTAAAGTGCTGAAAAAAGGCTGATTGGACAGCATCAAAGGGGTTTGACAGTAAAATGTACTTCTACTTTTTCCCAGGCGACCATAGCCTTTCCTTTGTTATTCACCGTGATGGTAAGGCGCTCGTTGAATGTTTTGGAGGCTTTGGGCTTTACGTTGACCCGAAGTGCGTCCATTTCCTGTTTGTAATTATACGACCCCCACTGGTTCGGCTCTTTATTGAAGATCAACGTCCAGCTTTTTTCCCCGGGTATGGTGAAAAGTGCGTACTTACCAGCGGGCAGACGCTGCCCGTTTACCAGCACATCGCGGCTCACCTCAAAAACGGTGGCCTCGTTTGCGCCAGTCCGCCATACTTCGCCGAACGGCACTAAGTCCCCCCAGACTTTGCGGCCTTTTACAGCCGGGCTGCTATAGTTGATCATCACATTGACTGCACCACCGATAATCACTTTGTACTCAATCAGCGGGCTGGGTCGTGTGGCCTTATCCTGGGCATTTACCTGGGTTCCCAGGGCCATAGCCCCGAGGAAAAAAAGCGTAAAAAACAGATGGGTCTTCATATTAATGGATTTTGGTTAACATTTCACTTTGCTGACTACGGCCTAAAGTTCAAATAGATACCGTAATTTGGGGCAAAAGTTTAAAAATCTTTATTTTATTTTGCCGCTGCCCGCTTCAATCGGTCATTGATAGCCCTGCCCAGATCTTTTTCCGGCAACAACTCCGCTGCTATCGCATAAAGGCCCAGGCCATCGAGATAACGCATCCCTGCGAACAAGTTGCGTGCCGCCTCGCTGAAACTACCCGAAGCAGAAAGTAGCACCTGATCCTCCTCCGGGACATCCGCAAAATGCTGCTGAAAGCTCAACACCCCAATACGCCGGTCAGGGTGGGCTTTCAGGATAGTGGGTATATCGCCGAGGAAAATGGGCGTATGCGGGGCATAATGACTCTTCAGCATCCCTGGTGCCAGTGGATTGGAACTGGAGTGGGGACGCACCACAACCGGGCCAACCACCGCTTCGACCGCCTCCACACTAACCCCGCCTTTCCGAAAAATGACCGGGGTGCCATCCATAAACCCGACGATCGTACTTTCCAGCCCAACGGTACACGGCCCTCCATCCAGGATATAGGGGATTTTATCGCCCAACTGCCGCTCCACGTGGCCTGCCGTCGTCGGGCTGATATACCCGAAAGGATTCGCACTCGGCGCGGCAAGCGGAAATTCAAGTATCTCCAGTAAGCTCAGGGTCAAAGGATGGCGGGGTATGCGCACTGCAACCCAGTTAGAACCCGCCGTGACAAGATCCGGTATTGCCTCAGACTTTGGCAGCAGCAAGGTGAGCGGCCCGGGAAGGAAATGCTCAGCAAGACGCAACGCATCCGGCGGAAAACCGGCTACCAGGCCCTGCATTCGCTCCAGGCTCGACGTATGTACAATCAAAGGATCGAAGGACGGACGCTGCTTTACAGCAAAGATCTCTGCTACCGCAACCGCATCAAATGCATTCCCTGCAAGCCCATAGACCGTTTCCGTAGGGATAGCTACCAAACGACCAGCCCTCAATAAATTCGCCGCAAAAGCCAAGTCTGTACCTGTCATCCCTTCAAATCACTTGTACGCCTTTTTCCAAATCAACCAGAAACCCAATGCGGCCATCACCGCAATCCCCGAGGTGAGGAACCATAAAGCCCTAAACCCAAAGTGCCCGGCAACCTGCATCCCGATGCTGGGCGACAGGATATGCGCAACGGAAAAACCCATCGAGTACAAGCCCATATATTGCCCCCTGTTCGTGGCATCACAGCGTTCAAGGGCAACTGCATTGGCAAACGGGAAGTTGAGCATCTCCCCCAAAGTAATGAATACCACAGATAAAACCGCAATCCCCAAAACCGAAGGAAATAGATTGAACGTGATAAAAGATGCCCCCACCAGAAGTGCACCCGTCGCAACCAATAAATATTTAGGGAAGCGCCCTTCTATCCTGTACACCAGCGGCACCTCACCAAGTGCGATAATCAGGCCGTTCAACGCCAGCAAGGAACCAATCTGCCGTTCGTTGAATTGAAAATGCTCCCGGAAAAACACCGGTACTACCGAGAAAAATTGCATGAACGATATCGCCGTCACAGTCACAAACAACATGAATAACAGAAAACGGCGGTCGGTATAAGCACTGTTCCGATGTACCACGCCTTGCCCTGCCTGTCGCTCTGCGGGCATGCCTTCCTGCTTAGGGCGCAGCAATAGCCGAAAAAATAACGCCGCAGTAAAACAAGTTGCCCCATCCACCAAAAACAACCAGTTGTAGCCCATACGATGTGCGAGCCAGCCCCCAAGTGCCGGCCCAATCGAAAAACCCAGGTTAACGGCAAGCCGTATCAATGAAAAAGACCGCGTAATATTCACAGGATGTGCATACGCCGCAACTGCCGCAAAATTCGCCGGACGAAAAGCTTCCGCTACAATGCTGATCAGGAACACTGCTATACATAACCCAGGAAAAGTATGCACGTGCATAAGGGCCAAAAATCCGATCCCGGTCAATATCAATGACCAGAACTGGATCACGTAGTACCCGATCCTGTCCGTCAATTGCCCGCCTGCAAACGAACCAATCAGCGATCCAATACCGAAACAACTCATCGCAAAACCCGCCTGTGGCTTCGAAAACCCCAGCTCCCGGGTCATGTAAACGGTCAGAAAAGGAATGACCATAGCCCCGCTACGGTTGATTAAAGTGACCATGCCCAATATCCAGACATCTCTGGACAACCCGGAAAATGAATTGGTATAAAAAGCAAATCCGCTCCTGAGCATGGCTTACGTGAATTGAGCCGCAAAGGTAGCGTTTTATACCTTACCGAGGTGCTCAAAAAAGGCCTTGGAACGGCGTTGCGAAATCGGAAGGCGCGTTTCTCCGTCTGTAAGCTGCACAAACAGGGATTCCCCACGCTCTACACGCTCAATATAATTGATATTAACAATGTAGGAATGGTGAATACGAAAAAAACGATCCGCCGGCAGCTTATCTTCAAAGGATCCGAGGTTCCTGGAAGAAGTTTCTTTCTCTTTATTACTGAGTACAAAAAAGGTATAGGCCCCCTCCGATTCAATATACATTAACTGATCCAACTGAATGGCCTTCTTGTTCCCCTGGCCAATTACCAGTAAGCCCCTGAACTGGGTAACTTTAGCCAGGGCCTTTTTTACCCCAGTGGTAAACTCCTCTTTGCTGAAAGGTTTTAACAGGTAATATACCGCCCCGTGGTTGAGCGCCTCTATTGCATACTCCGTATAGGCCGTTGAAAAAATTACCTGAAAATTCATAACGGGGATCTGCGAAAGAACACCCAGGCCACTACCTCCTTTGATGTGGTTATCTAAAAAACGATGTCTATTCTATACCTCTTCAGAAAAGCAACTGCCTCGCAAAAACTATCAATTATCCCGACAACCTCAATATCGGGGAATAATTCCCTTAGCCTTGACAGCAGCAACTCCTGACTTGATTTTTCGTCTTCAACGATTAAGCAATTGATCCTCATAACCGTCTTTTTTGATGATTTTAAGTGCTAACCTAATTCGTTTCAGTTTAAACAGAAGATTGACATATTTTGAGGCAAATATGGGTTCCTTCCATATTAGAAGGGTCTAATACACTTACCTCCATAGATACGATAATCTGATACCGCTCTTTCAGTAAAGCAATTTTCCGTCGAACCATCTCTATACCAAAAGATTTTTGCTTTTTCCCGGCATTAATCATTTGGGATTTATTCATTCCAATCCCATTATCCCGTAAATCTATTTGAATACCCTGTTCTTCGAGCTTGGTAAAGTCAAGAGTAATCCTACCTGTGCGGTCAGTAAGATGGGCGATACCATGAATGAGCGCATTCTCCAGCAATGGCTGCAGTAACATTGTTGGCAATTCCCGATGCAGCAACGCCCCCGGGCAGTTGATCTCAAAAGTAAAGTTAAACCTCGATTGCTGAATCTCCAGAAACTTGCTCAGCGTAGCGATCTCGTGTTCAACGGGGATAAATACTTTCCCACTTTGTTCCAACGTATTTCGAAGTAAGCGCGACAATGAAACCGCATAATTCTCTGCTCTCCGCAAATCTCTGGAGGCGATCAGATTTACCAGCGAATTGAGTGTGTTGAACAGAAAGTGAGGCTTCATCTGCGATTGTATAGCCGTAAGCTGCATCTCGGTAATCATATTCTTATGCTCCAGCTCCTTTGCTATCGCTTCTTTCTGACGCTGATGATTGCGCTCCAGGCGGATAAAAAATAAAATCGAAACCAGGATGAATAAAAACAGGTGGAAAAATATCGTCTCAAAAAAATAGGGACGAATGAAAAAATCATAAGTGACCGAAGGAGGCGAAAGGGAATTAAGTCCATCTAACACCCGTAAAGAAAGCTGATACCTCCCAGGGGCCAAATGCGACAAAACGATATAGGGATCTTTCTGTAGGTTGCTCCAAACTTCGTAATTGTTCTTATCCTTAATTTTGTACTGGTAATAAATATTCTGGGTTTCAGAAAAATTGACGTTATAAAACTCAAAACGAATAAATTTCACCTTCCTGCCAATCCGGAAAGGTTTTGCATGGACCTTATCGTCTAAATAAATCTTGTTAATGATCAGGTTGTTTGTTCGCTCGAAAAAAGGCTTGGAAAAATAACGGACGTGTCCCTGGATACTAGGAAAGTAAAAAATACTGTCGCCTTCCGAAGCATAATTATTGTGAAACCCCCCGTTGAACTCCGGATTGAAAATACCCGAATGCTCGCCGATATACAATGGAATCAAGTAGCTTGAACGCCCCTTCAGGAAATTATCCAGCGCAGTTTCGTGTACCGCCCGTACCCCGTTATTGGAGCTCATCAGAATATAGCCATATTGATCTCTGGCAAGGGTGAAAATATCGTTGCCCAACTGATAATAGGCCTTTTCTTTAAGCGATATAAATTTTCCCTGGTAGAAACAAAATAAACCCGCGCCATACGTACCTATCCATATTTTCCCGGAAGGGTCTTCATAAAATGCCCGGACATCTTGTGCCGAAGCAATACTGCCCGTATCAAAATGCATCACCAGCCGCCTTTGGTCATCCAGGACAGAAACCCCGTTCATCCCTCCCAACCAAAGCCGTCCGCGGCTGTCCTCAAATATTGTCGTTATCCTATTCTCGATTTGCTTGGGAAGAAAGGGGGTTGAGCGTTCAAAAAAAATCCCGCGCGAAACCCCCTGGTCCGTACCAAACCAATGCGTTCCGCCACGATCGCGAAAAGCGGCGTACACTGGAAAATCAGCCACTTTTTTCCTGAATATCTTTTTTTCACGCCTTTTGGAATACCCGAGGATTTCTCCCGACCTGCACAAAACAGCAAGCGTATCCCCAAATTGAGAAAGGCCCGAGATTTGCTTGTCTGTTGGCAACCTTGAGAACCGCCCTTCGGAAAAATGATTTACCCCAAACATGGTAGTCACATAGAGCCCATGGTCCTTGTCATAAACTATTGCCCCGAAAGAACTTTGATATTCAGGCCGGTTCGCGTAAAAACTCTGGCAGCGCTTCGGAATTAATTTCAATAAACCCCTCGTCGAAGTCCCAACAAATAAACATCCCTCAAACTGGTCGTAAAAGACACAACTCAGAATATTTGTTGGAAATACATCTTTTTCAGAATAGAAAGTTATTTTCTCAGGAGAAATGATTAACATACCTCTTGGGGAAGAAAAAACGAGTAAATCGTTTACAGATTCGACATTCGTAAACTGGAAGTCTTCCGCCTGGGGGATTTTGACCTCCCCGATTACCCCATCCTTGAAACGATATATCTTTTTGGAAGAAATAACAACCAGCGAACTGTCATACCCGTGCTGTACCGCACCGACCCAGTCATCATGAACGATTACCTTTTTTTTGCCGGTCCGGAGCGAAACGATATACCCTTTTTTTCAGCAGAAACCAGGCATGTGGTATCGTTAACGATATATAAAAAATTAGGGTGCATAATCCCGGTCGAAATATGCTGCCCGCTATTGGAGCTATGATTATGATACTCCAGCTTTCCATCGTTACGAATTACCGCATGATAATCCCCGCGGATATCGGCAGCGGCAATATGCCCCAAATACTCTGGCCGGGCACCCAGCGCAGTGAACTTACCATCTAACTCAAGGCCAAACAACGTCTTTGTAAAATTACAATAGTAGAGCTTTTCAAAGATTGTCCGACGATAATCCACATGGTCCATGTAGTTTTCGAATGCATGGCCGTTGAATTTTACGACTCCATTCGCAGTAGAAAATATAAGCTCACCGGTTTCATGGATTTTTACAATATCAACGACCTGGCTTTGCGGGATGTTGTTCCGGATGCTGTAAGCGATAATGGAGAACGGAAAGTCCGATAAATTCGCACGCTCCTCTAAATTTCCACTGAGCTGTCCGAATGAATATTGTAGTTGTAGCAAACAATGGGTTAACGCAATTGCTCCGAGTCGTCCTAAATATTTTCTTTGATAGCGTTTCATGTGTACAAGAAGTATAGATGAAAAAACAGGGCCTACTTGGCGGTCACTCCAGCAGCGCCGTCTGCTCGAGTTTTGCCCGGATCAGGGGTTTAAGCCGCTTTGCAGCCTCGTAGATCAAATACTCATCAGAAGGGAAAGGAATGGGGCGGTTACCGATACGCCTCTTCGAATCCTCGCTAAGGGCACGGGGATCACCCCGAAAAGTAGAAGCATAATGCTCGAAAACCGACTCTGCGCCGAGATCCTGCGTTTCGATAATCGTATTGTTGCGCAGGTCTGAAAGGACCAGTCGCCCGGACAGCCGCACCAGTTTATACTGGATTTGCTCTACCACAAATGCTTTGACCTGTACCATTTTAGGGGTCTTGATATCATTTCCTGCGGTATCCTTCCTGACGTTGCCCCGCTCATCCAGGACATACACAAAACCATCCTGCACCTCTTTGGATTCCTCGTACTGACGCTCCCGAACGACCTCCGGACTATTTTCCACATCTATTAATATATAGGCTACCTGATAGTCATACACACGCCCATCTTCGGGAATGGTATGAAAAACCCGCCATTTATCGCGTTGGTTGCCAAAGCCAAGTTGCAGAATATCGGCTTCCAGGCCTAACGGCAATACAACTGGAGCGCGGTTTTCCATCGCGACCAAAACGTAGGTAGTGCCTAAGTCCCTGGCCTCTGCCAGCAGGATATCGCAGTCGCGGTAGCTGCGGTAATATTGGGAAATACGCTCCAACTGTCCCAACGCACGGCGGGCAGCTTCCTTATCGCTACTTCGCCGTGCGATTTCGACCAGGCGCAGGGCGTCATTATACAGCGCAGCAGCAGCTTCTTCCCTGGCCTCTTTCTGCAGGTCGTTCAATTGGACAAAACGAAAAACCGCCTTTTTCCCCGACTCATCCACCAATGGCAAAAGGGGGGCTATTTTGTCCTGACGCCGTTCTACATTCCGGTAGATGGCGTACACCCGCTCCCAGTCTTCAGGTCTGCCACTTTCTTTTAGCTCGGCCGCCCGATCCATATCCAGTTGGGTTGCTTTTGCAAAAGCCGCTTCCAATACGGCTACCAGGGCTTCTTTCTTCTGTGCTTTACCTGCAAGGCGACGTACCGAAAGATCAATTACATCGTCATACCGACCCGTTTCGAGGATCTTGGCAGGGGAGCTACATGCCAGAATGACCAGCACCAGGACGCTGGAAAGTGCCGAAGGCATCCATGGATTTTTTGTTGGACAACCATATTCCTCGAAATTTTAAGTGGACGATTTTGAAAAAAGGCTATTCCAAAAGCCTTTTGCCGCCCTTATCAGCGAAATATTTTTGGTCTGTAATGCCACAAAACCGCTTATAAGAGAGCCCTACAAGTTATTTTTCGGCGTACTCGGCAAAATAATGCTCATCCCGGCGCCGAAAGCGATAAACGCTTTTTGAAATAGCCTCACGCTCCTTCCAAAGATAATGTGATCCGCTGATCTGACGTTCTAATAAATCGTTAAGAAAGAAGGGCTAAGGGTTAAAAGCCGTTAAATTCGGTTTTTACTGCCGTACCCGGTTCCATTTATACGTCTCAAAAAAATTATTCTGCCCATACCATCGCCAGATGGACCAGGGTCAGTGCGGCCTTTTCCATATCCTGGACGGAAACCCATTCCTGCCGGGAGTGAAAAGCATGCTCCCCGGCAAAGATATTCGGACAAGGAAGCCCCATGAAGGACAATCGCGAGCCATCCGTTCCCCCACGAATACTTGCCCTGCGGGGTTCAATCCCCGCCCTTCGCATAGCCTCTGCGGCATAATCCACCACTTGCGGGCAGGTATCCAGGACTTTTTTCATGTTGCGGTATTGCTCCGTCACCTGTATCTCCGCCCTGGAATTCGGATACCCCTCAAGCACTTCGTCAACAATCTTTTTCAAAAGTACCTCGTGTGCCAGCAGACCTTCGTCTGTAAAATCCCGGACGATGAGTTGCAGCTCCGCCTGCTCTAATCCACCATGGATGGCCGTAGGGTGCAAAAAACCTTCCCTGCCGGAAGTACTTTCCGGCGAGAGTCGTTCTTTCGGCAGACGCGCAACGATAGCAGAAACAATCTTTATCGCATTCTCCATTTTGCCCTTTGCGAAGCCCGGATGTACGCTTACCCCACTGACCCTTACCACTGCCGCATCGGCGCTAAAGGTTTCGTCTTCCAAAGAGCCCAGCCGCTCCCCATCCACCGTATATGCGAACGCCGCCCCCAGCTTTTGTAAATCTACCTTATTGACCCCCCGGCCAATTTCTTCATCCGGGGTAAACAACACCCGTATAACGCCATGCGGGATTTCCGGGTGTGCCATGAAAAAGGCGGCAGCGTCCATAATAGCCGCCACGCCTGCCTTGTTATCGGCCCCAAGCAGTGTTGTGCCGGAAGCTGTGACGATATCGTTGCCCAGTTGCTCCAGCAGGTCGGGATGCTCGACCGGGTCAATGACGACCGAGGGATCGTCGGGCAGCCGGATCGGCTGGCCATCGTAATTGCGGTGTACGATCGGCCGTACCCCAGCTCCTGTGACATCCGGCGAGGTGTCCACATGCGAACAATAACAAATTACCGGTACAGGTTTGGAGGTCGTGGCAGGAATCGTGGCATAAACGTAGCCATATTCATCCAGATGTGCATCCTCAACACCCATGGCCAGTAATTCTTCTACCAGCAGACGGCTCAGGTCTTTCTGTTTCTCCGTCGAAGGCTGGTCTGGGGAAGCAGGGTCCGATTGGGTATCAATTTGCACGTAGCGAAGGAAGCGTTCCAGGAGCGTATATGACATGTGGATATTCATCATTTTTAGGCTTGTTGCAAAGGCGCCGCGCCCTTTGAGGAACTACCATTCTGAAGGAACTGCAAAACATTTGAAAAGATCTGTTCCTGCATATAGCGGGTATCGCGCCTCATGAGCTGTTCACCCGTGATGCTTTCGTAAAGCTGGACATAGCGCATCGAAACATCCCAGACGAAAGCATCGGGCATTTCCGGCATCCGTTCCCCTTCGCGCCCCTGAAAGCCCTGGGCCATCAGCCATTCGCGCACAAATTCTTTTGAAAGCTGCTGTTGCCGTTCGCCTTTGAGCTGCCGTTGCGCATATCCTTCCGCGATGAAGTACCGCGAGCTATCGGGCGTATGGACTTCGTCAATCAGTACGACCTCTCCGCCGAGGGTCCCGAATTCATACTTGGTATCCACGAGGATCAGGCCCCGTGCGGCGGCCATTTCCGATCCGCGCCGAAACAGGGACCGGGTGGCCTCCTCCATGCGCAGGTAGTCCGCTTCCGCCACGAGGCCGCCGGACAGGATGTCCTCCCGGGAGATATCCTCATCGTGGCCTGCGGCTGCTTTAGTGGTCGGGGTGATTACCGGCTCCGGCAGCGGATCGCTTTCCCGTAGCCCATCGGGTAGAGGAACGCCACAGAGCGTCCGGGCACCAGCTGCATAGGAACGCCAGGCATGGCCTGCCAGATAGCCCCTTATCACCATTTCCACGCGGACTGGCTTGCAGGCCAGCCCGATAGCGACATTGGGATCGGGAGAGTGGATTACCCAATTGCGGATAATATCCCGGGTAGCGTTCAGGAAATGTAGCGCAGTTTGGTTCAGAACCTGCCCTTTAAACGGAATTGGGCGTGGCAGGATATGGTCGAAAGCTGAAATCCGATCGGTGGCGATCATGATAAGTTTATCCCCTACTGTATAAACATCCCGTACCTTACCCTGATAGAAGTCGGTCTGTCCCGGAAATACAAACTGTGTCGTTTTTAAAGCGTGTTGCTCTGGCAGCATATTTACAGGCGATTACGGAAAGGTTTATTGGGTTAGGTCCACCACCTCGGCGTTCGGGGCGGTTCGCATGACCGAGTCAATCCCATTTTCCATTGCAGCCTTGGAAGAATACATTTCGCTCGAACCGATGACCTGCTTGTTTGCTTCCGATAATAAATTGAAATAGGGGCTACCGTCGGAAGCGGTCTTAACCTCAAAATTATCTCGGGAAACGGCATTTCTGGCTACCGAGGCAGCACCGTTTACTGCATTTGCTTTAGTCGTGTAGCCCTGGCTGGAGAGGATTACCTGGCCGTTGGATGCTTTTAGCCGAAAATAATATTTCCCGCTATCGCTCTCATAAATTTCAAATTTCATACCGGATATTTTTAGCGTTGAAAATACTAAGCTGGTGGCGCGTGTCAAATATATATTTTTTCAGGCATTTTGGCAAAAACATTGTTTAAAAAACTGATTTTCCAAAAAATCCTTATATTAGCTTTTTGTGTCCCCCCCTTTTATATTTCCGAGGCTCAATAAAACGAAAAGTTGTTGAAGAAAAAATTGATGGAAGAGGCACGCAAGTGGCTTCCTTCCAACCAGACGGGGTTATGCCATGCAGCGCCTCCAGGATCTTCTGAATCCTGGCGATGGGCTGTTCTTGCCCTTGGCTATGCATATTCCGACTGGGAAATAGCTATCGCGTATTTTCAAAAGGCCATCGGCGGGCAGCATCCTGATGGGGGGATACCCCTTCATTTACATGGTCTTGCAGAACCTGCCGGCATCGCTTTGCAGGAACGACCGTATTTTGCTCCGGTCCTGTGGCGATTATTTGAAGCCGCACCGGACCCTGCGTCCCGTAAAGCCGCTGTGGCGAGGTTCCTGCCTATGGTAATGGCCCATCAGATGTATTGGTACGCGAAAAGGGATCCCCTCCAGGAGGGTCTGACCTGCATCCTGCACCCGTGGGAATCCCCGCAGCCTTTGGCGACTTTATGGGACAGATGGCTAATCCCGTCGGAACAGGCAGGCGCAACGAAGCACTCAGGCAAGAAACAGCCACACCCTGCAGAGTCTAACCTTCCCCGGGAACGCGCCTATCCAGGCAACGGGTTCCAGGTACAGGATCCCTACCATAATGCCCTGCTCGCATTTTCCAGCTTTCTCCTCCTGCAAATGGGCAACAGCATCGGTACGGATATGCAGGAACTGCTCGAACTCCACGAGCTCACCATATATAGTATGAACGAAAAACTCTGGAACGAAGAATACAGTATTTATTCCGCTTATAATATTGAAGCCGGCGAGTTGTACCTCTCCGGCACGTTGGGTAGCTGGATGCCCTGGATTGGCACAGTCCCGGATCAGGCCAGGGCAGAAGCCATGCGCGTGGTTTTTGAAGCTAATTTCCATCTCGACGATTATTTCCTGGCCGCCTCCAACAGCTTGTTCGCTTCCTCCACTGACCCCAACGTACCAGGACGTGGCGCTGCAAGCTTATGGGACAACTGGCTCCTGTTCCAGGGCCTTCAACTCTATGATTTCTCCGAACTTGCCAGCACCCTGATGCGGGATGTCATTGATTTATGCAAGGAAAACGGATTCCAACTCCATTATCCGACTAAAAAGGGAGCCACTGCCCAGATTAAATACGATACCAGCCAGATAGCTCCTGCCGCCGCAATTATTATCGCTTTTCTTAAAGGGAAACCGATATTGAACACGCTGGCTTAATCATCTGATGCTTTTTTTCACAAATCATTTCCCTCCATTGTTTTTCCTTAAAGATCAGTGATTAAATTTGCAGCGCCTAAGCGTTTCGCCAAAATTTCTCCGGCATGCAAAAACGACCCTGCATAGACAGACGCGTGGGTACTACATTTCCTAAAGAAAAAAATGTGAACATGGCAGAAATCATACGGATGCCCCGGATGAGCGACACAATGGAAGAAGGAAATATCGTCGCATGGCTCAAAAAAGAAGGTGATAAAGTGGAATCCGGTGAGACGCTGGCAGAGGTCGAAACCGACAAAGCCACAATGGAACTGGATGCATTTACGGACGGTGTCCTGCTGCATATCGCCGTCAAAGAAGGAGCTGTCCCAATTGACGGCGTCATTGCTGTTATCGGCCAGCCAGGTGAAGACTGGCAGGCAGCACTTCATGCTGCAGGGCAAAGCACGAATACCCCCACACAACCCGAAGCCCCAACTGCAATGCCAACCCCCGCTCCTGCCGGCGAAACCCCGGCGCAGCCGTCCGGCGATCAGCGGGTAAAAGCCTCCCCTCTGGCGCGCAGTATCGCCCGCGAAAAAGGGATTGACTTACTGAATATTCAAGGTAGTGGCGATGCAGGCCGTATCGTAAAACGCGATGTAGAAGCATTGATCCAAAATCCAGTCCCGGCCCCGCAAGAACAGGTAGCACCGCCCCCCCCCGCTCCGGCAGCACCACAAATCCCCGCTTTCCAACCAACATTGCCCGACGCAGCATTCGAAGATGTGCCCCTGAGCCAGATGCGTAAAGTTATTGCCCGACGGCTGAGCGAAAGCAAATTCTCCGCACCGCATTTCTACCTTACCGTCGAAATCAATATGGACAATGCCGTTCAAATCCGGCAGCAACTTAACGATGTCGCCCCCGTCAAGCTCTCTTTCAACGATCTGGTCATTAAAGCAGCAGCGATCGCGCTCAAACAACATCCCGCGGTCAACGCCTCCTGGCTCGGCGATAAAATCCGCTACAACAAAGAAGTCAATATCGGTGTCGCAGTCGCTATCGAGGAAGGACTGCTCGTGCCCGTCGTCCGCCATGCCGATATCAAAACCCTCTCCCAAATCAATAATGAAGTGAAGGTGCAGGCGGGTAAAGCGAAAGACCGAAAGTTGCAACCAGAAGAAATGCAGGGGAATACCTTTACAATATCCAACCTGGGCATGTTCGGGATAGAATCCTTCACCGCAATTATTAACCCGCCAGATGCCTGCATCCTGGCTGTAGGTGGTATCATACAAAAACCCATCGTCAAAAATGGGGAAATTATGGTCGGCAATATGATGAAGGTTACCCTATCCTGCGATCACCGGGTAGTGGACGGCGCTAAAGGCGCCCAGTTCCTCCAGACCTTCAAAACGATCCTGGAGGACCCCATCAGGATGCTCGTCTAAAAAACCGGGGCTGGCTCTTGTGTAAAAAGAGAGGCTGTCTCTTAAGTCTTGGGGTTGTGTAAAAAGTATTCCGCCGCCTGCGGCAGCGAAAGAAGGTTCTGAACGAACACTTTTCTCACTGATTTTGCTTCGCAAAATCAGTGAGAAAAGTGTTCGTTCAGAATATTATTTGGCGGCGTCAGCCGCTAAAGGACGACCTCCGGCTTTTTTACACAACCCCAACCTCGAAATAATTTTTGGCGCGTAGCAAATGGCCTACATTTGTGCAACAGCCTCATATAACGATTCACGTCCTGTCAGGCAGGACACATAATTCCATTGCGATGCAAAGTAAAAAAACCCTTGTGCTGGGCGCTTCCACCAATACCGACAGGGTATCCTGCGAAGCTATGCTGCGCCTTCAGAAAGCCGGACACGAAGTCGTTGCCGTAGGTGTCAGAGAAGGGGAAATTTATGGGATTCCGATTAAGACCGGGACTCCGGCTATCGAAGAGCTGGATACCGTTACCTTGTACCTCAACCCCGAACGTCAGAAGGGATATTATCAATATATTCTGGGATTGCATCCGAAGCGGATCATTTTTAACCCGGGCACCGAAAACACCGAGCTGCTGCAGATGGCCAGGGCAGCAGGAATATCCACCGAAATCGCATGTACTCTGGTTATGCTCTCCCTTAAAATTTATTGAGCTTTAACCTCCGGCATCTTGCACACTTCATCCGAAGTGCGGCCGCAAACAGAACACGATCCAAATTCATCCTTCAGCATGGGATTGTTGCTGGCGCAGCTCCCACGGAATTCTTTTCCTGTAAAAAGATACCGAATATTGATGAGGAGAAATGACCCTCCAATCACAAGAAAAATCAACCCGATCGTTCTTAAAAGTTCCATATCTTTAAGGCTTGTTGTTTACGTGTAGTATGTTGAAAGGGTAGTATCCCTTATCTGCTACATCCATTTTATAACCCGTTTCCGCTACGAAAGGTTGCCGGTTTCGTTCGGTAAAACCACTGCAAAGATAGCATTTCATGGACAAACCACTGGAAAAAAAACTGGAGGCATTCGCACGATTGCTCGGTATTATGGACGAGTTGCGCGAAAAATGCCCCTGGGACCGCAAACAAACTTTCCTGAGCCTGCGCAACCTCACCATAGAAGAAACCTATGAACTCGCAGACGCAATCCTCGAAGAAGACCTCCCCGGCATCCGGGAAGAAATCGGAGATATCCTGTTGCACATGGTCTTCTATGCAAAAATCGCCGAAGAACAGCAGGCATTTGATATTGCAGATGCCCTGCACAGCATCTGCGATAAGTTGATCAAGCGACATCCGCATATTTATGGCGATGTACAGGTGAACGGAGAAGATGACGTGAAGAAAAACTGGGAGCAGCTCAAGCTCCGGGAAGGGAAACGCTCTGTGCTCGCCGGCGTACCCCGCTCCCTGCCAGCTATGATCAAAGCCTACCGGATGCAGGACAAAACTAAACAGGTCGGTTTTGAATGGGAGAATGCCGGACAGGTATGGGATAAAGTCGAGGAAGAAATCCGCGAATTCCGCGAATGTGAACAAACAGGAGCAGATCCTGCCAGGCGGGAAGAGGAATTTGGCGATATCCTGTTTTCTCTGATCAACTACGCCCGCTTCCAGGGGATAGACCCCGAAAATGCCCTGGAAAGGGTTAACCAAAAATTCAAGCGACGTTTCGAATACATCGAAGCACAAGCCCCTAAACCACTCGTCGAAATGACGCTCCAGGAAATGGATAACCTCTGGGAAGCAGCAAAAAAACTGGAAAAAAAATAATACGGATATGCACAAAAGAAATATCGCTTTCCTGGGCCTGGTGCTGTGGGCCCTGCAAGTTGCCGGGCAAACGGCCCCGGGGTATAAAGCTCCACAATTCACGGATACAGACAGAATGGCCAAAATCCGTGCCGCTATCCCCGAAGTTGAAAATATCTTCAGGGCCTTTGCCCAAAATAACCAGATCCCGGGATATGCCTTCGGGATTGTCGTGGATGGACAACTGGCTTTTAAAGGTTCGGGCGGGATAGCCAACCTGCAGAAAACCTACTCCGCTACCCCAACTTCCCTCTTCCGGATTGCCTCCATGACCAAAAGTATCACGGCAATGGCCATCCTGCAACTGCGCGATGCAGGAAAACTATCGCTCCATGACCCGGTGGCCAAGTACCTGCCGGAACTGGGGCGCATTGCCCCGCTTACCGCAGATGCCCCACCCCCAACTATTTTTAACCTGCTCACCATGACTGCCGGCTTCCCCGAGGATAACCCCTGGGGCGACCGCCAATTAGAAGATTCGGACCAGGATTTCCTGGATTTTTTGCGCGACGGCATTTCTTTTTCTACTATCCCGTCCGCAGGGTATGAATACAGCAACCTGGGGTATGCTATGCTGGGCAGTATTATCTCCCGCGTCACGGGTATGCCTTACCAAAAATATATTAATGAAACCATCTTCAAGCCCCTCGGCATGGATGATACCCACTGGGAATACGAAGGACTGCCGGAAAAAAAACTTGCCCTTGGCTACCGGTGGGAGGACAGCCAATGGAAACCAGAGCCCATGCTCCATGACGGGGTATATGGCGCCATGGGAGGCCTTATTACGACCATTGAAGACTTTGGCAAATACCTGGCCTTCCATCTTTCGGCCTGGCCACCGCGAAACGACCTGCAATCCGGTCCCCTTGGGCGTGCTTCTGTAAGGGAAATGCACAAAATGACCGAACCCAGGCTAAACGCGGAAGCAAAAGACAGCGGCGGAGCCCCCTGCCCGGTCATGGTCGCTTATGGCTATGGGCTGCGCGTACAGAAAGATTGTAAAGGCGTGCTACAAGTCGCCCACAGCGGAGGGCTTCCGGGTTTTGGCAGTAATTTTACCTTCCTCCCGGATTATGGGATAGGCGTAATCCTCTTCGCCAACCGAACCTATGCCCCGGCTACTGCTGCCAATAATCTGGCTATACAGGCTATCCTGCGTAGCGCAAGCCTGGAACCCCGCCGCTTACCCGTCTCCGACATCCTCGCCCGGCGCAAAGAACAGGTCTTTCAATTGCTCCAAACCTGGAAGGCTGGTGGTGAAGAGGATTTCCTTGCAGAAAATTTTTACCTGGATTCCGACCTCGAACACCGCCGGCAGGATGCTGCTGCTATTTTTGCCAAGGCCGGAAAACCCATAGAAGCAGGTCCCCTCGTACCGGAAAACCAGCTCCGCGGCACCTTCCGCATCCGCTGCGAACAGCGGTCCGTGGAGGTCTTCTTCTCCCTTTCACCGGAGAAGAACCCTAAAGTCCAGGCCCTTACCCTGCGGGTGGTGGAATAGCCCCAACTTTTCCGGCGTCTTAAAAAAATATTGTCGGAGCTGCCTCACAAGTCCTTTGTCCTTCGGCGGCTTACGCCGCCAAAGAATATTTCTCACAGCGCCGTTTTGATTTTTTTTTATAAGCAAAAAAAAAGAAAAAGGCGGGGTGGGGAAAATTTATTATGCTGGAGAAGGCGGCCGAATGCAGTAACGG
>JBEIGB010000008.1:0-67306 GCA_040382095.1 Lewinellaceae bacterium
ATTTTGCTTCGCAAAATCAATGAAAACGCCGCTCTAAAAAATATTATTTGGCGGTGTAAGCCGCCAAATGAAGGGCCGGAGGCTTTTTACACAACCCCATGCTTTTTACACAACCCCTTAAAAAATATTCTTTGGCGACAAATGCCGCCAAGGGACTCAGGCGACAGCCTCAAAATTTTAAATGAACGGGGCCCATTGCTTTTGCTTCGCAAAATCAATGGGCCCCGTTCATTTAAACAAATATTTTGCGGTACAACCGCTAAGATTATTTTGTAAAAAGCTCCTGGGCTGTCATTTGGCGGTGAAGGTGGCAAAATTCTTTATACACAATCTCAGTTTTCATACAACCCCGAAATAACATTTCGTCCTACACCTGTACAAATGCGATTTAGTACCCTCCTTTAGTTCCGGGCGGATCCATTTCCACATCGCCTGCACCGGCAATACGGAATTCCACCCTCCGGTTCATATAGCTGTCTTTCGTGGGCACTAAAACTTCGTTAGAACCCTTCCATTGCAGGACCAGACGGCCGCGTCCGATATTATGCGTTCCGACCAGGTGGTCAATCACTACTTTGGAGCGGTTGTAGGAAAGACGGTTGTTGTATAACTCTGCCCCGGTACCATCCGCATATCCTGTCACCACGAGGCGCAGATTGGGGTTAGCACGCACCATTCGTGCAATACTTGCCAGGGTGCCATAATCCGTAAACTTGATTATTGCCTGGTCCGAGTTGAAGTGGATCATAGGAAGGAACCATTCCGTTGGAGTATTCCGGTTATCATTGATGACCCCGTTCGTCTGAAGAGCCTCGTCAATCAATTCGCGCACACGGTCTTCTGTTACCCCCTGTGGCCTTCCGGCACCGGGGTTGATGACCACCCCTTCATCGTTTACCTGCTCACCCTCGGTCGGCGTATAGAAAGGTTCGCGATCCAGATAATCCGGCACACCATCGCGGTCGGAGTCCAGGGTACGGCCTTTGGTATCCACAACTGCGCCCGGGGGAGTTTCAGGCTCCATGTCGAGTACATCCAGGACCCCATCCTGGTCGGAGTCATCTAATTTGACCTCTGGCCGATTCTTCAGCTCGTCGATATCGGAAAGCACCGTCTCGAGTGGGTTGATCCAGTAAAGGGGTTCACTGGTGTTGGATTTATTGCCAAGGTTAAAGTTTATACTAACGTTTGAAAAACTCACATTGTCCGTATTGCCAATACGGGTATCGAAACCATCAACGAAGTCCGCATTTTTTCCAAACAGCAGGAAACCCTGCTGCTCCAGCCCAATATTGATTCTCCCGCCTACGCGCACAGAAAAGCCGACACCCGCGGCGACATGTGCGGTATATACCGACTCGAGGAAACCACGGCGGGGCTCTTTGGTTTGTTTAAACTCCATATCGTAGTTACTCATACCTGCCCCTCCCATGAAATAGAGATTTGTCGCCCGAACAGACCGGTTCCAGCGCAAAGCATTCAAAGTAACCACGCCGAAGACCGTGCCCGACCGCCATTTGGTTTCGTATTCCCGAAACGGGGGCCTTGCATCTGCGCCGCGCAGCAGGCTATAAACAAAATCACCGCGAATTGAAAAAATATAGTCCAACGCCTTACGTACATGGATACCGACGCCATAAGAAGGCAGCAGGTCAATATCGCCGGCGACAAGCCCAAGGCCACCGTTTATTCCCAACTCGACCATGTTTTTAGGCGTAGTGGTCTGGGGCTTTTCTTCTTTCTCCTCTTTTATCACTGCTTCCTTCTGTTCTTTTTTCTCTTCTTCCTTCTGTTCTTTTTTCTCTTCCTTTTTCTGTTCTTTTTTCTGTTCTTTCGCAGTTGCCGGTTTCTGGGCAAAAAGCGGCTGTACTGCAAACAGGGCGAGTATGAGCCCTGCAAAGAAAATTGTTGGTTTCTTCATAGTTTTCCAGTTGATTTTAGAAATGGGATTATAAAAAATATATTGTTGCAAATATAATGGAAAAGTAACTACTTAAATCATATCCAACACCTTATCAATTGATAATTTTTGCTCTGAATTTTGCAGCGGATTAATTTTACCAAAAAAACCGGACATGTGCCGAGCGTACAAACTCTTTTGAGGTCAAGTACCCGGCAATATCTCAAAAAAAGATGTACTGTGGCCATAAAATAGCTAAATTTATCCCGCTGTAATCCTTCTGCAACAACTCTATTATCAAAAATATCACCCGGATGTTAGAAAACTGGCTCAGCGGAGTTTCCTTAAATCAATTAAGCGAAAAAGGTCAGCAGCCATGGCAATTGGGAAACAACCTCCGAATAAACACAGAAGGATCATTTCCCGATCTCAGTGGTGTTCAGGCAGCGATTATCGGTATAGGGCAAGCGGACGCCGATGCCGTCCGCGAGGCGCTATACCCTTTAGCCTGCCCACAGGGCAAACTTCAAATTGCCGATTTAGGGAATTTTCGGAAGGACCACCTGTCCTTCATTGTTCCAGCCCTTGCCGAACTTCTCGAAAGCCGTATCCTGCCTATCGTCATCGGTAACGATTTTTACTTCAGCCTAAGCTTATACAAGGCGGCGCAGCAAATGCTTAAGCAGATCAACCTGGTCACGGTTGACGAAACCTTACGCTTTCGTCCCAAAGCGGATTCGGCACCTGCTGCCTTGTTTGACCAGCTCATCCACGCCCCCGGTGCACAGCTATCGCACTTCGGCATTATTGGGTTTCAATCCCATTTTACGGAGCCTGCCGCCCTTCAAACCATGACAGACCGATTTTTCGATGGCATACGCCTCGGGCAGGTGCGCGCAAACCTCCAGGAGACAGAACCCATCATTCGGGACGGGGATATATGCTGCCTTAATCTGGCTGCCCTAAAGCAATCGGAGGCCCCGGGTCAGGAGCATGCATCACCAGGAGGGTTAACTATGGAAGAGGCTTGCCAGATTTGCAGATATGCCGGGCTTAGTGATAAATTAAAGGCTTTCGGGGTTTTTGGATTCCGTAAAGTATTCGACCGCCAGGACCAGACGGCACAGATAACAGCTCAAATGATTTGGTACTTCCTCGAGGGGCTGCTGCAGCGCAAAGGAGATTTCCCGGCTTCCCTGGACGGGCTTACCGAATATATTGTCGAAAGAAAAGACTATGAATCCCCTTTAAAATTCTGGAAAAGCCGCCGTTCCGGCAGGTGGTGGGTACAAGTATCCGCCCCATCCACTGAAAACCACGCGCAACAACGCCTCGTACCCTGTTCTCATAATGACTATTTATCCGCGTGCCAGCAGGAGGAACTGCCCGAACGCATCCTCAATATCCTCAAACGATTTGGATAATCAACGCTTGTCTGCGTCAGAAAGCGGCGAGCATCTTCTCCATTTGCATTCCGCGGGAACCTTTAATCAGAAAGGTGGTATCCTCCCACGAATTTGCGGTAAACCAGGAAGCGAGTTCGCCGGAATTTGAAAAGAACAGAAGCCCTAGCCTTTGGGCGGCCGCCTGAAAATCCGGTCCTGCCAGGATGACCTGCCCAAACTGCAGGTCAACAGCCAATTGGGCAATATAATCGTGTTCCGCAGCCGATACCATCCCCAACTCAAACATCGCCCCCAACACCGCGACCTTTTTTCCTCCCGGGATAAGCGCGAAATTCTTCAGGGCCTGCTCCATGCTGCTTGGATTGGCATTGTACGCATCGAGAATAAACGTATTCGACCCCTTGTGGAGCAGTTGCGAGCGGTTCATTCCCGGCACGTACCGCTCCAACGCACCTTTGATTTTATCTGCCGGCACTTTGAAATACCTCCCCAGTGCGATGGCAGTGACCAGGTTGCCCAGGTTGTACCGACCGATTATTTGGGAATTTATGGCTACCGGAATATGGTTTTCATTCAGAAACTCCACGGCCAGGAATGGCTGTTCGGCGATGAGCCGTATTTCTATCCTCGGGCTGTCCGGCGACAGGGAATCGCTAAGGCTGTAAAAAACCCTTTTCTGAACCCCTTCGGACAAATCGCGGAGGAAGGCCTCTCCCTGATTGATAAAAACCGTGCCCTTTTGCCCAATCATAAACCGATAAAGCTCGGATTTTCCCTTTTTGACCCCTTCGAGCCCACCGAAACCCTCCAAATGGGCTTTCCCGATATTAGTGACCACACCGTGAGTGGGTTCTGCGATCGTACAAAGTACGGCAATTTCCCCCTGGGCATTGGCTCCCATCTCGATTACCGCCACTTCTGTATCGTCAGGCATATCCAGCAGTGTAAGACAGACCCCGATATGGTTGTTTAGGTTCCCCTTTGTATAGTGCGTGCGATAGTGGGCAGACAGGACTGTACTGACCAGCTCTTTGGTCGTTGTCTTGCCATTGCTGCCGGTAATTGCGATGACGGGTATAAGGAATTGCCTGCGATGAAAGCGGGACAGTTGCTGAAGCGCAGAAAGGGCATCCTCCACCAGGATAAACGGCATATCGGGCCTGACGACCGATGGGTTATCTACGATCGCATAAGCTGCTCCTTTAGAGAGCGCATCGGCGGCATAATCGTTTCCATCGAAGTTGGCTCCCTTCAATGCAAAAAAAAGGGATCCCGGCACAATGTGCCGGGAGTCCGTTGATACTTTTCGGGAAGCCCGAAACAGTTCATAAAGCTCTTTGACCTCCATTTATTTATATCGGCGATCTACTTTTTTCTCTTTGGTCTTAAACAGGTTACCGCTCGGAATATCGTTGGTCGTCGGGCTGCCCAGGCGGGTCATCGCGCAACGGAAGCCAATCGTCCGGTCAGCTTCATCCTGGTCTCTGAACCTGCGCGTACCCGGAGAGAGCCAATGGGCGCGATCAGCCCAGGAGCCACCTTTGTACACCCGGGAGCGGTCGGTGATTAAGGTATGTTCGGGATCATAAAACGCTTCCGACAATGTATCGCCATCATTGTAATTGTTCAACTCGCTGCGGCGGATATTGGAACGGTTGGACAGTTCTTCTTCCGTAAGTTTGCGATAGCGCAGGCGGCCGATACTATCCTTTTCCAAGGGGTTGCCATCCTGATCAGTATCGATTCTCCGGTAGCCATCCCCGCGATACGGGTTGAGATCGTGGTTATCGGCATCGCGCAGGCTTAGGGAAGTGGTCGGGCGATATACGTCCAACACCCATTCGCTCACGTTGCCGGCCATATTGTACAAACCGAAATCGTTGGGCAGGAAGGACCGTACCTCAGCGGGGATATGGGCGTTATCGTTCAACTTACCGGCAATCCCCATGTAGTCGCCCTTGCCGCGCTTGAAGTTGGCGAGGATTATACCCTGGTTTTTGTCGCGTACCTGATATCGGGTAGAATTACCATCCCAGGGGTAGATACGGCGATCAGTATATAATTCATCTTCTTCAGAAGCCTGCTTACCGCGAAGCGCAAGTGCTGCGTACTCCCATTCCGCCTCTGTCGGAAGCCGGTAATCCGGGAGCAGGATGCCATCCTCAAAGCGGACGTTTCTTTCTTCCCCTGTGCCGAGGTCTTTCAGGTCCCTTCGGACATTGGCCTCATACTGCCCCGCAAGATAGGCGTCTGTGGTAAAGTTATTATTATCTTTCTGGTCGGGATTGGGATTTAAAATCCCTTTTTGGATAAGCATCATCTCGTTGACCCTGTCTGTACGCCACTTCGAATACGCGTTGGCCTGGGTCCAGCTCACCCCGACTACAGGATAGTCGTTATAGGAAGGAAAGCGGAAATAGGTATTGACGAAAGGATCGTTATACACGAGGTCGTCGAGCCAAACGAGGGTATCCGGAAGGGATTTTTTTACGACTTCGGGATAGGACGCCCCAAATACGCGGGTCAGCCAGTAGATATACTCCCGGTAATCCAGGTTGGACACCTCGGTCTCGTCCATATAAAACGAGGAGACGGTCACCCGCCTCGGTACGGCGTTCCAATCAGCCATCACATCCTCATTGGTCTGCCCCATAGTAAAAGTGCCTCCTTCGACCAATACCAGATTGGGGCCTGTGGGCTGGCCTGGATAGTCCTTTTTCTCAAACCCTCCCCATTTTTTGTCGTTATACGCCCAGCCCGTCGTCGAGGAGACCTCCTTGCTCGAACACGAAGTAAGAAAAGCAGCGGCAAAGATCAGGCAAGCGCCAAACATCAAAAGCTTTTTCATCAGTATCTGACAGTTTTGATTTAATAAGCAAATAATATGGTCATGGTAAACAAGGTATATATTGAAGCCGCCTTAACGCGTACTTCAGCATAGCCGGTTAAATGGCTAACGAAACCGGGGCGAAAATAGTATTTTTTAATATAAACTTATTATTGAACAACTTTTCAAAAAACACCGGGATCTGTTTTTTACAGCTACTGCCGGGAAAAAATCAACGGAACATTTTAAAGCAGTCGTTGTACTGTGCGGACTTCCGTCTTTTTTGCCGGGCGCGGCTATCCTCAAAATTGAGGGTCATACTGATTTCATGAGCGCCACCGGTACGCTGCCCGCCCAACGGGGAGATTGTGAGATCATAGCTGTACCCAAAGCGGAATATTCCTTCCCGCACCCCTATCAGTGCGATGGCTGCATCGGGGTTACCTCCACTGTGCCGGTACCAAACCCCGCCAAACATCGCCTGATAGCTCAGATAAGTCCCTGCATTGATTTGCACGAAATCTGCCTGACGGATAAACAATAAATTCGGGGATATAAACGATGGATATTTCAGATTGTTGCCTTCTGCAAAGCCAAATTGCAGGCCTGCATGTGCCGTAAGGCGCATAGGCCGGCCTACCCTAAGCCCCTCATTGGCCGAAATAAAATTTTCTTCAGGCCGGTTCAGATGACGGGCAGATATCCCGAGATAGGCCCTGGAATTGTGCAGCAAGAGTCCTGCCCCGATATCTACTGCCGCAGCAGCAAGCCCCGCAGGACGGGCCTCTTCGGAAACAGTGCCCCCACCTGCATTGCCATCAACCGGATTGAGTTGATCCCCAAAAACCAGTTGGTCCCAGTCCAAACGAGATTGCAGGATCCCCGCTTCGAGCCCAAACTTAAGAAAATAATCTGCGTTAACCTGCAGGTGATAGCTGTAAGACCCATGGAACGCCATCGTGCGGTAAAGCCCATTCCCCGCATCGTCTGCCAGGACCTGAAGGCCAAGTCCCCCGGCACCATCCGGCAGCTGCTGCTCAAAACCGATGGAGTAGGTACGGTAGGCATTTGGCCAGGAGGGCCATTGATCCCGGTAATTGACCGAAATACGGGGCGCATCAGCAACCCCTGCAAATGCCGGGTTTATCTGAAGGGGCGCGGCATAAAACTGGCTGAACACAGGGTCTTGTGCCTTTGTGCGAATACAGGTAAAGACCAATAAAATGAGCAAGACCGGTTTTATCCCCATTGAACCTCCCTTTTTATGTATTTTTGTCAACATCAACGACTGGCAACTGCCAATATATACACAACGACTGAAAGTTATGAAGAATTTTGCCCTTACTTTTTTTCTGCTTACAATATTCTGTATTGCACATGCCAATACCCCAATTTTGGTAGAAGATTCCCTCCTTTGGAACAAAGCCCCCCAGACCCTGGATCTCCCCGATCAGCAACTGGAGCTGTGGTCGTTCAAAGGGGCTCTGGTGGACGGGATAAGCCCCTTCCAGCCAAGATATGTGCGGGAGTTTCCGGTATCAGGCCCCGGTGTGCTCGAGGTGCGGATTATTAGAATGAATTATACCCCATTCAGCCGACGCTCAATGCCCGGCGACGAGATCCTGCGGGAAACCCTGCAGTTCGATGCCCACGTGGAAAAAGACCGCAACCAATACTACGGGAAAATAGCCTTCGTACCCATCCTGAAATCGGGTGCCGGCTTTGCCCAGGTGACTTCTTTCTCCCTGGAAATCCAATGGCGGCCATCGCAGGAATCCCGCCCACGCTCGAGCGAATTCGCCACAACCTCCCGCCTGCGCGAAGGCACCCTGTACAAAATTGCCGTTGAAGCAGAAGGTATGCACAAACTCACGTATGATTTTTTTAAAAACGATTTAAAAATAGATATTGACCGCACCGACCCCCGGCAGATAAAGCTACTGGGCAATAAAAACGGCATGCTGCCGATATTGAACGAACAACCGCGGCCCGATGACCTGGAAGAAATCCCTATCAGCATCGCAGGGGAATCCGATGGCCGCTTCGATCCGCAGGACTACCTCCTCTTTTATGGCCAGGGCCCGGGCGAATGGCAATTCAACCCGCAAAATCAGCGTTTTACCTTTATTAAAAATACTTATTCCAACCAGCAATTCTATTTCATTCAAATCAGCAGCACGGTAGGTAAAAGGGTGGAAGAACAAAGCAATATTCCGAATGCCCCCTATACCAGTACCTCCTTCGACGATTATGCGCACCTCGAGCAGGATAAGATCAACCTCATGCACCAGTGGATTAAATCTAAAGGCTCCGGGCGGCGCTGGTTTGGAGACCACTTCCTCAATGTCCGGGAATACCGCTACGATAAATTTTTTGAGTTTCCCAATCTCGAAACTGGAACACCCGTTTACCTGAAAGCCGAGATGGCCCTGCGTGCCCTGCAACAGTCCAGGTTTACACTCGTAGTAAATGGTACGACACTCAACAGCAACCTCGCCGACCGCGTTGTAGAGCTGGAAGGTGAATTCGATAACATCCGCGATTATGCAAAAAATGCCCTGCTGGAAGGAACGGTCGTCCTCAATACCGATAATGCAGAGGTCATCGCACGTTATCCCAGGCCAGGAGGAGCCAACGACGGCAGTGAAGGCTGGATAGATTATATTGCGTTCAACGTCCGGCGAAAACTCCTCATGGCCGGGGACCAAATGCACTTCCGCGACAAGGCCACCCTGGCTTATCCGAATGCATTGTTCGAACTCGGGAATGCCCCGGCCGAAATCCTGATCTGGGACATCAGTAACCCCCTGGCACCAAAGCTGCAACGCGCCGACCGAACCGGAAACCTCCTGCGCTTTGGCGCCAGTACTTCGACCCTCCGTACTTTCATCGCATTTAACCCACAAAAAGGGCTTTTAAGCGCAAAAAATGCCGGAAAGGTTGCCAATCAAAATCTCCATGCCCTTAGTCGTGCAGACCTCCTGATCGTTTACCCAAAAGAATTTGCAGCAGAGGCCGCCGTACTCGCAACACACCGCCGCGAGCACAGCGGCCTCGTCGTCGAAACTGCTGAAATCGGCACCATCTTCAACGAATTCTCCGCAGGCCGCGTTGACCCTTCAGCCATCCGCAACCTGGCCCGAATGCTGTTCCTGCGCGATCCAAATTTCAGGTACCTACTCCTCCTCGGCGACGGCACCTTTGACCCCCGCGACATCTACGGCTTTGGTAAAGACTTTATCCCCACCTTTCAAAATGATTCCTTTAACCCACTTTTTGCTTTCCCTGCCGATGATTACTACGCTATCCTCGATGCACAGCCAGGAGGCGATCCGCTCAATGGCCGCTTACAGGTCGCTATCGGGCGGCTCACCGTCAACTCCCCCAAAGAAGCAGCCGAAGTGATCCGCAAAATTATCCACTACGACAAAGCCCCTCAAACCTTCTCCGACTGGCGCAACCGCGTCGTCTTTATCGGCGATGATGAAGACGGTATGCAGCACACCGCCGATGCAGACCTTATCGCCGATGATTTCCAGCGCAACTACCCGATTGCAAATGTTGACAAAGTCTATATTGACGCTTTCCCTCAGGTGGCCACTTCCGGCGGGGCACGGGTGCCGGCAGCTACCGAAGCCATCAACCAGGCGATCTTTAAAGGCATCCTCGTCATGACCTATCTGGGCCATGGGGGACCCAACGGATGGGCACAGGAACGCATCCTCAATATACCCGATATCCTCAGTTGGAGGAATCTCGACCGGCTCCCCTTATTCCTCACAGCTACCTGCTCCTTCACCAATTACGATGATCCCACCTTTACCTCCGCAGGGGAAGAAACCCTCCTCAACCCCGCAGGTGGTGCCATCGGGCTAATGACAACAACCAGGGCTGTTTTTGCCAATCAAAATGCCGTCCTGACCGAAAAATCCCTGGAATCGCTGTTCCAACGTCAAAATAATGGAAGGTACCCCACCCTTGGCGAAGCAATGCGCCTCGCCAAAAACAGCTCTTCGACGATTGGAATCGTCACTAATTCCAGAAAATTTGCCCTCGTTGCAGATCCTTCCCTCCAGCTTGCGATACCTGAATACCGCGTCCTGGCAAACAGCATAAACGGAAAACCCATCGGCACGGGTTCGCCGGATACCCTGCGCGCGCTACAGCAAGTCACCGTAGAAGGCATAGTCGTCGGGCAGGACGGAAAGCCACTGGACGATTTCAGCGGGACAATCTACCCGACAATCTTCGACAAAAACCTCCGGACCAATACCCTGGGGCAGGATCGCGGCAGCTATGCTTTCCCTTATCTCGTCCAACGGAACGTCCTCTTTCGCGGACGTAGCCGTATCGAAAAAGGCCGGTTTAAATTTACCTTCGTAGTACCCAAAGATATTGATTATGCCTTCGGCAATGGAAGAATCAGCTTTTTTGCAGCAGACTCCCTTACTATGCAGACTGGCGCAGGCTATGCCACCGACCTCCTCATCGGTGGCGAGGCCACCCAGCAACTCGGCGACCGCCAGGGCCCCAAAGTAGAAGTTTTCCTCAACAGCTTCGATTTCATCCCCGGTAGCCTTACTGACCCCAATCCCCTGCTCCTCGTAAAACTCAGCGACGACAATGGCATTAATGTCGTCGGCAACAGTATCGGGCATGACCTCGAAGCCGCCCTGGACGGAAACACCCAACAAACCTATACCCTCAACGATTTTTTCACTGCCGCACTCGATGACCACCGCAGTGGTGAAGCCCGCTTCCCCCTCAAAAACCTGCCGGAAGGCCCACATCAAATACGCGTCAAAGCCTGGGATGTGGCCAATAACCCGGCAGAGGGGTCCACAGATTTCATCGTTGCCAACTCCGGTAAAATTGCCCTGCAGCATGTGCTCAACTACCCCAACCCATTCACCGACCGCACCTGCTTCCAGTTCGATCTGAATCTCGCAAACCAGGAACTCGACGTGCTTATCCAGATTTTTACCGTAGCCGGCAAACTCGTTAAAACCATTGACCAAACCATTTTTTCGGATGGTGCCTTGCGGCGCGATGACTGTATCGAATGGGACGGGCGTGATGATTTTGGCGATACGCTCGCACGCGGCGTCTATCTCTACAAAATCAGGGTAAGGGCTTCAGATGCCCTTGACGGGACGCTCCAGGGAGAAAGTAAGTTTGAAAAATTGGTTTTGCTAAAATAAGAATCTCTTTTTTTCGTAAAAGAAAAGAATTTGGCATAGAATATGTAACCCTTATTTCAAACCCTCGCGCTTTCCCCGGCATAAACCAGCATGAAAGTCTGCACCCTGGCGCGTAGCAGCGCCGGATTCCCCCGGATCGGGCAATCCGCAGGCTGTTTCTGCAATAAGTTGCTATATTTGCAAAAACTTTAAATATAAGATCAGTACTATGAAGAACCAATTACTCCAGATAGCGATGATCATCGCCACAGGGCTCGTTGCCGTGGAGGTAAACGGACAGTGCACGCTGGGACAGGATGGAAAATATTACAACCTCGATGGAACACCATGTACCAACACCGTTGTGACCGCAGTACCCTTTCTTCGCATCGTTGCCGATGCACGCTCCGGTGCCATGGGCGATGCGGGTATCGCCATATCCCCCGATGCCAACGCCATGCACTTCAATGCTTCTAAACTCGTTTTTGCCGAAGAAAAAATGGGTGTCTCAGCAACTTATACGCCCTGGCTACGGGCGCTCGGCCTGAACGACGTCTATCTGGCCTACCTGACCGGATTTTTTAAACTGGACGACTTCCAGACAATTGGGGTCGGGCTCCGGTATTTTTCCCTCGGAAGTATTCAATTTACAGATCCCAACGGACAACCCCTCATCACCGGAAGGCCAAATGAATTCGAAGTAGCAGGTGCATACTCCCGAAAACTCGCCGAAAACCTCTCGGCGGCAGTAACCGCAAAATTCATCTACTCCAACCTCGCAGCAGGCCAGATTATCAATGGCGAGACGATCCGTCCCGGCGTGGCAGGGGCAGCGGATTTCTCCCTCACCTATAAAACCCCTATACAACTCCGCGACGGAAGTTCAGAGCTCGTTATGGGCCTGGCACTCTCAAATATAGGCTCAAAAATCACCTATACCAACAACCTCGTTCGCGATTTCCTGCCCGCCAACTTCGGCCTAGGCGCCGCTTGGACGATCAACTTCGACGATTTCAACAAAATTACCTTTACTTCGGATATCAATAAATTGCTCGTCCCTACCCCCTGCCAGGGTCTCGACTGTGACCAGGACGGCGATGGGTTCCCCGATTATAAAAATGAATCTCCTATCGGGGCTATTTTCTCCTCCTGGGCAGATGCACCGGAAGGCTTCAGCGAAGAGTTGCGGGAGCTGATGTACTCCATCGGTACCGAATACTGGTACAACGATCAGTTTGCCGTCCGTGCAGGCTATTTCAACGAAAACCGTCAGAAAGGAAACAGGAAATTCTTCTCCGTTGGCCTCGGTCTGAAGTATAATATTTTTGGCCTTAACTTCTCCTATCTGGTACCTACGACCAACCAGCGCAACCCGCTCGACAACACGCTGCGCTTCTCCCTGCTGTTCGATTTCGCCGCTATGAATGCGGCGAATTGATGGAAGCGCCTGTCTCATAAGTATTCTGCGCGCCGGGGTTGTGTGAAAAGTATTCCGCCGCCTTCGGCAGCAAAAGAAAGTTTTAGACGAACACTGTTTTCATTGATTTTGCTTCGCAAAATCAATGAAAACAGTGTTCGTCTAAAAATATTATTTGGCGGCGTCAGCCGCCAAAAGCCAAAAGACTGATGAGACAGCTTTCTGTTTGGTAAGAAAAAAATGCTGCGAACCGATAAGCCGGATTTTGTCGGCCTTCGGTTGCCCGAAGGCGCCCTGTCATTTATCTAGTCCTGGCCTCCCGGCCAGGATCCATCTGCCTACCCCTCCCGATTTTCCCTGAGGAAACCAAGGCGAGCAACCTTAGCCGGCAAGCCGGACCGGGGCATACATGGCATTTCAACCCGCAAGGTTTATCCCCCTCCTGCATTGCTGCAAGACGGCGTGCGCTCTTACCGCACGTTTTCACCTTTACCATAGCCAAAGGCTATGGAAGTCTCGTTTCTGTGACACGCTCTGTACCCACTGTTGCCAGCGGACCCCATCCGTTAGATGGTGCGGCGCTCTGCGTTGTCCGGACTTTCCTCATTCCCGCCAGCGGCGGGACCGCGACAGGGTGGTTCGCAGCCTTACAAATCTACTTCATTTTTGTAAGGATATGAGAAAATTATTCCCTTTGGCCCCGCATTTTCAAAAATCCATTAAATTGTGTCTTACCTTTATGTATTAAAATTAAATTTAATGGACCATGCGCCTTGTGGCATTGGGAGCAGGGATTGGATTCGTAGCCGTATGTGGGGTTTGGGCCATACTTTCGTGGGCAGGCAGGCCATTCTGGGTTCTACCGCTCTGGTATCTTTCGGGCTTTCTGGCGCTTTTGCTGGTGAGCTTCCGTGCGGGTAAAAGCATTGCCCTGCCTGCGGCCATCGCCTTGTGCCTCCCTGTCTTCGCGCCACTTTTACTTCTGGCCGCATTAGGGGTCATCAAATACTGTATTTTAAACATACCGCCAGACCGGGATTTGCTCAATATCCTCCAGTTGGGCGTACCTGGTATAGCAACCCTGGTTATTGCGACCCTGGCGTGGTTATGCTTATATCTCGCATCACAGTTCCTGCTCTACATATTCAGGCAGCGGGGATATTCCCAAAATATACGGATTGGCATATTCGGACTGGCCGCACTTACGGCGTTTCTTCCGGGCATGGAGGCCTTTGCGCTCATCCGGGCGCCTGTGCTGGCGCTACTGTTTTTCACTTATTTACTATTACTGGACTTATTCCTCGACTACCGTAGCAAAAGTCTGACCTGGACCCTTATCTGGGCATTTTTCCTCGCCGGGCTGGGGACTGCAGGGATAAACATCTTCCGTATGGAGAAAGCCCGGCTGGAAATGCGCACACTGGCAGCGTATATCGTTGAAGCGGAGCCGGCCGATGTACTTTCCCCGGGCGAGCGGGTATATCTTTCGGTCATGAAAGACCCGCGGCTGGAAAGGGCTGGTGAGCACTACAGCGGGGCGATCGCCCTAAAAGGTGCTATCGTCCAGATATGGGGGCAGCCGGACCAGTATGCACTGCGCCGTTTGCTCCTGCACAAGCCTGTCACAACGGACGATGCAGGTTACTGGACAAGTAGTAGTCATAGCTTTTACCGCTTACAAAAGCCAGGGGGGAAGTCCCTGTTGCTGCAATGGAAGAAGGCGGGGCTTCGTCAGCTACTCCCCCTGTTTTCATTACAATTCCTCGGGCTCATCCTTATCTCGGCGATCTTAGCGTTTCTACATCGAAAAGGCAGGGTTCAAACTGCACTGCCTTTCGATTGGGGACCAAAATTCAGGAGCAGGATACAACGCATCACCCTGGGGGCTGTCGCCGTTTCATTTAGCCTTATCTTTTTATTCGCTATTCCGTTTTTAAACCGTACCATTATTCAAACCCGTGAAAACCGCGCAATTGCGCAAGCGAGTGCAATACGCCGGGAGCTTATCGCCGATAAACCCTGGGCAAGCCCGGATACGTTAACCCCTGATCGCCCATGGCTAAACCGAATCGCGTTGCGATACGGGCTCGACATAGACCTTTACGATAAATATGGAAAACTCGTCGCTTCAAGTAGTCCCGACCTATATGCCCGCGGATGGAAGCCGGCAAAAATCCCTTTTTCGGCAATGCGCCGTCTTTCCGAAATGAGCGGAAACTTTGTTTTCAATATCCAAATTGTAAAAGGCCGGGCAGTCCAGGAATTATACCTGCCGCTCGATGCCGGTGCGGGGCACCTGAAGTACCTGGGCATCCCGCTCTTTCCCTCCAAAACCGCTGCAGCACAGGAACTCGGGGGGTTCCTCGGTGCAATGCTCACCGTTTCGGTATTCCTGCTCCTCATCGCCGCAGCACTTGCCATGCTCATCGCCAACTGGTTCAGTGCCCCGCTCCTTCAAATCAGTGAACGCCTGCGGGGCATGAAAATTGGTGGTAATCAAAAGCTCGAATGGAGCGGGGAAGAAGATGAAATCGGGGAGATTATTTCCGCCTATAACGCCGCAATAACAGAAGTTGAACGCAGCGCAGAAAAACTGCGGCAAACTGAACGGGAGGCCGCATGGAAAGAGATGGCAAAGCAAGTGGCCCACGAGATTAAAAACCCCCTTACCCCAATGAAACTCAATATTCAGTACCTGCTCCACAGTTTTCGCCAAGACCCCGAAAAAGCCGCCGCACTCCTGCCCCAGGCCGCCAACGCCCTCACAGAACAAATTGACGGCCTTGCCCGTATCGCCACCGAATTTTCGAATTTCGCCCAGATGCCCCAGGCCGAAAACAGGGATTTCCCGCTCACAGAAGCCCTTCAGGCCTCGGTGGCCCTTTATCAGGAACAAATCGAACAGAGCGGAGGTCAGATCGTTTTCTGCCCGCCCCCGGCAGCCGTGACGGTCAATGCAGACCGGAACCAGATGGTCAGGGTATTTAACAACTTAATCCAAAATGCTGCCCAGGCCGTCCCTGCAAACCGCCAGGCCCTGATCGAAATCACTGTTCTACTGGAAAATGGAATAGCCCGGATTGCTGTGCGCGATAATGGACAAGGAATACCGGAGGCCATCCGCCAAAAAGTATTTTCCCCCAATTTCACTACCAAATCATCGGGGATGGGCCTGGGGCTCGCAATATGCCGGAATATCGTTCAGCAAGCTGGTGGGCAGATTTATTTCCAGACAGAAGAACTTGCCGGAACCACATTTTTTGTGGAATTACCCACCAAACCCGGCCAACAGGCCTGAAACCAAAAGACCGTAGAATTGTTTCTCCATTCAAATCCTTTTTGCTTTGAAAACAGGAATTATTGGAGCCGGAATTGCAGGGCTGGCAGCAGCGGCCCGGCTCGCTTCCCGAGGCCATGAGGTCGAAGTATTCGAAGCCAACAGCTACCCGGGGGGCAAACTGTCGGCATTTAACCTCGAGGGATACCGGTTCGATGCCGGGCCTTCCCTTTTCACAATGCCTCATTATGTGGAAGAAGTCTTTGCTGCCGCCGGAGACCCTGTCGAAGCGCATTTCGCATACGAAAAGCTGCCCGTCGTATGTAATTACTTCTGGGAGGACGGTACCCGACTCAGCGCCTTTGCCGACCGGGAAGCATTTTTGAGGGAGATCGAGATAAAAATCGGGGTTGACCCCAGCCATGTGGGCCGTCTGCTGGCCGATAGCGAAAAAAAGTACCAGGTCGCAGGCAAAATCTTCCTCGAAAATTCCCTTCACCGTGCCAAAACCTGGCTCTCCTGGGATGTGGCAAAGGCCATGGCACGCATCCCACAGATGGACCTTTTCACCACCATGAATGCCGTTAATGCTCGCTTCCTGGAGCATCCAAAACTCGTACAACTGTTCAACCGTTTCGCCACCTACAATGGCTCAAACCCCTATAAAACCCCAGGCCTGCTGACGATCATCCCGCACTTCGAGCATCATATCGGTGCATTCTACCCCAGGGGCGGTATGCATGCCATCACGCAAAGTATTTTTGACCTTGCCCGCCGGAAAGGAGCGATTTTCCATTTCGATACCCCTGTGGAACAAATCCTTCACGAAAAAGGACAGGCAAAAGGTCTGCGCTCCAAAGGCGGTACAAAGAACTTCGATTGCGTCATCAGCAATATGGATGCCTTCTTTACCTACCGCAAGCTATTGCCGGACATACGCCATCCAGAACGCACGCTAAGCCAGGAAAAATCTACCTCCGCGCTTATTTTTTATTGGGGTATCCGCAAGGAATTCCCCGAACTCGACCTCCATAATATATTTTTCAGCGATAATTATCAAAAAGAATTTGAATGTCTCTCGAAAGGTATGCTGGATGACGACCCTACGGTCTATGTCAATATCACTTCGAAATATACGCCTTCAGATGCCCCACAAGGCTCGGAGAACTGGTTTACGATGGTCAACGCGCCTTATCTGCATGGCCAGGATTGGGAAGCAATCATACAGCGGACGCGCAAAAACGTCATTGCAAAAATCAGCAGGGTATTGGGTACAGACCTTGAGACCTTCATCGAATGCGAAGAAATCCTGGAGCCGAGAACGATTCAAAGCCGTACCTCCTCCCATTTAGGCGCCCTGTATGGTACAGCATCCAACAAACGCCTATCGGCATTTATGCGGCATCCAAATTTTTCAAATACGGTTAAAGGATTATATTTTTGCGGGGGGAGTGTCCACCCTGGCGGAGGGATACCCTTGTGCCTGTTATCTGCCAAAATCGCCGATACAATGATTCATGAAGATTATCAACGTAAGGGCCTTTAGTCTATGGTACTATCCCGCTTTTTTCCATCCAGCGGCGTTTTTCACCGCGATCCTTATGCGCGTCCACCGGCACCGGCGGTATTCGTCCTGTCAGTCTTGTATATTGTAGGGGTAATAGGCATCCTCTTGCCCCTACATCCCGATTTCATTTTACTGACCCCCGCCAATCTCCTGGTCTCCACGCTCATCCTGTTATGGTACCATGCACCGCGCTGGGAAAACCGCACGATTGCTTTTCTTGTAATTTGTTATTTTACCGGATTCCTTGCTGAGCTTGCAGGGGTTCAAACGGGGCTGATTTTCGGTAATTATATATATGGCGAAGTCCTTGGGCCAAAAATTTTAGGGACCCCGCTCATGATCGGTGTCAACTGGATATTGCTCACGTACACTGCCGGTATAACGACAAACCGCTTTTTCCCGACACTTCCCCCAATCGGCAGAGCAGTAATCGCTGCATCGGCAATGGTGGCCCTGGATGTCCTTATTGAGCCGATGGCCGTAAAATATGGAATGTGGAGTTGGGTGGGCGGCCATATCCCTTTGAAAAATTACTTCGGGTGGATGGGTGTCGCGCTTCCACTACAGTATTTATTCGCCTCCCGGCTCGGGGATACGGTCAACAAAGTCGCTATGCCCTTGTTTATTTGCCAGGTACTTTTCTTCGGTGCCCTTAACATGGGCGAAATATTCTTCTAACCTTCAACCAAAGCAGCTATGGCAGTCCTCTATGTATTGATCGTCTTGGCAACCGTATTGTTCATGGAATTCGTCGCCTGGTCGGCACACAAATTTCTTATGCACGGATGGCTCTGGAACTGGCACGAAGACCACCACAAGCCACACCACGAAAAACACGGATTTTTTGAAAAAAACGACCTCTTTTTCATGGTATTTGCCATTCCGAGTGCCATTTCTTACATCGTCGGGCTTGCAACCCCTCAGCGCTGGCTCCTTTTTGTAGGTATCGGGATCTCCATCTATGGCCTCATTTACTTCCTCATCCACGACGTATATATCCATCAGCGCTTTAAGTGGTTTCGTCAGCTCGACAACCGCTATTCGAGGGCAATCCTGCGCGCTCATGGCGCTCATCATGCCAAAACCGGTAAACATGACTGCGAAAGCTTCGGCCTGCTGATCGTAAACCCAAAATACTTCCGCAAGCGGGAGCAATGGCACAAGAAAGAGGCATGAGCAGCGACCCAAAAATATTTGATTTAATCGGACAGGCATTCAGTACCGAGCTACCGGACCTGGACGATATGAATGCATACCTGGATTTTATCCTCCCTAAAATACGGCACCTCGGAGAAGACCTCTACGAAGAGTCGCATTACGTCAATAAACCCTGGCTGGAATTTCAGGATAACGACCGCTTCATGGACGTCGTACTGCATTTTTTCAACCCGGACGGAGAATATCTGCGTTCTGTCAATGGAGATGTCGAATCAGGGCGATGGCGTTACCTCGAATCTTCCAATAAATTCCTGATCGAGCATAGAGATACCCAGCTATTCGACCTCGCTTATATGGACAGGAATTTTTTTATCCTTCGGAAGCATGGCGCACAGGAACGGTTTGGAAATGCAAAGTACTTTGTACTCGCTCACGAAGCGATTTCAAAGCGCCTGGAATGGAAAGATTTGATGGCACTACTTTACGACAGCTACCGCAGCAACAACCGCTTCTATTTTATCCTGACGCTTATCGTATTGTTTACGATCGCAACGATTATGGTCCTGTCGGTCAGTTAGCGCAGCATTCTGAAAAGTCTTGAAATAAGCGCGGTGCTTTGTGGTTTTGATGTTCAGATCAAAACCACAAAGCACCGCGCGGACGATTTATCTCAATTGCGTAGTGCTTCGATCATCGTTTGGCCGATTGCAGCCGGGGAGGTCACTACATGAATACCACAGGCCTTCATAATTTCCATTTTGGCTGCTGCGGTATCCTCTGCCCCTCCAATAATCGCACCTGCATGCCCCATTTTCCGGCCTTTCGGAGCAGTCTGACCAGCGATAAACCCTACTACAGGTTTCGTCCCAAAATCCCGGATATATCGGGCGGCCTCAGCCTCCATCCCCCCCCCAATTTCGCCAATCATGATAATGCCTTCTGTTTCGGGGTCGTTCATGAGGAGTTCTACGGCTTCTTTTGTCGTCGTACCGACAATTGGGTCGCCGCCGATCCCGATACAGGTGGACTGGCCGAGCCCAATGCGCGTTACCTGATCCACCGCCTCGTAAGTGAGCGTACCAGAGCGGGAGACGATACCGATGCTGCCTTTTCGATGGATGAAGCCGGGCATGATCCCACATTTGGCTTCACCTGGAGTAATGACCCCGGGGCAGTTGGGACCTATCAGGCGGCAATCCCGTCGGCTGATATAAGATTTCACTTTGACCATATCCTGGACTGGAATACCCTCTGTGATGCAGATGATTACTTTGATCCCGGCATCTGCGGCTTCCATGATCGCATCGGCGGCGAAGGCCGGCGGCACAAAAATCACGGTGGTATCTGCACCTGCCTGCTCGACAGCGTGTTGTACCGTGTTAAAGACAGGAAGTCCGATATGTTGAGTCCCCCCTTTTCCTGGAGTTACGCCCCCGACCACATTGGTTCCATATTCTACCATCTGGGTAGCGTGGAAAGTACCCTCTTTTCCTGTGAAACCCTGGACGATAATCCTGGAATTTTTATGTACAAGTACCGACATGAACAAAGTAATTTTGTGTGTATGGAATATTTGGATTGTCCGATTTAACATACCTTGTGCGACGGGATGATTGCGGCCTCCGGAAGGCTGAATTTTCCCGATGCACTAAGCCGTACCGACAAATCTAATTTTCTTCGATAATAAATACGTCTTCGCCGGGCTTTTTCATGAAATAACGCTCCCTTGCAAAGCGCTCTCCATTGACCCGGAGGTTTTCCCGATCGCGCTCTGCCCGTTCGATTTTCACATGGTAATAAGTCTTCTCCCCTTCGAGCCTGTTCAGCATACGGACTAATTTCCATTGCGTAAACACATCGTGCTTGTCGATGAATACCATCCAGAAAAGAAAAATCGAGGCGACCAGGGCGTATTTATTCCTGAAAGGCGGTGGGGCCATATTTACCAAAGGCTGGAAGAGCTTGTTCATCTCAAAATATTTTGAAGGCTAAAAGCCGTGTGCACAATACTTCTCGTACTCAGCAGATTTGCCCGACAGGGGGCATAGCCCCTCAGCAGCTATTCGTCATCAAAAATAAACAATTCTTCCAGAATTTGAAAGTGGTTGATCCCCGGAACGCGGTACTTTAGCAGAATCAGCGCTTTTTGAAGATATTCCAACCTGGATAGTAAGCAGTTTCCCCAAGATCTTCCTCGATACGCAGCAGTTGGTTATACTTAGCGATCCGGTCTGAGCGCGACAGCGACCCGGTTTTGATTTGTCCGGTATTCAGGGCGACGGCAAGGTCGGCGATCGTCGAATCTTCCGTTTCTCCTGATCGGTGGCTCATAACGGAGGAGTAGCTATTGCGGGTAGCCATCTGGACGGCATTGATTGTTTCCGTGAGCGTGCCGATTTGGTTCACCTTCACTAAAATGGCATTTCCGGCACCCGTGGCGATCCCCTTTGAAAGCCGCTTCGTATTGGTAACGAACAAATCGTCCCCAACAATTTGGACACGGTCTCCGATTGCGTGTGTAAGCGCCACCCAGTTTGTCCAGTCATCCTCTGAAAGGCCATCTTCAATCGAATAAATCGGGTATTTGGAAACCCACTCTTTCCAGAAAGCCACCATTTCAGCAGGTGTCAGTTTATCGCCCGACGATTTTTTGAAATGGTAAAGCCCTTCCTCTTCGAGGTAAAATTCCGAGGCTGCGGCATCCATGGCGATCACGATATCTTCCCCTGGGCGATAGCCTGCGCTTTCGATTGCCTTAAGGACAATTTGGATTGCCTCGTCGTTAGACTTGATATTGGGTGCAAAGCCCCCTTCATCACCTACATTTGTTGAATATCCTTTTTTCTTCAATACGCTCTTCAAGTGGTGGAATACTTCCGCACCCATCCGCAGCGCTTCCGAAAAAACGGGAGCCCCCACTGGCATGATCATAAATTCTTGAAAATCGATGCTATTATCAGCATGGGAGCCGCCATTGAGGATATTCATCATTGGAACGGGCAGGGTATTTGCGTTTACCCCTCCGATATAGCGGTAAAGAGGCAAGCCAGCCTCTTCTGCGGCGGCTTTAGCGACTGCCAGGGAAACGCCGAGGATTGCATTTGCCCCAAGTTTTGATTTATTTTCAGTGCCATCCAGTTCGATCATCATCTGATCAATCAGCGTCTGTTCGAACACGTCGCTTTCCATGATCTCATCTGCGATTTCCTCGATAACATTGTCCACAGCCTTCATCACCCCTTTTCCGAGGTAGACAGAAGCATCCCCATCGCGAAGCTCTACCGCTTCGTGTTTTCCGGTAGAAGCCCCCGAAGGGACGGCAGCGCGCCCGAAAGCGCCATCTTCCGTAATTACTTCTACTTCGATGGTGGGGTTACCTCTCGAATCAAGGATTTGCCTGGCATGTACATCAACAATTTGGCTCATAACATTCGAAAATTTATATGATAATATAGGATACTCAATCAGCGCATCATCGCCGTGAACTGGTCGAACAGGTAGCGTGCGTCATGGGGGCCGGGAGAAGACTCCGGGTGGTATTGCACCGAAAAAGCGGGCACGTGCTTCAGGCGGAACCCCTCAACAGAATGATCGTTCAGGTTTACATGTGTGACCTCTATACGGTCGGCATGCTTACGGATATCTTCCGGCGACACCCCAAAGCCGTGGTTTTGGCTGGTGATTTCACAATGTCCGGTAATCACATTTTTCACCGGGTGGTTGATTCCCCGGTGTCCATGGTGCATCTTATATGTCTGGACACCTGAAGCGAGGCCGAGGAGCTGGTGGCCGAGACAGATACCGAACAGCGGCGCTTTCTCAGCGAGGATCTGCGTAGTTACCTGTACCGCATAATCCATTGAAGCCGGATCGCCGGGGCCATTCGACAGAAAATAGCCATTGGGAGAGAACGCTTTCAGCTCATGAAAAGGTGTCCGGGCGGGAAAAACCTGTACGTAGCAGTCCCGGTCGGCGAGGCAAGCCAGGATATTTTGTTTGATACCAAAATCCAGGGCGGCGACCCGGAACGTCGCATCCGGACGGCCATAAGTATATGGAATTGTAGTACTTACGCGGGATGCCAACTCCAGGCCGTCCATTGATGGTGCCTCCTGGAGGCGCTCCATCAGAATTTTCAAGTCAAGCGTTTCAGAAGAAATAATCGCGTTCATTGCGCCTTTATCCCGGATATGGCGGACGATAGCACGCGTATCCACATCGCAAATCGCGACCAGTTTTTGTTGTTCGAAATAAGACTGAATAGAGCTGCCCGACTTGAGACGTGAAAAGGGGACTGTGAAATTCTTGCATACCAACCCTGCGATCTTTATAGAAGAGGACTCCACCTCTGTATCCATTGTGCCATAGTTACCGATATGTGCATTTGTCGTTACCATAATCTGGCCGAAATAGGAAGGATCGGTAAAAATTTCCTGGTAGCCGGTCATTCCGGTATTGAAACAAATTTCACCGATGGTAGTGCCAATTACCCCGGCAGCACGCCCAAAGAACACCGTTCCATCTTCGAGCAGGATTGCAGCAGGACGAAAAGAAAAGTCAGTGACTACGGACATGGTTAAATGCTTTAAAAACCATTATTGAAATGTGTTGACCACATAAAAAAAGCGATCCCAGGAATTTGGTGATCGCTTTTTTTCTTTATCGGCAATGCATTATCTATGCGTTATCCGCGTTGGTATCTTCCTGTGCAGGCTGTTCCCCGCTATTATCAGCATCCCCGGCTGAGGCATCGTCGGACACTACAGTACTACCCCCGGAAGCCACAGCTACGGCAGCAGTTGCGGCATCAGTACCTTTACCTTTGCCACCGCGGCGTCCGCGACGTTTTGAGGCCCCGGCCTTTTCAGCCACTTTACCTACGTTATAGACCTCATTGAAATCTACGAATTCGATCAGGGCAATTTCGGCTGCATCATTTTTACGGAATCCCAGCTTGATGATCCGCACATATCCACCAGGGCGATCCCCGACTTTTTCGCTGATCGGACCGAACAATTCCTTCACCGATTCTTTGTTCTGCAGATAGCCGAACACCACCCTACGGTTGTGTGTGCTGTCCTGTTTTGCTTTTGTCACCAGCGGTTCGATGTACTTGCGCAGTTCCCTTGCCTTTGCGATGGTTGTAGTGATGCGCTTGTGTTCGATAAGCGCACTCGCCAGGTTGCTCATCAGGGCATGCCGGTGAGCGGCTTTTCGACCGAGCGGGTTGACCTTGTTACCGTGTCTCATTTTAAATTAAGTACTTCGCAACACATTGGACTCTTTAGGGCGATGGTACCGGAGGCCGCTGTTATTGCAGGTTAAAAAATAGATTGGCGCTGGAACCATCCCATAAGCGCCGGATGATTTATTCTTCGTCCAGTTTATACTTGGACAGGTCCATACCGAAGGTAAGCCCTTTATCCTGAAGCAGCTCTTCGATTTCGACCAGGGATTTCTTACCGAAATTGCGGAATTTGAGCAGCTCATGCGTATCGTAGTGTACCAGTTCGGCGAGCGTATTGATTTTAGCTGCTTTCAGGCAGTTATAAGCCCGCACGGAGAGGTCGAGGTCTTCGAGGGAAGTTTTGAGCAGTTTCCGCATGTGGAGGATATGCTCATCCACCACGTTATCTTCGCGGTTGGAAGCATCGTCGAAAGTGATGTTCTCATCGGTGATCAACATAAGGTGCTGGATGAGAATCCGGGAGGCTTCTTTGATCGCATCTTCGGGATGGATCGTACCATCTGTTTTAACCTCGATAGTCAATTTTTCGTAGTCAGTTCTTTGACCGACACGGGTATTTTCGATCCTGTAGGCTACATTTTTGACTGGTGTATAGATTGCATCCACTGGTATTACCCCGATCAGTGCGTCCTTTGGGAGATTTTCGTCTGCCGGGACGTATCCGCGGCCTTTAGTCACTGTGAGTTCCATTTCGAGGTTTACGAAGGGCTCCATCGTACAGATGTGGAGGTCTGGATTCATAACCTTGAACACATTTGTCTGGCTCTCGATATCTTTAGCCAGAAACTTATCCTTACCTGTGATTGTGAGATAGATTTTATCCTGGACGCTCTCGTCTTCGCCAATCTGTTGTTTTTTGAGGCGGACCTGTTTCAGGTTGAGGATAATTTCCACTACATCCTCCGCCACCCCTTTGATCGTTGCGAATTCGTGATCAACGCCTGCGATCCTTACTGCGGAGATTGCATAACCTTCCAGAGAAGAGAGCAATACCCGGCGCAATGCGTTACCGACTGTTTGCCCGAACCCGGGTTCCAGTGGCTTGAATTCAAAAATCCCATCATAATCGTTGGATTTTTGCAGGACGATCTTATCGGGTTTCTGGAAATTGAGAATATTCATAGAAATTGATGTTGACCAATGAAAGCCGCTTTGTCGAGCGGGCATATTTATAAGCAAAGTCAGCTAACTGCATAACGTACTTTGACAGCCGCTGCGCGGCTGTCAAAGAGCAGAATATTACTTGGAATACAATTCGACGATGAGTTGTTCGTTGATTTTTTCCGGGATACTTTCCCTTGACGGGAATTCGAGGAATTTGCCTTCCATTTTGTCCGGGTTAAACTCTATCCAGGGGAAGCGGCGGACATCGTGTTTAGCGCCGACCGAACTCCTGATAACTTCCAGCCCCTGTGACTTGCCGCGCACGGATACTACATCACCGGGGCGTAGCGAGAATGAGGGGATATTGGTCAGTACACCATTCACCATGATGTGTTTGTGGGTGACCAACTGGCGGGCAGCGTCCCGGCTTGGGGCGATACCCAGGCGGAATACCGTATTATCGAGGCGTGCTTCCAGCAATTGCAGGAGGACTTCGCCTGTTACGCCCTTCTTGCTGGTTGCCCTTTCGAACGTTTTGCGGAATTGGCGCTCCAGCAGACCGTAGGTATATTTAGCTTTCTGTTTTTCCAGCAACTGGACTGCATAATCTGAACGCTGTTTGCGTTTGCGCGTCAGGCCATGCTGGCCGGGGGGGTACTTTCTACGCTCCAGGCACTTATCTGCCCCATAGATTGCTTCGCCGAAAGTTCTTGCCTTTTTTGTTTTAGGCCCTGTATATCTTGCCATGATAAAACTACTTTAACGGATATAGATTAAACTCTTCTGCGCTTGGGCGGACGGCAGCCATTATGCGGCACCGGCGTCACGTCCTTGATTTTGGAAACCCGGATGCCTGCGGTGTCGAGTGCCCGTATAGCCGCTTCGCGGCCAGAGCCAGGACCTTTCACAAACACCTCGGCAGAGCGCATCCCTGCTTCATAAGCGGTCTTGGCGGCATCGCTTGCGGCCACCTGTGCGGCGTAAGGCGTATTTTTCTTAGAGCCCCGGAAGCCTGACTTACCAGCAGAAGACCAGGAGATAACCTGTCCCTGGCGGTTGGTCAGCGATACGATAATATTATTGAAAGTAGCCTGGACGTAAGCGAAGCCTTCAGACTCCACTTTGACATTCCGTTTTTTGACTTTTTTTGTTGACTTTGCCATTGAACTACATTATACGTTGCGAAAAAGCTATAGGTTACTTGGTCACCTTCTTCTTATTGGCCACCGTTTTACGCTTGCCCTTGCGTGTGCGGGCGTTGGTACGTGTGCGTTGCCCCCGGAGTGGGAGACCCTTGCGGTGGCGGAGACCCCGGTAGCAGGCAATATCCATTAAGCGCTTGATACTGAGCTGCACTTCGGTGCGAAGTTCGCCTTCCGTTTTGAATTGGGACGTAATGATCCTGGAAATTTCCCGGATGTTTTCATCCGTCCAATCTTCCACTTTCACATTCTCATCAATGCCTGCCTGTGCGAGGATATCGGAAGCGGACGAACGCCCGATACCGAAAATATAGGTCAGGCCGATTACCCCTCTTTTGTTTCTCGGTAAATCAATACCTGCGATACGTGCCATCGTGTGCTGTTGTTTTAATGATGATTTACCCCTGCCGCTGTTTCAACTTGGGGTTTTTCTTATTGATAATGTACACTTTACCTTTCCTGCGTACGATTTTGCAATCGGCTGAACGCTTTTTTACAGAAGCCCTGACTTTCATTACTGCTTGTTTTACATTTGTACTTTCTAATAATCCTTATTTGTATCGGTAGATAATCCGCCCGCGGGTAAGGTCGTAGGGCGACATCTCTACAGAGACCTTATCCCCCGGCAGGATACGGATATAATTCATGCGCATCTTACCGGAAATCGTCGCAATAATCTGGTGATCATTTTCCAAACGCACACGGAACATCGCATTGGAAAGTGCTTCTTCGATAATTCCGTCCTGCTTGATCAAATTTTTTTTTCCCATAGAACGATTTTCGGAGTGCAAAGATACGAAAGTTTGTGTTAAATTCCTTTCGCGTAACCTAAAAACTTTCAACTACCAAACGAACGCGCAGTATCCGGTGCCTTCAGGGGAGTGAGTTCCTGATTAGCCGCCACCGCTTTTTCAATAAAGCGATGATCTGAAAGGACATCTGCCGCACCTTTTTTGACTGCTACGGTATGCTCATAATGCGCGGATACCGTTTTGTCGGAAGTCACCACTGTCCAGCCATCTTTCAGGGTCCTGACCTCTTTCCTGCCTAAATTGACCATTGGCTCGATTGCGATCGTGAGCCCTTCCTGAAGTTTAAGCCCTTTTCCACGCTTACCGTAGTTGGGTACTTCAGGTTTTTCGTGAAGGTTCCTGCCAATCCCATGGCCTACGAGATCCCGGACGATACTGAAACCACAGGTTCGTTCGATGTATTCCTGTATCGCACTTCCAATATCCCCTATTCTGTTTCCTGCGACGGCCTGTTCTATCCCGATGAAGAGTGCATTCAGCGTTGACTGGCACAATTTGACTTTTTCATCTGACACCGCACCGACCATAAAAGTATAAGCGGCATCTCCGTAGAAACCATTGCGTACCACACCACAGTCAACAGAGACGATATCTCCTGGTTGGACGAGCGTTGCAGGCTTGGGAATACCATGTACCACCTGTTCGTTCACAGAGATACACAGCGTTGCGGGGAACCCCCTGTAGCCTTTGAATCCAGGGGCAGCCCCATGATCGCGAATAAAGGTTTCCGCCAGCTGATCCAGTTCCCAGGTTGATATCCCCGGGCGGATTTTTTCAGCGACAACAGCAAGGGTTTTGCATACCAGGATACAATTTTCCCGGATCAGTTCAATTTCCTCTTCTGTCTTATAAAATACCATAATACCCTATAATCTGTACTTATAAGGCGGCACAGACCGTCATATTAACCATTTGCGCCGATCCCCTGAAATCTTCCGGAACCCGTCCTACCCTGTAATCTGCCAGATTTCACGAGGCCCTCGTAGTGGCGCGTGAGTAATTGGCTTTCGATCTGCTGCAAAGTATCCAGCGCAACGCCCACCAGGATCAGGAGGCTTGTCCCCCCGAAGAAGATCGAGAAGCCCCTGTTCACCCCTACCCCTGCGGCGAAAGCCGGCAGGATGGCAATTAAGCCCAGGAAAATTGAACCGGGAAGCGTTATACGCGACGTAATCGAATCAATATACTCCGAAGTCGCCTGACCAGGCTTTACCCCAGGAATGAACGCATTTTGACGCTTCAGGTGATCCGCATAATTCTGTGGATTGACCAGGAGTGCAGTATATACATACGTAAACAACACCACCAGGATGAAATAAACCACATTGTAAGGCACCGAGGTGAAGTCGTTTAGCGCCAGCAACACCGGGCTTGCGGAAAGATCACCGTCACGACTCACGAACTGAGCTACCGTAGCGGGAAGGAACATCAAAGCCTGTGCAAAAATAATGGGCATGACACCTGCCGCATTGAGCTTCAGGGGGAGATAATCCCTTGCACCAGACTGAGGCACCACGCCGGCTTCGCGGCCTACCATCCGCTTAGCGAACTGGATAGGGATACGTCTGACCGCCTGAACGATCAGAATCGTTGCCATGGTGATGACGAACAACACAGCCAGTTCCAGGACGAACAACAGAAGGCGGTTGTTATCGAGCTGTGACTGGAATTCGAATATCAATGATCCGGGGAGCGTGGCGATAATCCCCACCATGATCAGGAGGGAAACACCATTGCCGATACCCTTATCCGTTATCCGTTCGCCGAGCCACATGGCGAATACGGTACCTGCCGAAAGAATAATAATATTGGAGAACCAAAATATCCCGGAGGGTATATTGGCATCCACTGCTCCTGCGGACGTCAGATACGTCAGATAGCCCCCACTCTGGACGAGCGTGATCGCCACTGTCAGCAGACGGGTGAGCTGGTTGAGTTTTTTTCGTCCGGACTCCCCTTCTTTTTGCTGAAGCCGCTGGAAATATGGCACAGCAAAACCCAGGAGCTGAATAATAATCGAAGCGGTGATATACGGCATAATCCCGAGCGCGAACACAGAAGCGTTAGTAAATGCCCCACCGGTGAATGTATTGATCAAACCGATCAAATCGGTAGCACCGGATTCGTTGGCGCGTTCCAGCACGGCGGGGATGACCCCTGGCAGCACGATGTAGCTACCGAGCCGATAGACCGCGATCAGCGCAATCGAGAAAAGAATCCTGAAGCGGAGGTCGGAGATACTCCAGATATTGCGTAGAACGGTAATTAAACTTTTCATGTTCCTGGATTAAACTAGATGAACAGTCCCACCGGCCTTTTCGATCGCTTCCCGGGCTGTGGCGGAGATTTTGTGTACGCTGACACTCACCTTTGCGGTCAGTTCCCCACGAGCGAGAACTTTAACCTTGTCCGTGCGGCTCAGGTAACCCTTTTCCTTCAGGAATTCCAGGGTCAATGCATCTGTACCAAACTTCTCGTGAATAGCCTGAATCTGCTCCAGATTAAGGGGCACATAATGAATTTTATTCAGGCTTTTAAAGCCGACCTTCGGCAATCGCATTTGCAAAGGCATCTGACCGCCTTCAAAATTGCGCTTTAGCTTATCCCCTGAGCGGGATTTCGCACCTTTATGCCCTTTCGTGGCTGTTCCGCCATGCCCAGAACCCTGGCCACGGGCGATGCGCTTTCTTTTCTTTGTGGCGCCTTGTGCAGGCTTAAGATTATGCAGTTCCATGATTACGCATTTTCAGAATGAAGAATCGAGGCTACGCGGTTTTACCCGGCGACTTCCTCTACCGTTACGAGGTGGCGCACCTTATTGATCATTCCCATGATCTGGGGGGTTGCCTCCTTGACCACGCTGTGGCTGATCCGGCGCAGGCCGAGCGCTTTTATGGTATCTTTCTGGCGCTTGGGGCGATCTATGATGCTGCGCATCTGGGTGACTTTGACCTTTGCCATGTCCGTTATTTTTTAAGTACCTTCTTGTGAGCAATATTCTTTACCGATCAGCCCTGGAACAATTTCTTCAGGGACAGGCCACGATGACGGGCAACTTCGCCCGGGTCGCGCAGCAGGGTCAAGGCGTGGATCGTTGCCTTCACCACGTTGTGTGGATTTGAAGAACCCTGCGACTTTGCCAATACGTTGTGGATACCCGCGATTTCGAGTACTGCCCGCATTGCCCCACCTGCGATAACGCCGGTACCGTCTGCCGCCGGCTTAATCAGGACGCGTCCTGATTTGAACTTAGCGAGGATGGCATGCGGAATCGTACCCTTATATACGGGAACAGTGACCAGGTTCTTCTTCGCATCGTCCACGGCTTTGGAGATCGCCTCCGATACATCCCGGGCCTTACCCAATCCATGGCCCACAGTACCTTTTCCATCGCCGACAACAACAATCGCCGCGAAGCTGAACGTACGGCCCCCTTTGGTCACTTTAGCTACCCGGTTGAGCTGTACGAGCTTTTCCTTAAGCTCTGTTTCGGCGGGTTTGACCCGGTTGGAATTTCTTTTATCCATTATTTTTTCCGATTAAAGTTGAATTAAAAGTTGAGGCCGCCTTCGCGTGCACCATCTGCAAGTGCTTTTACCCTACCATGGTAGAGATACCCTCCACGGTCGAAAACAATCGTGGAGACACTCGCCTGAACAGCCCTTTCAGCCAGCATTTTACCTACCATTTTAGCCTGTTCAGTTTTATTGATATCCTTTGGGACAACTGCTTCCCGCGAAGATGCAGCGGCAATAGTATGGCCAGCCAGGTCATCAATAATTTGGGCTGATATGTAGCGGTTACTACGGAAAACATTGAGCCGTGGCCGCTCATCGGTACCTTTCAGATTTTTTTTGATGCGCAGGTGAATCTTTTTGCGCTTTTGGTCTTTAGAAAGTTTCATGTTTTTTTTATTTTGTCTTAGTGTAGTGCCTCAGGGCAAAACCCAAGACCCAATGAATGAAACGACAAGTGAGCTTACTTCTTGCCTTTACCGCCGGTTTTGCCCACCTTACGGCGAATAGTCTCGTTGGACAAGCGGATACCTTTGCCTTTGTAGGGCTCGGGTTTACGGAAGCCACGCACCTTGGCGGCAACCTGCCCCAACAGCTGTTTATCGTTGCTATGGAGAATAATCGTCGGGTTGGAGCCTTTCTCCGTTTTTGTCTCCACTTTGATTTCCTGTGGAAGGACAAAGATGATCGGGTGCGAATAGCCCACGCTAAGTTCAAGTACCTGGCCGACAGCGGCGACCCGGTAACCAACCCCGACGAGTTCCAGTTGTTTTGTGAAACCATTATTGACCCCCTCTACCATATTATTGATAAGGGCGCGGTACAGGCCGTGGAAAGCGCGGTGGCGCTTTTGGTCTGTTGGTCGTTTGACCGACAGTTGGCCGTTCTCGATTTCGAGGGAAATATCTGGATCTACCTGCTGCTTCAATTCGCCTTTAGGCCCTTTGACCGTTACCAGATTCCCTTTGCTCACCTTGATTTCTACCCCTGTAGGGATTGCGATGGGCACTTTACCTACTCTTGACATTGTTAACAGATTTGTAACGGTTTAGGAATTAATACACATAGCAAAGCAGTTCGCCACCGACATGGAGCTCACGTGCTTTTTTGTCTGTCATAACCCCCTGAGAGGTGGAAACGACTGCGATACCAAGACCATTGATGATTCTGGGCAACTCACCCGCCTTGGCATATTTCCGAAGGCCCGGCCTGCTAATCCGCCCCAGCTCGCGGATAATTGGCTTTTTAGAAGCGGGATCGTACTTGAGCGCGATTCGGATAAGGTCCTGACCGCCTTTGGATGCTTTTTCCTCTACCTTGTACTTCAGGATATACCCCTGTTCGTAGAGTATTTCCGTGATGGCCTTTTTGAGGCTTGAAGCCGGGATATCCACGATCTTGTGGCCGGCAAGTTGCGCGTTTCGGATACGCGTCAAATAATCTGCAATAGGATCTGAAACAGCCATTGTATTACATATTTCGCCAGGCGGTATTCCGGGATTATTCGGAACCTTTCCGGCTGTTAAAAAAATTACCAGCTAGCCTTGGTGACACCGGGAATTTTACCATCCAGTGCCATATCGCGGAACTTCACCCTACAAAGCCCGAAGAAGCGCATATACCCTTTTGGCCTACCCGTCAACTGGCAACGGTTGTGGAGGCGGATGGGGTTCGAATTGCGCGGCAGTTCATCGAGTTCATCCCAGCGGCCCTCCGCTTTCAATTGCTTGCGCAAGTCAGCATACTTGGCCACGAGGCGGGCTTTTTTTCTTTCCCTTGCGATGATAGATTTCTTAGCCATAATGCATTAATTGTTTTTCTGGTTTTTGAAAGGTAACCCAAGCCCTTTCAGCAAAGCGAGGGCCTCGGCATCCGTTTTGGCCGTTGTGACGAAAGTGACATCCAGGCCCGAGATCCGGCTGACCTTATCAATATTTATTTCTGGAAAAATGATATGTTCGGTTATCCCCATTGAATAATTGCCCCTGCCATCGAAGCTTTTGTCGCTGATTCCGCGGAAGTCGCGCACCCGTGGCAGTGCTACACTGATCAGGCGGTCGAGGAATTCGTACATACGTTCGCTGCGCAAGGTCACACGCGTCCCGATGGGCATGCCTTCACGGAGCTTGAAGTTAGAAATAGACTTCCTTGCCCTGGTGACCACGGCCTTTTGGCCGGAGATCAGGGAAAGCTCTTCTGCAGCGCTGTCCACCAGTTTCTTATCCTGGGTAGCAGCACCTACGCCCTGATTGAGGGAGATTTTGACCAATTTAGGTACCTCCATGACAGAACTGTACTGGAACTGTTCCATCAGCGCAGGGATAACTTCCTCCTGATATTTTTTCTTTAACCTCATTGTATAACTCATCACTTTAAGATTTCGCCGGATTTTTTGGAATAACGCACAATATTGCCGTCTTCATCAGCTTTGCGCCCGATACGGGTGGGCTTGCCGGTTTGGGGATCCACTACCATGACATTAGAAATGTGGATAGGTGCCGGTTGCTGTTTAATCCCGCCAGGCTCATTTTGGGTTGATTTAACGTGCTTTTTTACCAGGTTTACCTGGTCAACGAGAACGCGGTTTACATCAGGAAAAACTTCCATCACCTCACGCACTTTTGAAGGATCGCGGTAAGCGCCGGCAATGACCACCACCTTATCCCCTTTTTTGATTTTCAGCTTAGGTGAAAAGCGCTTTGCGGTATTGTTATGAGCTTTCTTTTTCATTGTTGTTGATTGTTTTCCGGGCATTCAGGCATACCCGCCTATTTTTGTTGAACACTCACCGGTTGCCGTACACTTTAAAGCACTTCGGGTGCGAGGGAGACGATACGCATATAGTCCCTTTCGCGCAGTTCCCGTGCCACCGGCCCGAAGATACGCGTACCCCTTGGCTCATCCTGTGCATTGAGCAGCACGCAGGCATTATCGTCGAAACGGATATAGGATCCATCTTTTCTACGGATTTCTTTCTTAGTCCGTACGATCACCGCCTTGGAGACTGCACCTTTTTTAATTCCCCCTGGGGAGGCATCTTTTACAGAGACGACGATTTTATCGCCTACGGAGGCGTACCTGCGGTGGGAGCCTCCCAACACGCGGATACAGAGCACTTCCTTGGCGCCGCTGTTATCTGCTACTTTAAGTCTGCTTTCCTGTTGAATCATGACTATAACGGTTTACGGAGTCTGCACATCGTTGAGACGATGGGTCTCCTTAATCCAGGAAAATTGTTACTTTGCTTTTTCGATAATTTCCACCAGTCGCCAACGCTTCAATTTGCTCAGTGGCCTGGTTTCCATGATACGCACCACATCGCCGATCTGGCAGGCATTTTCTTCGTCATGTGCCATAAACTTTTTGTTTTTCTTGACGAACTTACCATAGATTGGGTGCATGAGCTTACGCTCGACCGTTACGGAAATCGTTTTTTCCATTTTATTACTGGATACGACCCCGACTCGTGTTTTACGAAGATTTCTTTCCATTTTCATCCAATTTGAGGGCTGCAACAAAGGTCTTTAAGCTTCTTTTCTTCTTCTGGTGCGGAGACGCGACCTGCCCGCCAGTATTTCGGCAGGGGCGTCCAGCAATTCACGGCGGCGGATTTCCGTTAGGATCCGCGCGATATCGCGGCGGACTTCGCGGAGCCGCATTGGATCTTCGAGACCTTTGATTGCATGGTCGAACCTCATTTTCTGATAGCTTGTTTCTGTGGTCTCCAGTTCTACCCGGAGGTCTTCAAGGCTATATTCCTGAAGTTCTTTGAATTTTTTGCTTGCCATGGCATTAAAGATTAACAATGAATGTATTAATGATCTGTTACGGATTGGGATACCGTGGCGGGCATCTAATATCCATAACTTCGACTGAGAACACTTAACCTGCTACAATATCCGGTCGCAGTACGACTTTCGTCAGCAAGGGCAGTTTCTGGGCTGCGAGGCGGAGGGCTTCAGCAGCAACATCATGCGGCACCCCGTCGATTTCGAACATAATCCGTCCGGGTTTAACAAGTGCTACCCAATGGTCAACAGCACCCTTACCCTTACCCATCCGCACTTCCTGAGGTTTCTTGGTAATCGGCTTATCCGGGAAGATACGGATCCATACCTGGCCTTCGCGCTTCATGTAGCGCGTCATGGCGATACGGGCGGATTCGATCTGTCGGTTAGTGAGGCGTCCACCCGTGGTAGCTTTTAATCCGAAGCTCCCAAAAGCCACGGTACCCCCTTTATAGGCGATCCCTTTGATCCGTCCCTTCTGCTGTTTGCGGTATTTGGTTCTTTTAGGCTGTAACATTTTATTTTGTTTTTAGCAGCAATTCAAAAAAACATATTGCCGGACTCAAAAAAAGTTGGGCAAAGGTATGCGTATTTTGGAGGCCGACTACCGGCGACGATCATTTCGCCTACCGCCACGGTCGCCCCCCCTTTCGCCACCGCGGTCGCCACCGCGTCGCTGACGGCCACCGCGATCACCACCGCTACGCTCGCGGTCGCCTGCCGGGCGTCCGCTCCCACTGCCGCCCGTCTCGCGTTTTGGAGCTGTGAGGATTGGGGAAAGGTCGCGTTTACCCAGGACTTCACCTTTACATATCCAGACCTTGATACCTATTTTTCCATAGACTGTCTGTGCTTCCTTCAGCGAGTAGTCAATATCTGCGCGGAAAGTATGCAGCGGCGTGCGGCCCTCCTTATATTCTTCTGTACGGGCCATTTCAGCGCCATTCAGACGGCCGGATATCCGTACCTTAATGCCTTCCGAGCCGGCGCGCATTGTGGACTGGATAGCCATTTTAATGGCGCGGCGATAGTTGATCCGCGCTTCGAGCTGCTTTGCGATAGATTCTGCCACGATAGCGGCATCCAGTTCAGGCTTACGGATTTCGGCGATATTAATCTGCACTTCTTTATCCGTAAGCTTTTTGAGCTCTTCGCGGATACGGTCCACTTCCTGTCCGCCACGGCCGATGATGATTCCTGGGCGGGAAGTATTGATGGTTACCGTGACACGGCGGAGGTTGCGTTCGATGAAAATCCTTGCGATCCCCCCTTTAGCGATACGTGCATTGAGGTAGTTGCGGATTTTTTCGTCTTCGACAACTTTCTGGGCATATTCCTTGCCGCCAAACCAGTTGGACTCCCATCCCCTGATAATGCCTAAGCGGTTGCCAATTGGATTTGTCTTTTGACCCATATTAAAATACTAATTAAAAATCGTACAATTTTAGTTATAATAGCTGGTTTCGGCCACTGCCTACACCCCTGTGCCAGATTCATCCCCCATCGGCAAGCGGTTGGCTACCACGATCGTAACGTGGTTAGAGCGCTTGCGGATACGGTGTGCCCGTCCGTGAGGGGCCGGACGGAACCGGCGCATAATCGAGCCGCCATCCACCATTGCGGTTTTGATATACACCTCGAAATCTTCCGCACTTTCACCGCCTGCTTTGACTTCCCAATTTGCAACGGCACTGCGGACCAGTTTGCCCAACCAATCTGCTGCTTCTTTTTTAGTAAAGCGCAGTATGGTGATTGCCTCCTCTACCTGCTTTCCGCGGATAATTTCTGCTACCAGGCGCATTTTACGGGCCGACATCGGCACATTCTTGAGTTTTGCTACTGCTTCCATGAATATTTTGATTTTGTTTGGCGGCAAGCGACGGGTTAACCAATCAAAAGCCAGGCCAAACGCCTCTGCCAATTATTTTTTACGGTTGCCGGAGTGGCCTTTAAAGTTACGCGTCGGGGCGAATTCACCGAGTTTATGGCCGACCATATTCTCGGTAACGAACACCGGAATAAAGGTTTTTCCATTATGTACGGCGATGGTTTCCCCGACCATATCCGGGATAATCATAGATGCGCGGGACCAGGTCTTTATGACCGCTTTGCGGTTGGACTCTTTGGACTTCAGCACCTTTTCCATCAACTTATGAAAGATGTAAGGCCCTTTTTTGATAGATCTTGCCATCGGAGCATTTATTTGCGTCGCCCGGGGCATAGTCCCGGGCACCGTGAATTAATTTTTAGACGATTTCCGTTTAGAAATAATCAGCTTGGACGATCCTTTTTTAGGATTGCGGGTTTTCTGGCCTTTTGCCATGATGCCCGTCCTTGAACGTGGGTGTCCACCAGAAGCCCTACCTTCGCCACCGCCCATCGGGTGGTCAACAGGGTTCATTGCGACGCCACGGACGTGCGGTCGGCGACCAACCCAGCGCTTGCGACCTGCCTTACCGAATACTTCGAGGCCGTGATCTGGATTAGATGTAGTCCCCATTGTCGCTCTGCAAGTAAGCAACACGCGACGAAGTTCACCTGAAGGCAGTTTAACCGAAGCATAGCGATCTTCGCGGCCCATCAATACCCCGTAAGTGCCGGCGCTACGTGCCAGTGCAGCACCACGGCCAGGCTGCAGCTCGATGGCGTGGATCGCAGAGCCAAGCGGGATTTCCTTCAGCGGCAGTGCATTACCAACATTGGGAGGAGCCCCGGCACCAGAGATCACTTGCGCCCCGACCTTCAACTTATCCGGAGCAAGGATATAGCGCTTTTCGCTGTCTGCGTATTCAACAAGAGCGATATATGCGCTGCGGTTGGGATCGTATTCGATCGTTTGCACCGTACCCAGAACACCATCCTTATCGCGCTTGAAATCAATGATGCGATAACGACGCTTGTGACCTCCGCCACGCTGGCGCATAGTACGGCGACCCTGGTTATTGCGGCCACCGGATTTTTTGATCGGCGCGAGCAGGCTCTTTTCCGGCTTATCTGTTGTAAGCTCGGTAAACCCACTTCCTACCCTGTAACGAAGGCCCGGAGTGACCGGGCTGAATTTTTTGATTGACATTATCGTATGGCGTTTTTTTGTTCATCGCCGGAGGTCTTACCATACTTTGCCCCGACACGAACAGTTTGACATTTAGCCCGCTTGTGGCGGGAAATAATTACAATTCAGTGTAGAAATCAATCTCCTCGCCCTCTGCCACTTTTACATAAGCCTTCTTGTAGGAAGGTTTACGGCCACGGAGGACGCCGGACTTCGTATTTCTACTCTTTGCCTTTCCGGGCACGACCATAGTATTTACAGACTCTACCGACACGTTGAACATTTCCTCTACGGCGTTTTTGATTTCGATCTTATTCGCCTTCTTATCCACCTTGAAGCAGTAGGTCTTGCGCTTCGCCGACAATTTTTCTGATTTTTCCGTTATGATCGGTTTAATCAGGATATTTTTCTTTGCCATGGTATAAAAGATTCCGGGAGCCCTTAGGCACGGTTATTCAAATGATTGTTTTATGATCTCCACTGCACGTTCTGAAAGCACTAAAGTGTTGGCATTCAGTATATTATAAACATTCAAGTCTTGTGCGCGCACCACTTTGGCATTAGGCAGGTTCCTGGAAGACAAGTACACTGCCTTTTCGTAATCACCGGTTACCACTACACTTTTTGCAGACCCGATATTCAGGCGGTCGAGGATTTGTATGAAGCTTTTAGTCCGTGGAGCATCGAAGCTAAAATCTTCGACGATCATGAGTGCGCTATTCCGCGCCTTTGCGCTGAGTGCGGACTTCCGGGCAAGGAGTTTGACCTTTTTATTAAGTTTCTGGGTATAATCGCGGGGGCGAGGTCCGAACACCCGTGCGCCGCCATAGTAGAGCGGGTTATTGATATCCCCTTTCCGGGAGCCGCCCGTTCCCTTTTGGCGGTGTAATTTCCGGGTCGAGCCCGACATTTCTGAGCGTTCTTTTGATTTATGGGTCCCCTGGCGTTGGTTAGCCAGATAAGCTTTGACTGCCAGGTAAAGCGAGTGCTCATTTGGGTCTATGCCAAAGATATTTTCCGGTAGCTCGACCTCCCGACCGGTTCTTTCCCCATTGATGTTGAATATTTCCAATTTCATGGCTTGCAGATTAAACGTTGCCTGGTTGCAGGCTAATGATTACTTTTTTTTCTCGAGGATCACAAATGCGCCTGTATGGCCGGGGATAGCCCCTTTGACCAGCACGAGGTTTTGATCTGCGAACACCTTCAGCACCTTCAGGTTTTTGATTTTCACGCGCTCGTTGCCCGTACGTCCGGCCATCCGCTTTCCCTTAAAAACCCTGGAGGGAAAGGAAGATGCGCCCATGGAGCCAGGAGCGCGAAGGCGGTTATGCTGACCGTGGGTAGCATTCATTACCCCTCCGAAGCCGTGGCGTTTAACGACCCCCTGGAAGCCCTTACCCTTAGTAGAGCCGATGGCGTGCACGATATCCCCTTCCTTAAAGACCTCATCTACATTGACCAGATCACCGAGTGATTTCGTCACGACATTGAAGTCCCGGAATTCCACGATCCTGCGTTTTGGCTCCGAGCCAGCTTTGTTAAAATGGCCCATTTGGGCTTGGGTGGTGTTTTTTTCTTTGGCAGTGCCGAAGCCTATCTGGATCGCATTGTAGCCATCAGACGCTTCCGTTTTAACCTGCGTTACAACACAGGGACCTATTTCGATGACCGTGCATGCGACGTTTTTGCCGCCTTGGTCAAAGATGCTGGTCATTCCGACTTTTTTACCGATCAATCCGTTCATCAGTGGTATATTTTACAGATTCTGCGGGCGAAGCGAACACTTTAGTTAATAGACACGGGCCAGCCGTTGCACGCAGAAAACCGATGGTTTTCAATCACGGGCCTCCCAAAACCGGGATACGCCCTGGAATATACGATTAAAGACGATTACGTCAACTTTACCTGAATATCAACCCCACTTGGCAATTCCAGCTTGGACAAGGCGTCCACTGTTTTTTGTGTGGGTGTGTAAATTTCGATCAAGCGCTTGTGTGTGCGCAACTGGAACTGCTCCCTGGATTTTTTGTTGACGTGCGGCGAACGAAGCACGGTGAACACTTTTTTCTCAGTGGGCAGCGGAATCGGTCCGGTTACGACGGCGCCACTATTGCGCACAGTTTTGACAATTTTCTCCGTTGATTTATCTACGAGATTATGGTCGTAGGAACGAAGTTTAATCCTGATCTTTTGATTCATGCCTGAAAGACGAATTTATAAGATGTCAAAAAAATTGCCATCCGGCCTTTACCGGATGGCATTATGTTTTAGGTTCAAACTTTAACAGCTCCTTTTGCTTTCTCAATTACTTCTTTGGCTATTCCTGCGGGAGCCTCTGAGTAATGAGAGAATTCCATTGTAGAGCTTGCGCGCCCGGAAGTGATCGTACGCAATTGCGTGACATATCCGAACATTTCCGCCAGCGGCACCTCTGCCTGAACAGAGATTACGCCACCGATACGTGGTTCCTGGCCTTTTGGCATACCGCGGCGGCGGTTAAGGTCGCCAATTACCGCACCGACATACTCATCTGGTGTTACCACTTCGAGTTTCATAATCGGCTCGAGGATAACTGGCTTAGCCTTGGGGGCTGCTGCCCTGAAGCCATCCTTGGCACAAAGTTCGAAGGCAATCGGTTTGGAGTCAACAGCGTGCATAGAACCATCGAATACCCGCACTTTCATGCTATCAATAGTGAAACCTGCAAGTACGCCGTTGTTCATCATCGCCTTGAAACCATCCTGAATCGGCTTCATATAATTTTTATCAATTGCGCCACCCACGATCCCCCAGACGAACTGGAGTTTTGTTTTTCCGTTCTTGAAGTCCTCGCTCTCGAGGAACTCCTCGTCTGCAGGACCAAGCTCGAATTCCATATCGGCGAACATCCCTGCTCCACCGGTCTGCTTCTTCAAACGCTCCCGGTGTGACACACTTGATGTGAGGGCTTCTTTATAATTTACCTGTGGGGCACCCTGGTTACACTCTACCTTGAACTCCCTGCGGAGGCGGTCCACGATAATTTCGAGGTGCAATTCGCCCATACCGCTGATGACCGTCTGATTGGTTTCTTCATCGAACTTCGCGCGGAAGGTAGGATCCTCCTCAGCGAGTTTGGAGAGCGACATACCCAGGCGATCGAGATCTTTTTGCGACTTCGGTTCGACAGCGATAGAGATCACCGGTTCGGGGAAGACCATGCTTTCCAGTACGATCGGCTTATCCAGATCACAGAGTGTATCGCCCGTGCGGATATCTTTGAAACCCACTGCAGCTGCAATATCACCAGCTTCCACCCGGTCAATCGGGTTTTGCTTGTTTGCGTGCATCTGATAGAGGCGGGAGATACGCTCCTTATTCCCCGAACGCGTATTCAGCACATAAGAACCCGCATCGAGTGCGCCCGAGTAAACGCGGAGGAACGCAAGGCGGCCCACGAAAGGATCAGTTGCGATTTTGAATGCCAGGGCTGCAAAGGGGTCTGCCACGGTAGGACGGCGAATTTCTTCTAAATCCGTCTTCGGGTTGATCCCTTTTACCGCATCAATATCCAGCGGAGAGGGCAGGAAGGCGCAAACAGCATCCAGGACTGCCTGGACCCCTTTGTTCTTGAAAGCCGACCCGCACATCATCGGAACGAATTTCATATCGCAGACAGCAGCGCGGATAGCTACCCGCATCTCGTCGGGAGAGATGGAATTAGGATCTTCGAAGAATTTCTCCATCAGCGTATCATCGTACTCCGCTACTGCTTCGAGGAGTTTCTCTCTGTATTCATTAACTGTAGCCACCAGGTCGGCCGGAATTGGAATCGTCGTATAGGTCATTCCATTATCCGTCTCATTCCACACAATCGCCTCATTGGTGATCAGGTCAACTACCCCTTTGAACGACTCTTCAGAGCCGATAGGTACTTGCAGCGGGATCGCATTAGAGCCGAGTTTTGTTTTTACATCGTTAACTACATTGAAGAAATCGGCACCGGAGCGATCCATCTTATTGACGAAACCGATACGAGGTACCTTATAGTTATCTGCCAGGCGCCAGTTAGTTTCGGACTGTGGCTCAACGCCACTGACTGCGCAGAAAAGGAACACCAGGCCATCGAGTACCCTGAGCGAACGGTTTACCTCGACGGTGAAATCCACGTGGCCGGGCGTATCGATGATATTGACCACATATTCCTGATCTTTCCAGCTCCAGCGGGCTTTGGTCGCTGCGGAAGTGATGGTGATCCCCCGCTCCTGTTCCTGCTCCATCCAATCCATCGTTGCTGCGCCATCGTGGACTTCACCAATTTTGTGGCTGATCCCCGTATAATAAAGCACACGCTCAGTGGTGGTTGTTTTGCCGGCATCAATATGGGCAGCGATGCCGATATTTCGCGTATATTTAAGATCTTTTGACATGGTTTGGCCTTGAAGGCGTTTAATAAGTTTCTTTGAAGGTTATCGTTCGGATTAAACCCTGAAATGTGCGAATGCGCGGTTGGACTCTGCCATACGGTGCGTATCTTCTTTTCTTTTCACTGCGGCACCTTCCCCTTTGCTTGCGGCGATAATTTCGGCAGCCAGCTTTTCTGCCATACCTTTACCGCTGCGCTGGCGGGAGAATTTAATCAACCATTTCATCCCGATGGACGTTTTGCGCTTGGCGCGGATTTCCGTAGGGATTTGGAAAGTAGCGCCCCCGATACGCCGGCTCCGGACTTCTACCTGCGGCATGACATTATTCAGCGCTTTTTTCCATAGTGCGTGTTCTTCCTGCTTGGTACGTTCTGCGACAATATCCAGTGCATCGTAGAAAATTGTCAATGCAGTACTTTTCTTACCCTCCCACATCAGGTGGTTGACAAACTGGGTGACCATCGGGTCTTTGTACCTTGGGTCGGGAAGGATTATCCGCGCTTTTGGCTTTCTCTTTCTCATTTTATTGGACTTGGAAGTTTCCTTTATGAAACAAGATTATTTCTTTGGAGCCTTAGTCCCGTAGCGGGAACGGCTTTTCTTGCGGTCTTTTACCCCTGCGGTATCCAACGCGCCGCGCACGATCGTATAGCGTACCCCTGGCAAATCTTTTACCCGGCCGCCACGTACCAGTACGATGGAGTGTTCCTGGAGGTTATGGCCTTCGCCCGGAATATAGGCGATCACTTCGATTTGATTGGTGAGGCGCACTTTGGCCACTTTCCGCAGGGCAGAGTTTGGTTTTTTAGGCGTTGTCGTATAGACCCGCGTACAGACGCCGCGGCGCTGTGGGCATGCGTCAAGGGCTCTGGACTTGCTCTTGTACTCTACCTTTTCCCTTCCCTTGCGCACCAATTGATTGATGGTTGGCATAAAAATTACCTGTTTTAACGTTACTGCTAAAGGCTTTTCTATTTTTTCGAAAAACCCTTTTTCAAAGCGCTTGCAAAGGTACGTGTAACTACACGAAAATCCAAATCTGGCAGAAGAATTATTAATATTCTCTCCAGATCAGGATTAACCCTTTGCGCTCCCGGTCACGGATGGGCCCATTCTGCAAAAATGAGAAGCGGGGCCTTGACTAAGAGCGGCGCAAAGATACAACACAAAATCACAAATCAAAAGGAAATGGCGAAAAAAATGCCTGCGGGCGAAAAAAGTCGAAAAATAGCCGTTAATCCGTTTTCAGCCGGGTGCAATCCGCCCGCTACCCGAATATATATTATATGTCCCGTTGCGAAGAAACCCTACGAGGGTCATTTGCCCGGATTCGGCAAGCTCTACGGCCAGGGAGGAAGGGGCACCTACTGACACGAGTATGGGGATACCTGCCATGAGTGCCTTCTGGACAATTTCGAAGCCAGCGCGACCGCTGACGAGGCATATCGAGTGGGAAAGAGGGAGGCTGGTGGTTTTCATTGTTGCACCGACAAGCTTATCCATTGCATTATGGCGTCCGACATCTTCCCTTGCACAAAGCAAGCGGCCTTCTGTATCGAACAACGCTGCCGCATGCACCCCTCCGGTATGTGCAAACAGGGACTGGGCCTGGCGCAAGGCGCCGGTAAGGCCGGCAAATAGGGCGGCATGTACGACGGGGACACCGGGAGCAAGCAGGAAGGCCGTCTGGCAATGTACTGCATCGAGGGAAGTTTTACCACATACCCCGCAACTCGAGCCGGTATAAAAGTGCCGGCTGAGCCGCGCCATATCCACCTGAAGAGCGGGACGTAATTCGGCAAGGACTATCTGCGCCCCGGCGGCATCTAAAAACCGCATTTGCAGGATATCGGTTTTCCTGCCGATGATACCTTCGGTAAGGAGAAAACCCATTACGAGGTCAAAATCGTGGCCGGGTGTCCGCATTGTAATAGCGAGGGTTTGCTGCACGCGCTGCCCCCTTGGCCCGAACCCCAGGCGTATTTCCAGAGGCTCCTCGATTGCAAGCCAATCGGTACCATGCTCCTGGCCATCCTGCGTATTGCGCAGCACCGGGAAATTCCGTTTTGTATCAGAGAAGTACTCCATATTGCGGGAACGCGTCCTGTGCGCTCATTGTTCTGCTGCCCTGGAGGGATCCCCGAGCCTGATGCCCTTCTCCTGTGGTCCTTTAATATATCCATCCCCATGAGAAAGCATCGTGCCGAGGTAGCCTGTGATGAGCATCAGGATAAAAATTGCTACAGTGATAAAATTCCGCCAGACATCGAGCTGCCAGGTACCTGGCTCCCGCCCGCTGAACCGCCACGCGACGATAGACAATGCGGTAAGTGCGATGCTCAGCCATAGATGCCAGAACAATTCCCTGGGTTTATAGTCGCCACTTGGAGCAAGCACCAGACCGGAAATGCAGGCCAGCACGGCAAAGCCCGATGCGATCAGCAGGATAGTGGGTACGACCGTACGGAAAACCGCGTTGCGGGGCCTTCTGCCCATACGCTGGAAAACCAGGGCCAGCAGCATCATACCGATAGGCAGGTGGACCAGGAGCAGGTGTGCTTCCCCAAAATAACGATAAAATTGGCTCATACTGAATCGGGCTTTGGCACGCTAAGTTAATAGTTTCCCGCTAATGAAAAAATTAGACTTGTTTTGGCCGGGGCATTACAAAAAAATCCGGCTTTCGCTGCGGTGCCAGTCCCCGTCGGCGAGACTACCAGACTTATTGTGATGGGATACTTGATAAAAATCATTCCCCACTATGACCAGGGTCATCTTCCTGCTTTAAGGTTGTGGCTAATTTAGCCATGTAAACAGGCTGTATGGTCAAATGGCAGACAGCCGATTGTCGGATACCCAGATTGGGCAAAACCATGCGTTATGTTATCCAACCTCTCTTTCACCCTTGGCCAGGTCCTCGGCGCACTTTTTGCCGGCTTACTGGCGATCACCGGCCTGATCCTCTTTGCAAGGCGGTATTTCGAACTCAAATCCAGGGAGGATCTTCACGCTAAGTACAAGGGCAAGCAGTGGGCCTCCCCACTAACGGCCCGGAACAAGTATCCCGACGTCAATGTGTTCCAATGGCAGCCTACCATCCTCAAGCTTGGGGTAGTCCTTGCACTTGGCATCTGCTTCGGGATATTCAACATCACCTCTGCCCCACAAAATACGCTGGACGGCGGCTTCCAGTTGTCCGTTGACGAGGATGTGGAAATCGAAGTACCGCGCAGCCAGGAAGCACCGCCTCCCCCTCCGCCTCCCCCTCCGCCGACCGTACAGGAAGTGTCCATGGTGGACGTGCTCGACGAAAATGAGGAAATCAATTTTGTAGATCAATCCGTTGATGCTAACTCTGCCATAACGGCCGTTGCCCCGCAGGCGCGTGACCGGAATATGACCCCGCCCCCACCCCCTCCGCCACCAACCCGGGAGGATGATGTAAAGGAAATCTTCGTCGTAGTAGAGGAAATGCCCAGGTTCCCGGGATGTGAAGATTTTCCCGGTGACCAGAAGGCGAAGAAAGCCTGCGCGGACGCAAAACTCATGGAATTCATTTATTCCAACATCCACTATCCTGCCGTTGCCCGCGAAAACGGTGTCGAAGGGAATGTGGTCGTCCAGTTCGTGGTCAATACAGATGGTAGCGTCACCGACCTGCAGGTACTACGCGACATCGGCGCAGGCTGCGGCGAAGAGGCCTTAAGGGTAGTCAACATGATGAACATATTGAGAGATAAATGGATCCCCGGCAAACAGCGGGGCCGCCCGGTCAGGGTGATGTTTACCCTCCCTGTCCGATTCAAGCTACAGTATAACTAAGTCCCGGAATCCCGTGAACACTGTATTTATTCATCGCCTGTGGTGAGAATGTATTGTATGAGAAGGCTGTCTCATTATTATGGGGCTGTGTTCTGACGCCGTCAAATAATATTTTGAAAGAACACTGTTTTCACTGATTTTGATTCGCAAAACCAGTGAAAACAGCGTTCTTTCAAAACTTTCTTTCGCTGCCGAAGGCGCATAGAATTTTTAAAAACGCCGACTTTGTTGATTTTGCTTCGCAAAATCAACAAAGTCGGCGTTTTAAGAAGATATTTTTTGGCGGCGAATACCGCCAAAGGACTTGTGCGACAGCCTCACTTTTTACCCTATGCCGGCAAGAGCAGTCAATCCAAAATCTGGAGCTTTGCGAATTTAAGCATGATTCTTCGTTCGGGTTGGTCAATCTCTCTGAAGTAGATGGTGGCCACCCGGTTATCTTTTGCCCCATCAATACTCAATACTTTTCCTTCCCCGAAATGGAGGTGCAGTACTTTCATCCCGGTCTGGATTTTATCCGAAGGGCTGGGGTTGAAGTCCTGAGGGTTTACCCTGGGTGTATTGTTGACTACCTTAGTACGCGTCGCGAAATTACCGGATACCCGCGCACCTGCGGGTTCACTGTCGGCGTCATCCACTCTCGTTGCCCGCCTGGATCCAACCGGGCTTTCGAGGCATTCCGCCGGGATTTCCCCCAAAAAACGACTGGGTTCATTATACCGGACCTGGCCGAATTTATACCTGCTGGCCGCATAGGTCAGGGTCAGGATTTGTTCTGCCCGAGTGATGGCCACGTAGAACAATCGGCGCTCCTCATCCGTGCCTTCCATAGAATCCATGGCCATAATAGACGGGAAAAGGTTTTCCTCCAAACCGGAGAGGAAGACGGATTTGAATTCCAGGCCTTTTGCCGAATGTACGGACATGAGTGTTACGTGGTCACCTGCGGTTTTATCGCTATCGTCGAGGTCTGTGATGAGGGCGATATTTTGAAGATAAGCGGCCAGGGATTTTTCCTGTGCCCCATAAAGTTGCTCGATCTGGTCTTCTTCAGTGAACGACTTGATTCCGCTGAGCAGGTTGCCGAGATTTTCCATTCTCGACAAGCCCTCGGTACTGGTATCTGATCGGAGTAAAGCCACAATACCGGAGCGTTCTGCGGCGGAAAGTGCCACATCATAGGCATTTGCCGTTTGTGCCATTACCTGCAGGTCTTTGACCAGGGTGACAAAAGCATCAATGGCCTGTTGAGTCCTGCCCCCAATCTGGATACGGCCCAGGCCCTCCCAGAGCGGGATGCCCTGGGTAGCGGCAGCGGCGGCGATCTTATCCACCGTAGTATCCCCGATATTCCTTTTAGGGTAATTGATGACGCGTCTGAGGGCCTCATCGTCGAGGGGGTTCACCGCCAGTCGGAGATAGGCCAGTAAGTCTTTGACTTCCTTGCGCTGATAGAATGACTGGCCGCCAAAAACCCGGTACGGGACGTTGTAGCGCAGCAGGTATTCCTCAAAAATCCGGGATTGGGCGTTGGTGCGATATAAAATTGCAATATCCTTATTGTAGAGGTGGAATCGGTTCTTTTGTTCGAGGAGGGTATCCACCACCAGCTTACCTTCTTCGGAATCTGAAACGGCTTTGATCACGCGTATTTTATAGCCATCCCCTTTTTCCGAACGGATTTCTTTAGGTATTTGATTTTTATTCTGTCTGATCACCACATTCGCAGCCTGGACGATATGCCGGGTAGAACGGTAATTCTGTTCCAGCTTAAAGACGCGGATACCATAGGGCTTGAAATCCTGCTCGAAATCGAGGATATTTTGGATCGTAGCTCCACGGAACCCATATATACTTTGGGCATCGTCACCTACTACGCAGATATTGCGGGGGCTTTCCGGAAATTGTACCAGCTTCATGGCAATGGCATACTGCAAGTGGTTGGTATCCTGGAATTCATCAATCATCAAATACCTGAATTTCTGACGGTATTTTTCCAGTACCCCGTCGGGGTTCCGGTGCAGGAGTTCATAGAAGCGATAGAGGAGGTCATCAAAATCCATTGCCCCGGAACGTTTGCAGCGCTCCGCATAATTTTTATACACCATGTGAAAGAATGGCCGGCTCGCCGCCCTGTCCTGGCGCATCAGAACTTCGTTCTCGACATATCGGGCAGGTGTGACCAGGGCCGTTTTTGCTGCTGAAATCCGCCCTAACAGCACATTGGGTGCGTAATGAGTTTTGTCGAGGTTCAATTCCTTCACGATGGCCCCCAGGAGGTTTTTGGAATCCTCGGTATCGTAGATGGTGAAATTCTGGGGATAGCCGATTTTCTCTGCTTCGGCGCGCAGTATTCTGGCAAAAACAGCGTGGAACGTTCCGGCCCACACTTCGTTGGCACGGTTGCCGACCACTTTCTCTATCCGGGCTTTCATTTCCCGGGCCGATTTGTTGGTGAAAGTCAACGCGAGGATTTCTCGGGGCGGGATATGCTGTTCAAGCAGATAGGCAATGCGATAAGTCAGTACCCTGGTCTTACCGGAGCCCGGGCCTGCCACGATCAATACCGGGCCCTCGATTGCGGTCGCAGCTTGTCGCTGGACGGGGTTCAACTCGTCGAGATAATGTTGTTGCATCTTGGTAAATTTATATTTGGAGGGCCTGTGCAGACAACTGCCGCAAGCGTGCCCGAACAGGCTTAACCCGGCGTACCGCTCTCCAGGGCTTCCCAGTATTCGACCGCGCGGCGGGTATGCGGGATGCAAATCGACCCCCCGACGAGGTTAGCTATTGCAAAGACTTCGAAAATCTCGTCGCGCGTGGTTCCGAGCGCATAACAGGTGCCGAGATGATACCGGATACAGTCATCACAGCGCAGGACCATAGAGGCCACCAGACCTAAAAGTTCCTTGGTTTTTTTATCCAAAGCGCCGTCCTGGTAAGCATTCGTGTCCAGGTTAAAAAAGCGTTTGAGCACTAAATTGTTTTGACCCAGGATTTTTTCGTTCATCTTTGAACGGTAGGCATTAAATTCTTCGACGATGGACATCGGAAAGGAGATTGGATGGTTAAATAGCCCTGCCCCGGCAGTATCGTCGCAACAAGGCTAAAGAAATTTGTACGCGCCACAAATAAACAACCTTCCCGGGCAATGTACAAAAAAAAGTAGGGCGCCGTTGGCGCCCCACCACAAATCCTCGTTAAGAAACCCTTTCACTTTAGCTTTTTATGCTATGATCGTGGGATTGAATACAGGTCGTCACATGATCAATGATTTGTTCAAATACCATGCCAAAAGGCAAACAAAGCAGACAATTTCTTCTGAATGGAACTTTACGCAGGGCGCAATATGTATCTTACGCTTTAATCTGGCAGGCCCGCTTCAGGGCAAAGCGATAGCGGGCAACGATGATGCAGGTGTAAGGCGAAACCGACATATCCAGGTTAATCCCACGTGTTCGGGGGGTAAATCACCCAGCACACGCAGCGAAGGGCAATCCACGGTGTACACGCATCATCCGGTACACGGACAAAGCAGGACACCAGCCTGGTTTGAGTCTAAGCCAAACACACCGAATCAGGAAGCGATCGTCGAATCCAGAAATAAAAGCGAGGGAAATAAATTTGAATCAGGGAGACGTGCAGGTAATCGAATACCTGGAATGGTAAAAAATTTCATGGGCATATTTTCGGTTTTTGGGAAAACGGCATTTTGGGGATGCCTTTACGTTCACGCCTCAAATATAGGAAGTTTTTGAAAAGGAAAAAATTTTTTTAAAAAAATATTGTCCCAGGAACAAGACGGGAAAATTATTGTTGGCCTATTCGAATTCAATTCATCAGATAATCACAAAATCTTATTATGCAAGTAAAGGAGAAGCGTTGGTCACAGTACATCCCAAGACCTTTGGATGAGGTTTGGGCTTTTTTTTCGAGGCCGGAGAACCTAAACAATATGACACCCGGGACGGTATCCTTTGAAATATGCTCTGACGTAGCGGGCGTCGAGATGTTCCCCGGGATGATTGTCCGCTATCGGATCAGCCCATTCGGCGGTATCAGGATGCGGTGGGTCACGGAGATCACCCATGTGGCAGAAGGCCGGTATTTTATTGACGAACAACGTTTTGGCCCGTATGCTTTCTGGCACCACCTGCACCGGTTCGAGCCACAGGGCGATGGGGTGTTGATGACTGATATCCTGCACTATAAAGTTCCTTACGGCATTCTCGGGGATGTAGTGAATATGCTGCTCGTCGAACCCAAGATCAACGAAATTTTCAGCTTCCGGAAAAAAGCGGTGGAGGAAATGTTCGGAAAGGGCTGAGCCGTATTACCTGCCTTCATCCCGAATATCATTCCTACGCTTTATGTATTCCATAGGGGAAATACCGACAACCTCCCTGAAAACGCGAAAAAAGGTGGCGCGGGAGGAGAACCCGCATTTCGAGGCGATACCCTCCATATTGTAAGTCCCGCTAAGACCCTGGTCGAGTAATCTCTTGGCACAATCCACCCGCAGCCCATTGCGCCAGTCGGCGTATTTCACCCCCAGGACGTGATTGAAGTAATAACTCAGGTGGTGCACCGGGATACCGATACTTGCTGAAAGACTGACAATACTCGCATTGCAAAGGTAATTCTCCTCCCTGGACCATTTCGCCAGACAGTGTTCGATATGACGGAGATACTCATCCTGGAAATAGCTTTTATGCCAGGAATATCCAACCGCTCTTTGTTCGGGCAGCGTAGCCTCCACGGCATCCGCTGTCTCCACATAATTTTCTTCCTTTGTTGATAAGCCCGGCGGAATAGTGCGCAGGCCATAAGACAATTTTGGAAAGATAAAAATGATCAGGTTCAGCAGGATGTAGATCAATGCAATGGAAAAGAAGGTAAAAACCGATAACCCGGTCAAAGTATTCTGATCGGTGGAGACAATTAATAAGCCCCCAATCAAAACCCGTTGGATTACCATTATACTGAAAATCACCGCGAAAGTGATCAACCACATCTTTATCAGGGCCAGATGCCTTGATTGCCGGTCGTTTGACCCGGACGGCATTGGGTGCTTCAAAATCAATACCCACAGGGTAACGTTATATGCCAGGATACTCAAGATCCGAAGGAACTCCATGTGCTTAACTGGTAAGAACGCATTGACCTTCATTCCAGAGAACCTGTCCCAGTCAAAAGAATGCAAAATCTGTACCAACGCCTTCTTTTCCTCAGGAGACAATAGCATGCAGGGGATATTGCCTGTAAATGATATAATGAACAGCCCAAAATGCAGAAAGTCCCAGGAACTGAGCGCTGCATTATCCCGGAGGATCGAGCGGACATAAAAGAATGCCAGAGGACCTATCAGGAAATATACATGATGGATTCCATAAACTAAAAACAATAATGTTGCCCTGGAATTCTGGATATAGTACTGAAAGCAGGCATAAAAAAGCACCGCGCAGAAAAAGAGGAATGCCGCAAGAAATCGGCTGACCCCCCGATACCCTTCTTTAAATAAAAAGGGTTTTAAAGAAAGGAAAACACCGAAAACAAAAATGATCGTGCCAATAACTCCCATTCTCAATTGCTTTCTACATTCTCAACCGAAAATCAAAAATACTAAATTGTTGAACTAATCAGATCACTGTTTCTTTCCACTTCCCCTTTCTAAAAATTGCGATAACGACTATGGCCAGGACTGTCTCGCTGATTGCCACAGCCCAGCATACCCCGGCAAGCCCCAACCCTTGATTGATCCCCAAGAGATACCCCAGTGGGATTTCCAATAGCCAAAAGCAAAAAATATTGACTACCGTTGGGGTACGGGTATCCCCTGCCCCATTGAAAGCCTGGCTGATCACCATGCCATAAGCAAAGAATATGTAGCCGACGCAAATAATACGCAGGCTCAGTACGCCGGCCTCAATTACTGCCGGACTGGTATGGAATATTCCGATTACCTGTCTGCTGAACACAAAAAACACAATAGAGACAAACATCAGGAACAGCATATTGATAAATCCGGCCCTCCATGCCGATTGTGCTGCCCGTTCCGGATAGCCGGCCCCCAGATTTTGCCCGACCAGGGTCGCAGCAGCATTCGCCAGGCCCCAGGATGGAAGAATTGTAAAGATAATTACCCGGATCGCAATAATATAACCCGCCAGTGCATCCTCACCGGAAAAAGCAATAATCCGCATCAGGAAGATCCAGCTTATCGAAGGAATGATGTATTGGCCTGCCCCCGCAGCCCCGATACCCCCCAAACGTCGGATGATCCCCCAGTCAATCGCAAAATGCCGCGCCCGGATGTGAATACCCCCCGCTTTACTTTTAAACAAATGATAGACCTGATAAGCTACCCCTATACTCCTTCCCGTTACCGTTGCAATCGCAGCACCTGTGACCCCAAAAGCAGGGATAGGCCCCCAGCCGAAGATTAGCAGGGGGTCTAACAAAATATTTATCCCGTTTGCGATCCAAAGGGTACGCATTGCTATGACCGCATCCCCGGCCCCACGAAAAATCCCATTGAACAAAAACAGAAAGATAATCACAGCATTCGACCCGAACATGATGCGTGCGAACAAGGCACCTTCTGCCTGTACGCTGCTGGTAGCGCCCATCAAACGCAGGATATCTGGTGCGAAAATGAATCCCAATACCCCCAGTACAATCCCCACTACGACCGCCAGCAATATCCCCTGTGCGGCAGAACGCGCCGCTTCATCCGGCTGTTTCTCGCCAATCCGCCGCGCCACCATCGCCGTGGCCGCCATCGCCAGACCCATCGCAGCGGAATATACAATCGTAATCACCCCTTCCGTCAGGCCTACGGCATCTACAGCCTCCACACTCACCTTGGAGACAAAGTAAATGTCCACAATGGCGAAAAGTGCTTCCATGACCATCTCAAGCACCATCGGGATTGCCAGTAACACAATGGCTTTATTCAAAGGCATGCCCGTGAAATCTTTCCCCTCAGAAGAAAGGGCTTCCTTCAAGACCCTGACAATCCGCTCCATGTTTTTTTTCTAATTTTAGCCGACGCAAATATGCACTTATTTGAGGATGTCGTCTATTAAATTAACAGCGTTGTTTTACCAGCGCAGGCACAAACGGTAAAATATATTTTCGACCATACGAAGGCTTTTTGAAGGGCCTGACCAGGCTGTGTAACCGAAAAAAAACGCGGCATGGATAAAAAAGCACTATTTTAGTGCAACGATGATCGCATTACGATACATCTGATGTATTTTTCCTGCCACGCCGGCCCGTAAAAATGTATCTAATGATAACTTTGTAAAATGGACTTGTCGCGATGGAATCGTTCGCTGGCCAATCATGGCTATTTTTCATTTCAATGAGCAGTTGCAGCAAGCCGCTTGATTTTCAATAAAAACCTGATGTTTATGGTAAAAAGATTGTTTTTGACATGGCCTTTCTGTGTATTGGCCCTGTTGTACCCGGCCGCACAGGACATGCCGCTCAAAAAACTCCAGCAAGCCGACGTTGCCGGCTGGAAACGCATCGAAAACCCCGCTATTTCCAATAATGGGCGTTGGGTCGTTTATTCCCTTGTCCCTAACGAGGGCGATCCTTCTCTGCACCTTTTCGACGGACAATCCCAGAAAACGCTGGACTTTCCGCGTGGGGAACGGGCTACGTTCAGTGCTGACGACCAGTATCTGGTCTTTGCCCTGAAGCCCGGGCGCCTGGAGTTAATGGAAAAACGGCGGCAAAAAGTGAAAAAAGAAGACCTGCCGGGGGATACCCTTGCCATACTCGACCTCGCCAGCCTCCAACTGCGAAAAGTACCCCAGCTCAAATCCTTTCAACTTCCCTCGAAATGGGCCGGATGGCTCGCTTACCATCTCGAGCCGGAAAAAACAACCGTCCGGGACTCTACAGCAAAGGACCGGAAAAAAGAAAGTGCCGATAATGGCAGCCGCCTGGTTTTCCTCAACCTCAAGACCCTGGAAGAAACGGTTGCCCCTTTCGTGAAATCGTTCGCTCTTGCCGAAGAAGCGCCCTTTGGAATATTCCATACTACCGGTAATGACCGGGAGCACTCCGCGGGAGTATATTTGTTTAATCCCGATGTTCCCGGGTTTAGACCGCTTTTCCGCGCCAAGGGCCAGATCAAAAATTTGAAAATGAGCCGGAACGGTTCCCAGGCTGCTTTTATCGCAGACCTCGACACGACAAAAGCAATCGTCCGGCCCTGGGCACTCTATCACTGGAAAGGCGGGGCCGATACCGCAAGGCTCGCCATAGGTAACGGACATACCGTTCTGAACGGGGATATGATAATAAGCGAGCATGCCTCCCTGAATTTTTCTAAAGATGGGTCTAAGCTCTTTTTTGGGATTGCCTACCCGCCCGTTTTACAGGACACCTCCCTCCTGGAAGAAGAAATCGTACAGGTGGAAGTATGGAATTATCGCGATGAGCGGATCTATCCACAACAAAAAGTGCAGATGAACGCCGACCAGCGCAAGTCCTTCCTCGCAGTATGGCACACCCCAATCGGAAAAGCCGTTGCCCTTGGCAGCCCTGAACGGCCTGACGTCAGTACCGGTAAGGAGGGCGATGCCACCTTTGCCCTCGCCTATACTTCAGCCGCTTATCAGGCCGCAGCGACCTGGGAAGGCAGTGCTGCGAAAGACGTCTTCCTCATAGATGTCGCAAGTGGAAAAAGCCAGTTGCTCGAAAATAGCCTGCGTGGCAATCCCGCATTCTCGCCGGAAGCAAAATACGTCTATTGGTATAGCGAGCCCGATTCTGCATGGTACACCTATAATATTATGCTCAAGGCCAAAGTCAAAGTGGCCGGTAACCATATCGGACGCTTCTGGGACGAGCTCAACGACGTTCCGGACTATCCCAATGCCTATGGTATCGCCGGCTGGACTACCCAGGACGATTATCTGATGATTTACGACCGCTATGATATTTGGCTCATTGACCCGACTGGCCGACAAAAACCAGTCAACCTCACCAATGGCCGCGAGACCAATACCCGTATGCGCTACATCCGTACAGATCCCGCGGAAAAAGCAATCGAAGAAGTCAAACCTTTGCTGTTGCATTTCCGGAACGAAAACAGTAAAGCAGAAGGTTACCTTTGGTATGACATCCATGCTGGCAGCAAGCGCATTGTACAGCAAGGGGCATTTGCCTACCGGCCACAGGTCATAAAAGCCAAAAATGCTGTCAAATACGTTTTTTCCAGGGAAAACTACCAGGAATTTCCCGATCTCCTCTACAGCAGTAACCTGAGCGATTTTACCAAAATCAGCAATGCCAACCCGCAGCAAAAAGAATTTGGCTGGGGCACTATTTCCCTGTACGAATGGACTTCCCTCGACGGGCAGAAGCTTCAGGGGCTTTTGGTCAAACCCTCCGGTTTTGACCCCTCTAAAAAGTACCCCATGATCGTCAACTTTTACGAGCGCAGCTCCGATGGACTGCACTCGCACCGTGCCCCGGAATGGCACCGCTCCCAAATCAACTATACCTATTATGCCAGCAGAGGCTATCTCGTTTTTAACCCGGACATCCCCTACCGGGAAGGATACCCGGGCGAAAGTGCCTATAATGCAGTAGTATCCGGCACGGCTTCCCTGATTGACCAGGGCTTTGTGGACAAAGCAAACATCGGTATCCAGGGCCATAGCTGGGGCGGCTACCAGATCGCCTACCTGCTGACCAGGACAGATATGTTCAAATGTGCAGAATCGGGTGCGCCAGTTGTGAATATGATTTCCGCCTACGGGGGCATCCGCTGGGAAAGCGGGGTCAGCCGGATGTTTCAGTACGAAAAACAACAAAGCCGTATCGGTGCCCCGCTCTGGGATAAGCCTTTACGCTACCTGGAAAACTCTCCTATTTTCTTCGCGGATAAAATCAATACCCCCGTACTGATTATGCATAATGATGCGGATGGTGCAGTGCCCTGGTATCAGGGGATCGAATTTTATATGGCAATGCGCAGGATGAACAAACCCGCCTGGATGCTCAATTACAATGGCGAACCCCACTGGCCTGTAAAGCTGCAAAACCGGAAAGACTTTCAGCTCCGTATGGAACAATTCTTCGACCATTACCTCATGGCCGGTACATTGCCCAAATGGATGCGGGATGGCGTACCCGCAATAGAAAAGGGTATCCGTCAGGGGTATGAACCTGCGGGCAGGGAATAGCTTTAAAACGCGGGAGTGTTGAAATCGCTTGGAAGATAATATTTCGAATGTGCACCGTTTTCCTGATTTTACTTTTTAAAATCAGGAAAACGATGCACATTCGAAATATTCGTTGGCGGCACAAGCCACCTTCTGCGGTAAAAGTACCTTTTTACACAGCCCCATACTTATGACGCCGTCCCGAAAATATTGGCGCCACGCTAAAAGTCTTTTCTGGCCCTTCTGCCAGGTTTGCTGTGATCGTGGGCGGAAATTACTTCAGGATACGGTTGACGAAGTACAGGTAGCCTTGTTTCGTCTTAACCGTTTTTACGACAGTTGCCCCGCCGATCTGGAGGCCGGAGGCCGCATTGGACACCGGTGTTGTTTTTCCGTTTAACAGGGTAAGACTTCCGGCGGCAGGCAATTTTGACGGAGGGAAAGCCCCGGTTGCAATATGTCCTTTCACGATTTCCGTACCAGCAGCGCTGTTGGCGGGATCCATCAGGACCATGAGTTCGTCCATTCCGAGAGCGGCAAACGTTGCGTCCAATGGGACGATAAGTGTATATTTTTCTTTGCCGAGTAAGTTTTCGAATCCGCCGCCGCCTTCTACCAGGCGTTCAAAAGTAGTGGCAGTCTGCTCATTGCGCAGGGCCTGGGCAAAATTTTCTGCAGTAGGCAGTCCTGCGCTGCTTGCGCAATACTGCAGGAGTAAGAATAGGAAGGTTATCCAGGACAGGATACCCAATGTTTTTTGAACACGCATAGGTGTGTATTTATTAAAGGTGATGAGGAATTATTTCCTGGGCAAAGATAGGTATTCCCTGAAAAAAAAGCTGTCGCCCCTTGTGCAGGAGCGACAGTTCTGCTGGTTATGAGGCATAGAACGCCCCGAAGGATGGAGATTAACCAGCTACACTTGATTGAACACCCAATTGACCATGGTTAGCAGAAAAATCTTGTTAACCTTTTTCTGATACAAAGAAAGGCATGTTGACTTTCATATTCAGTGATAAAAATCACGTTTGTGGGTGATTATTGTCACCCTCCCCCGCGCTGCGGCGTTGCAGGTGTGCGCCGCAGGTGGTTTGGGCAGGGAATTGAGCTTTGCTGACATAAATCAACGCCTTGCCTGATCCCTATCATCCTGAAAGCGGCCACAAGTTGCTAAATTGACCTTTGAAATCTGGAAAACGATATCCATGCAGGAGGATAAGAAAAATATTATGGTGTTAGGAGTCGGCACATCGAAGGACAGAGCGTTGATGGTCACGGTATGGGCGGCGGCGCGGAAGCTGGGTATTCCCGCCAATATCGTCCTTGTGACAGATCTCGACCGCATACTGGCATCCGGCGCCCAGGCCATACCCGCATTGGTGCTTGAAGATCAAGTAGTTAGTGAAGGGGAATTGCCCAGTGCGGCGGAGGTGATTTCCCTGCTGCAATTTTTTTTTGGAAATCCCCTCAAGGTAATCTGAATTTGCCGGAAAAAGCCGTTATTACACGACGTAAAAACTACCATTATGATCCGACAGATTCTTTTCCCAACTGATTTTTCAGCATCGGCCATTCATGCTTTTCCGGCAGTACTGCGCCTTGCGGCTCATTTTGGGGCCGAGGTCACGACCGTACACACGTATTTAGCGCCTTCCATATCGGCAGGATACCTGACGCATACCATAAAGGAAATCCTGGAATCTATCGAGCTGGAAGCTTTTGAGCATATAAAGGACAAGCTGCCCCTACTCCATGCGATGGCTGCCGACCTTGGCCTGGGGGATATTCAAATCCGGCATGCGATCAGCCCAGGCAAAGATATTATCGAGGGCCTTGCCCGGTCTGCAGGTACAGAGAAAGGCGATTTGATCGTTATGGGCACTTCTGGTGTCCAGGGCATCCAGGAATTGTTCAAGGGATCCGTTGCTTCGGAGGTAATGGAGAATGCCCCCTGCCCCGTACTTGTCATTCCGCAGGCTGCCGGGTTAGCGCCCGAGGTTATGCGAATCGTATATGCGATTGGCGATGGTCCGCACGAACCCGCGTCTCAGATCTGGATAAAACAGTTTGCCATTGGACTTGGTGCGACGCTGGTATGGACCAACCAGCCTGGCATAGATTTCAATGCATTCGCCGATTTCCAGGCTTCGCAGCAAGATATATCCATCAACCAACATTTTGCTTTTTGTGCTTCCTGGCAAGCAGAAGGCGACTTACTCAGCTTTCTGGAAGCTGAAAAAGCCGATCTCCTTGCCCTGCAGGTCCGGCAGACCGGTTTTTTCCATGAGCTTTTTCAACAAAACTTTGGTAAGCACCTTGCGAAAACCTTGATTTTCCCGCTATTGGGCATCCCGGAGGCTTTTCTTGCCCGCCAGGAGACCCCTGGTGGCGAATAAGCAGAAATCCCGGGGTGGGGTACGATCAAGGGCAGCTCCGGATTTGGAAACCTGTCGCGGGGTTTAAAAGCGCATCATTTCGATATGCTCCCCGTCCAGCGTCCGAAAGGATTTCATCACATCAGCGGTCATACAGGAATGGATTGGCAGGAATCCGAGAATATCGCCTGGCTTTACCGTATCAATCCAAGGTTTGCCGGCTTTTACGATACCATGTTCTTGTGACAGCGCCCGCAGGAAGGGCCTGTCCCCCTCGGGGAGTTGCCAGCCCTGTGCCGTCCATTCTACCATCCATCCATAATCCTCGGTCCCGTCAGGCCGCAGCGACCGGTCTTTGGAAAAATGGACCCCTCCGCCATACACGACGATTTCCTGCCGTTCCGGATGTACCGCTACGACGGGACAAGCCAGGACCACAGCAATATCGTTGACGCCACAGGATCCGATATTGGCCTGCATCACGTCATAAAATACAAAGTTGCCCGGCCGGATTTCGCCGGCTCCGGGAAAAGTGTCGAGTAAGCTACAGGAAGGCGTGTCGCCAATAGAAATAAGCGCATCCGGGAAGGGGCCAAAGAATTTATCCCCCAACGCACGCAGCTTCGGGAGGTAGTTGTCCTGAATAGCACGGACGCCTGTTTCGTTTCTTTCCCTGTAAGTATGGCCTGCATGTGCAAGAAAGCCGGCAAACCCCGCATTGCGGCTATTGGCGATCCGCTCGACGATACGTTCCAGCCTCACGTGGTCGTCTATATCCACCCCGGTACGGTGTGTACCTACATCCACCTTTACAAATAACTGTACGCGCTGGCGTAGATGCCTTTCGAGGAACTGCAAGCTCTCTACCCCTTCCACCAGCAAGTTGAGCTGGATATATGCCGCCAGCCGGTTGATTAAATCTATCTCCAGGAGGTTGACCGGAAAAGCGACCGTAATATCGAGCCAGTGGTCGTTGGCAAAATACTCCGCCATACGCAGGGAAGAAACGGTGATTTTTTCCACCCCGGCCTGCCGGAACCACCGCCCGATGCCACTGGATTGATGGGTCTTGAAATGTGGCCTGAAGATTACGTTATTGCGTTTTGCCTTTTCTGCCATCCGCTCAATGTTGTCTATACATTTCGAGCGGTCGAGGATAAGGGTCGGAACAGTAATTTTACCTTGCATGATTACCATGGATTTTACAGCTTCAGGCCATGCCCTTTGCCCCTGAAAGATGAAAAACCAGGGCTTTTACCACTATATCGGATTTGTAGTGGCGGGATGCCCCGGCGAAAAATAGTTTTTCCCAATGTCCTGACCCCTTCCTAACACCCCTGCTTACCATGAAGCCAGCCAAAAAATGCCCAGGTGCTACCGCAAAGGGAACCGCATTTTTACATCCGGTCGGGCCAAAACATTTTTTGCCAAAAGTAATATTAATTGAAAAGAACGTATTAATTTAGCGGTGCGATATTTCCCTCCTAATTTTATCGCAGCTTCAAACTAATCTGTTCCGTGCGGGCATTCATTAGCCCTCACTTCTACCCCTGGATTCTAACTTACTTCGCTTTGAGAATACCTGTCGTTTGTGGCCACCGTACTGGCTGTGGCACAAATGGCTGGGATCTTTCGTGTGGCAGGATATCAATGACTGCATCAACATGAAAGCCGGTGTCATCTATTACGTGTACCTGTTTTACCCAAATGCACAACAACTATTCGCACCGGAAAAAACCTAAATATGGAAGAGTATATAATTAACAATACGCTAAATACTATGCACACTATTGAAACACTGACAGCTATGCGCCCAAAAAATGAAAGGGACATCAGTAAGGCAATCGAACTGCTCAACGCACTCGTACACCCTGGCACCCGCAGCATCCTGGAATTTTTTCACGAATACCGGGAAGGCACCTATGTGGACCTTCTGGTGCACTGCCAGGAGGTCCAGTTGGATCGCAACCTGCAATTTCTTGTCAAGGCGGGAATCCTGATCCAACGGGAGACCTATGCCGGGACGAAATACCGCACCAACAGGATAAAATTATTCCGGGTCAGGAAAGCGGCGCTTGCTTTAACAACGAACAAGCCAGATATACTGGAAGTACTTCGGAAGATTGAAATCGGGGCAAATTTATAAATGCCGATGAGGGCCGGGCTTGCTTTCCTATGCCTGGCCCCCATGCAATTCACGTCGGCAATCAACAGGTCAAAGGCAATCGGTCAGACCACAGAAGGGATTCATCAAGGGTTAAAGAAGTTTTTTCGCCCCACTATCTTTTATCTTGGTCGCATCGCCCGGACACTTTCCTTTAGCAAGCCATTATAAACGCCCAAAAGGCCCTTTCGTGCTGACCCGTCGCACCAAAGTCTATTTTCTCTCCAGGTCATGCCCGGAATAATACCCTAAATCTAGATTTTTCCTGGCCTTTACGAAATATCCGACCTGACCGACATGATAAGAAAAATGTTCCACGACATGGACCAGTATGCTTACCCCGGTTTCCTGAAATACCTGAACGGGATACACTTTCAATAAATCCCCTTCGGAAAGCCTGTCCAGGACCGCTTCGATATCGGAGGCAAGCGCATCGAGGAGTTCAATCAAGTAGGATTTGGGCAGAGGTCCGCGGGCAGAAAATTCTTCACTGCGCCGACGGTTGTCAACAGCACCGCCGAGTCCGGAGACGATCCATTGGCGGGCATTGCCGCACAGATGCAGCACCAGGTTGCCCACGCTGTTGGACGATTCGTTGGGCCGCAGCCATACTTCCTCCTCCTCCAATAAATCCAGGCAGCGTTTCAGGCGTGGCAGGGACTCTCCGAGCAGGCGCCTGCGGGTTTCCTGTATGAGCATAACGTACAACATATTATTTCCCATCGCTCTGTTCCGGTATTTTGATTTTCTTGCCCAATTTAAAGCGATTCAACTGCTTTTTTTCTGAAAAAGATAAAAAATCCTATTTTTCGGAAATAAACCGGTGTGTCAAAACCTAAACCCCAACAGGACGCGTGATCTCCAGTCTTATTACCATTTGCACCTGATACCGGAAAAAACCTACCTTTGAGTTTAGAAAAGAAAAACAATGACAATAGCCATCATTGCCCATGACGGGAAAAAAGTTGAGATGGTCGGTTTTGTACGCGACCACATAGATTTTTTCAAAGAGCGCAATATCCAGTTGATTGCCACGGGCACCACAGGTACATATTTGGAAAAGGCGGGTCTGGAAGTCGAAAAAATGCAGAGTGGCCCCCTGGGCGGAGACGCCCAGATTGCCAGCAGGCTGGTAGAAGGAAAGATTGACCTGGTGATATTTTTTCGCGACCCCCTGGGGAAGCACCCCCATGAAGTGGACGTCAATATGTTGATGCGCTTATGCGACGTGTACAACATTCCCCTGGCCACCAACCCGGCAGCGGCACTGCGCTTTGTTCAATCCCTCAAGCTCGAGTTTTTTGAAGGGCGCAATCTTCCAAGATGAACATTCACTCGATACAGGTTTTTTGCGGTGCGCGAATGGGGAATCAGGAGGCTTTTATCCAGGCAACGCAAGCGTTGGGCAGCATTCTTGCCCAAAAGAATATCAAAATTGTTTATGGTGGTGGGCAGGTAGGCTTAATGGGAGTTCTGGCAGATGCTGCCCTTCGGAACGGGGGCTATGTAACCGGGGTCATCCCCACCTTTCTCATGGAAAAAGAGCTTGGCCATAAAGCAATTCAGGAAATGATCGTTGTGGAAACCATGCACGAGCGCAAAATCCGCATGGCCGGGTTGTCGGATGCCACAATTGCCCTGCCCGGAGGTTTCGGTACGATGGATGAAGTTTTTGAGGTTCTCACAATGGTACAGCTCGGAAAAATAACCCAACCCGTAGGAATCCTCAACGTAGAAGGATTTTATGATCCGCTCCTGGTGCAGATGCGCCGAATGCACGATGCCGCTCTGCTCAACAATGCCCATTTGCAGATGCTCATCGTATCCAGGGACCCTCGTGAACTTGTGGAAAAAATATTGGAGGCTCCCACCCTTCCGCTCACCGGAAAATGGGATTGAGCGGACATCCTGATGATCTGGCTTCCTGGCGCGCGTCACCGTTCAGGCGGAACCGCGTTTCGATTTTCTTTGGGCCGAACCCATTTCCAGTATAAAAATACCGCCAGGCCCAGCCCGGAGATGGCGATGAGCCAGGAAAGCAGCCATTTCAGGCGGGGATCCGGCAACGAGGAATCGTCGCCGTTGAGCGTCAGGCCGGACCAGTAAAACGGATGGGCCCCTGCGTGAGGATTTTGTGCGATAAACTCTTTTTTTGCGCGTTGAAGGGCTACATCTTTAGGCAAGCCCTTGCGCAGGTAATAAAAGCAACGCACCACCAACTGCGAAGACCCCGAACGACCGGGGTTCCAAAGCGTAGCCATGAGGCTTTTTGCCCCTGCATACAAAAAGCCATATCCAAGGCCAAGCGAGCCTTCTCCGCGACGGTACTCGCCGATACTCACCTCAAACCCGCTTAGCACGACGAGGTCGGCGCGCAGGCGGAGTGCATACAAATCCCCGGCATATAGGTTCCCGTCTTCTTTTTTATCGCGGGGCGGGGAAAAAGCAACAAAAGCATGTTCCTGTCCGCTGGCAGCAGCCCTTCCGTGCGTCGCCAGATGTAGGACGCGGAACTGCGGGGCGAGATCGAGAAAATTACCTAAGCTCGCTTCGGTACCCAGTAACATCCGCCCGCCAAAAATCTTTTTGAGTCCACCCGCTTCGTCGGCATTGTAGGCCATAGGTGAAAATCCCCGGGTATTAGGCCTGAAAACAGGTGCCATGGTAAGCAGGTACTTTCCCCAAAACCGGCCCCTTGAAGTCCATTGCTTTGACTCCCACAACGCTTTGGCCGAATAGGCGTAACTGGTGCTGTACGTGTTGACGAGGTAAGCGTGGCCCTTAAAGCTACCTGGGTTTTCCGGTGCTTTAGTGAGTAATGCCTCAAAAGGGAGGTAGTGCAGAATGCCATCCGGAACGATGATCAGCCTTGTGGGAAGGCCTGCCTGTTCGACGGCAGGCTCCAACAACTGGCGGTACAGGCGGTGTGAAAGGCGGGCCCAATCCTCGGCAAAACGCGTGGGATACTTTGCTTTTATTATTTCATGCTTGCTGTTCATCAAAAAAAAGTCCATAACCCCACTCTCGAGCACCTGGCTTTTGGGTATCCTGTAGCCCTGGAAAGTATCCCGGGAGACGACGAAAAGATATATTTGATTTTCGGCAACAAAATATTCGAGCAGTGCCTGATCGGGGGCCAGTAAGGAACGGATTTTTTCCATATCCAGCATTTTGCTGCCTTCAAAGAATCGCGCATAATCTGACGATTCCAGTGCCAATTCTTTGCGCAGCGTTTCCAGCGCCTCACGTACCCTGGCGATTTCCTGGGCCAGTTGGCTTTCCAGTATCCCGCGCTCTTTGGCGGCTGCCGCCCAACGTTGCTTTTCAAGTTGGAACAAGGAAGTTTCGAGGGAGCGCTGTTCCGCCAGCAGGCGTGCCGAGATGCCCCTGAAACGTGGTACACGGGTCAGGTACATCGCATCTGCAAGGCGCTGTTGTTTATATAGTTCGCTAATTTGGAGCGCTCTGGACAGAAAGGACTTGCTGCCGGAAAACTTCCACGCCTGAAAGTTGGCTTCTAAAGCTTCTGAATACAGGGCATAGTGCACGGGGGCCCATTCCCAGCGCGCTTCTTCGGAGTGGCCAAGGGTCAGTCGCCGGGACAATTGCAGTGCTGTTTCCAGCAGTGCTGCCGCATCGGCATACCTACTCCCGGTATAAGGCATCAATCTGGCCTCCAGCACCAACAAGTTGACGATCTCCGGTGCGATCACCCGGTTGACCCTGTTCACGTTGCGGTCGGGCCAAAGCAGCCCGAGGGCATTCCGGGCCATATTCAGTGCCATATCGTACCTACCCAGGGCAAAATTTGCCCTTGATTTGGTTTTCAACAGCATTGCCTTTCCGCTTGCGGTGAACGCCCCCGAACGTTCGAGCAGGAGCTCTGCTTTCTTCAAAGCGGATAATGCGTTTTCCGGGCGTCCCATGAGCAGGTGGCACACTGCCTCCATATTCAGGCACTGTTCGAGGTCGGTATTGCCCTTAGGGCCTAGCGCCTGGAACTTTCGCATGGCCTTTTGCAGGATCGGCAGTGCTTGTACAAAGGCCTCCTGCTTGAGGTAGGCATCCCCGATAGCCATTAGTAAAGGGGCGACTGCGGGTGAGCCGGGAATGCTGTCTAAAACCTCCAGTGCAGCGAGATAGCGGCCAAGCGCCGGGCGGTCTTCGCCCCGTGCCTGCATACATCTGCCAATTTTAACCGATAAAACGGCATTAACCATTTTATCGGCATTAGGATATAACAGGGCAGCCTTTTCAAAATACCGTTCGGCCTCGCGGGAAGCATAAAGATCTAAATAGACATCGCCGATTTGTTCGTAGATCGGGGCGAGCGCAGGATGTTCCGGGCCAAGCTGCTGTATCCGTATCTCCAGGGCATCTTCAAGTCCTTTCAGCGCCTGTCCGCCCTCCCCTACTTTAAAATAAGCCAGGGCAAGTGCCTGATGTGCCTGAGCGGTTTTAGGGTGTGCCTCGCCGAGGAGTGCCGACCGCAACTCCAGTGCTTTTGAATAATACCAGACCGCCTCCTCAAATTTTTCCCTGCCCAGCATACATGTTCCCAGGTTCAGAAAGCTCCCCGCAAGGTCCGGGTGGTCTTCCGGAAGCAACGCCTGCCGGATATCGAGCGACAGGGTCAATAATTTGAACGCAGTTTCCTTATCCCCTGCGGCCAGATATGCATTTCCCAGGTCATTATAACCGACAGCCGTAATTTCCGATAGCTTTCCGAAAGACTCCTCCCGGATCCGTACCGATTGCCGATGGTATTCCAGGGCAGCCGGATCATTGCCTTTGCGCAGGAAAAATTCCCCTAATCCGGAAAGGGCCCCTGCCTGTAGCAATGGGTCCTGGGCCGGGCTGCTTTTCAGCAAATCGAGTAAGCCCTGAAAATATGACTTTGCCCTGTCCAGGCTATCCAGCTCCAGTAATGCCTGACCGGCCATCAGGAAATATACCGGCAGGGAATCCTGCACAACACCAGCGGTAATGGCGGCTTCGGTAGCTTCTGCAACCTGTGCATACCTGCCTTGCTGCATCAGCTTTTGTAAAATGCCGTTCCCCACAATACGCTCCTGCCCTGGCTGTGCGCAGGCCTGGTAAGATGGAAAAAGGCATACTATTGCAACTATGATAGTTTTCCAATTTGACATAACCTTACAAAGATACATTTCTTTTACACCTTGTGTCGAATACCCTTACCGCTAATCACATGAGACCCCTCGCGTCTTGTCCGATAAGTAATTGCTGCAATAAGTCCGGTATTCGAATCGGATTTAATTTTTATATATTTGCGCTTTATTTTGTCCCGCGTACAAAAGCAGGACAAATTAAAATACGAATATCCTCAAAACAATAATACCATGGAAACTTTCAAAACCACGCTTCATTACAAAGTCAAAGATATTGCTCTGGCCGAATGGGGCCGGAAAGAAATCGAGTTGGCAGAAGCAGAAATGCCCGGCCTGATGGCTTTACGGGAAAAATATGGCTCCTCAAAACCATTAAAGGGTGCCCGTATCGCTGGTTGTCTGCACATGACCATTCAAACTGCAGTGCTCATCGAGACCTTGCTCGAGCTCGGTGCCGAGGTGAGCTGGTCTTCCTGTAATATTTTCTCTACCCAGGACCATGCAGCGGCAGCCATTGCCGCCAGGGGTGTACCGGTATTTGCCTGGAAAGGGATGTCCGAGGAAGAATACTGGTGGTGTGTAGAACAAACTTTGTATGCGTTTGAGGGGGAGCAAGGCCTCAATATGATCCTCGACGATGGCGGCGACCTCACCAATGTCATCCTTGACCAGCGGCCGGAACTTATAGGCAGTATTCGCGGTATCAGCGAAGAAACCACCACAGGCGTACACCGTCTTTATGAGCGTATGAAAAACGGTACGCTGCCCGTCCCTGCCATCAACGTCAACGACTCTGTGACCAAGTCCAAATTCGATAACAAATATGGCTGTAAAGAATCCCTCGTAGATGCCATACGCCGTGCCACCGATCTGATGCTTGCAGGTAAAGTCGCTGTAGTAGCGGGCTACGGCGATGTAGGTAAAGGCTCTGCTGCATCCCTGCGCGGAGCAGGATGCCGGGTAATCGTCACGGAAATTGATCCTATCTGTGCCCTCCAGGCTGCAATGGACGGCTACGAAGTCACTACGATGGTTAAAGCCATCCCCCGTGCAGATATCGTCGTCACGGCAACCGGCAACTGCGAAATCGTTACCGCCGAACACTTCCGGATTATGAAGGACAAAACCGTCGTCTGTAATATCGGTCATTTCGACAACGAGATTGACGTGGCCTGGCTCAAGGAAGCATACGGGCACACCCGGATCAACATCAAGCCGCAAGTGGACAAATACAACATTGAAGGAAAAGATATCCTCCTTCTCGCTGAAGGCCGTCTGGTCAATCTGGGCTGTGCCACAGGGCATCCCTCCTTCGTTATGTCCAACTCCTTTACCAACCAGGTCCTTGCGCAGATAGAACTCTGGCAAAATGCAGCGCAGTACGACAATGCCGTTTATACCCTGCCCAAGCATCTCGATGAAGAGGTCGCACGCCTGCACCTTGCCAAAATCGGCGTAGAACTCGAAACGCTCTCGGAAAAACAAGCCGCCTATATCGGGGTGGAACAAAATGGCCCATTCAAAACCGATCATTACCGGTATTAATCCGAACAGATTTACCAATAGGCGTTGTGTAAAAAGCCCCGAGGCTTTTCCAAAACATCCTTTGGCGGCCAGGCCGCCAAAGGATATTTCATAGAAAGGCTGTCTCATAACTCCTTTGGCGGCTTACGCCGCCAAAGAATCTTTTTCAGAGCGCTGATTTCATTGAATTTGCTTCGCACAATCAATGAAATCAGCGCTCTCAAAAAATTTTATTTTTCTGCC
>JBEIGB010000009.1:0-64400 GCA_040382095.1 Lewinellaceae bacterium
AAAACATCCTCTCTTTCGTTGAACCACTTGTACTTGGTCTCCTACCCCCCAAAAAAAATATTTTTATTCAACCCCTTTTTTTGTTTTTTTGTCTACCAAAAAACCACAAAACCGGTGTTTCAAAAAATTCTGGTTCTGCCGCCGAAGGTGCAGCATACTTATGAGACAGCGTCTAAAAAATTTATTTCGCGGGAAAGTCCCGGCGTACTTCGGTACCAATCGGTCTAACGCATGCCCCGGGAAGAAAATGCTCTACCATTTACGGTTTCCTCCATGCAACCATCACCAAACGAACAACATTGTCCCAACTGCCTGAATCCATTGCCATCGGGAGCCGGGTTCTGCGGGTATTGCGGGCAGAAAAAAATGAAACGCCTGGTCTCCCTGCGCGAGTTGGTGTCCGACCTTTTTTCTTCGGTGTTTAACATGGAATCCCGTTTGTGGAAGACCTTATTCCAACTCCCCGTCCCAGGAAAGCTTACAGAATCCTACTTCCTGGGGAGGCGTGCTCAATTATTGACGCCTTTCCGTATATTTTTTATCGTGGCCGTCGCCCATTTCGCAATTCTCGCGGTCCGGATTAACGATAGTGTCCATACCGAACTGGAGCGCTTTGCCACTAAACAGCGCCATGCCGCTTTTGAAAAACAATATTTCAGCCGCCTCGACTCCCTGATCAATGATACTAAAGCCGATTTTCCCAGGTCCTCGGCAGCACTGGATTCCCTGGGGGCCAGAACCAAATCCGAACCCACCTTGCAGGTGGACGACAGTATTGCTTTTCTAATCTATAAAGACCGGCAATTCTCCACCACAGAAACAAAGATTGCCCTCGAAGATATCCTCACGCTGCCCGGCGATGTCCTGCGGGAAAAGTATGCCGTCACTAATCCCTTCTCCAGAATACAGCTCCAGATTATTCAGCGCATGCTGCAGAATCCGGAAAGTTTTATGCAGTTTTTGCTGAGCAAGCTTATCTGGCTGGCGATTCTCCTCGTGCCGGCACTCGCACTGGTGATGCAATTACTCTACATCCGCCGCAAACGCTATTTCGTAGAACACCTCGTTTTTTCGCTCCACTACCATACGCTCGCCTTTGCCCTCATGGGATTGTTTTTCCAGTTCTTCCACCGGCAACCTCAGCTTGTGGGATGGTTCCTGCTCCTGATATTCGTCTATGGATTCCTGGCTATGAGAAGATTTTACGGCCAGGGTTGGGGCAAAACTTTTTTAAAATTCAATATCCTCCTCTTCTTTTATCTGTTGCTCGTCAGCATTTCACAGGTAGCTGTTTTTCTGCTCAGCGCCATCATCTATGGCAACTCCTGAAAAAGGAGCCCAACGGCGCGGCAACCGGTAGTCCGGTATGTTTACAGGCCCATTGTGGAGGCCGGCGTGACAAATCTCAGCGCTGTACATGGCCGCCGGAGCTCCCTCCCATCAAGGCCCGGATTTCTGCTGCAGAAGACAAGTTGAAGTCGCCGCGAACGTAGTGCTTTAACGCTGCTGCGGCTGCGGCAAACGATACGGTCTCCTCCGGATCCGTACCATTAATTTTTCCGAATAATAAACCTGCCATAAATGCGTCCCCGGCTCCGATGCGATCGAGCATATCGGGCAACTCATAAACAGGCGAAGCAAAAATTTTACCCCCTTCAAAAAGAAAGCACTGGTAAGCATTATGAGAAGCTGAATATCCCTGTCGGGCACTCATTGCAAGGGATTTCAGACGGGGGAAGCGCTCCGTAACCTTTGCCAGCAATATTTCCTGGTTCTCGGCACGGATGCCGTAATATATATCAAAAGCAGTAGCATCGCCGAGCATCAGGTCCACATAGGCGGTGAGCTCCGGCATAATACTTTCAGGTGTCGCATAATGCCAAAGTTGTTGGCGGTAGTTCAGGTCGCAGGAAATACGCACCCCCATTTCAGAAGCAATATGCAGCGCTTCAAGCGTAGCCGCTGCAGCATTTTCAGACAATGCGCAGGTAATCCCCGACCAGTGCAGCCAGTCTGCCCCCTCCAGGACGGTCCGCCAGGGAATCATTCCGGGTAATATTTCCGACATGCCAGAACCCTTCCGGTCATAGATTACCTTGCTCCCCCTTCTGCCCACGCCATTTTCCAGAAAATACAACCCCAGACGTTCGCCTCCCCAAACTGCCGGACTGGTATCCACGCCGTAGCGCGCCAGCGCACCAAGTGCGGCCTTCCCCAGATCATTGGAAGGTACCCGTGAAACAAAAGCAGCAGGAATACCCAACTGGGCAAGCGATACCGCTACATTCGCCTCTGACCCACCATAATGGGCATCAAAAGCTCCCGTTTGCAGCCAGCGCAACCCATCCGGCGGACTTAGCCGCAGCAAAATTTCCCCAAAACAGACCACTTTCATACGCTACCGTTTTAAACAGATTTCTTTAACAGACGAAAAATCGTTTGTAGTCCCTGCAAATTCGCAAAATATTTTTTTTCCTGCTATTAGGGTAAGGCAGGAAATATTCGTCTTCCTTCAAACGATTCTTTCATTCAATATAATTTCTGGTATGAAGCGGTTTTTACCATTTAAAATTTTACTGCTGGTGGCGTTTTGCTGCCCAAATTTCGATTTGCGGGCTTCATCAGCTCCCGAGCCGTCCACTAGTCGGAAAATTGAATTCAGGGTTACCGGTAAGGTCACCGATCAGGCGGGGGAAGCGTTGATCGGTGCAACCCTCATCGAGAAAGGTACAGACAATGGTACTTTTACGGATATGGACGGAAATTATTCCATTGACGTCGCCAATGGCAGTGCTGTTTTGATTGTATCCTACACTGGTTTTGAGACAAAGGAAGTTGCCGTCAATAACCAGGCAGTATTGAATATCGTACTGAAAGATGGTACCGACCTGGAAGAAGTCATCGTTGTAGGCTATGGCATACAGAAAAAAAGCCAGACGACCGGTGCAATTTCTTCGATTTCCAATAAGCTGATCAACGAAGTACCGGTTACTAATGCGCGACAGGCATTACAAGGCCGTGCTGCAGGGGTTGACGTCGTACAGGCGGGTTCCAAGCCCGGGGCGGCACCCCAGATCCGGATAAGGGGCCGGCGCTCTTTTAATGCGACCAACGATCCCTTGTTCGTCGTTGATGGTATCCCAATCTCCGGCGGTATTGACGATATCAACCCGCAGGACATCCAGAGTATGGAAGTGCTCAAAGATGCCTCTTCTACCGCAATTTATGGCGCACGGGGCGCCAATGGGGTCGTACTGGTCACCACAAACCGCGGCAAAGCGGGAAAAACGACCGTCAGCCTGAATACTTTTGCCGGGCCTAACCAATCCCTCGGGCAGATCGAGCTGTTCAACGGTGCGGAATTTGCAGAATACAAGCGCGAATCGCGCCGTGCTACCGGCAACTACCCGGCAGGGCCTGCCACGGCCGCTGCCGATGCGCTGTTGTTCGAAGCTGTCGAACTTGAAGGCATCAGCAGTGGAAGGACTACGGATTATCAAAGCTATCTGCTGCGGCAGGGCCTTATCCAGTCCCACCAGATCGGTGTTTCCGGCGGTAACGACAGGACGCAGTTTTTCTTGTCCGGCAACCTATTCAACGATGTCGGCGTGATCAAAAACCAGGATTTCGCAAGGGGCTCGTTCCGCCTTAACCTGGATCACCGCATCAACGAAAAGCTGAAAATTGGAACTTCCACCCTGGCGGTATATTCCGTCAGAAATGGGGAAAATTTCAACCCGCTCGGAGGCGCACTCCAGGAAAACCCCCTGGGAAAACCCTATGACGCCCAGGGCAACCTCATCTTTCTCCCGACGACCGATGGCTTGCGTACCAACCCTATCGCAGAAGTCGTTCCCGGGGCATTTGTGGACGAGACGAAACGCTACCGCATCTTCAATAGTTTCTACGGAGAGTGGAACATCCTCAAAGGGCTCACCTACCGGGTAAACTTCGGCCCGGATTTCAGTATCCGCCGCTCCGGCCTTTTCCAGGGCAGCCTCACGAATGCAAGGCGCAACGGCCTGGCACTGGGCTCCATATCCAATGCCCAGGGGTTCAACTATACCCTGGAAAATATCGTCAACTACAACAAAAATATCGGCAAACAGCACAACCTGGCCTTTACGGCACTGCAATCGGTACAAAAAGACAACTCGGAGTTCTCCACAATGACCGTACTCGGTATCCCGGCACAAACCCAGTCCTTTTATAACCTCGGCGCGGCCAGCCAGGTCTCCGGCGTAGGCTCGGGCCTGGTACAATGGACCCTCCTCTCTTATATGGGACGGGTCAATTACGTATTTGACGACAGGTTCCTGCTAACCGCTACCATCCGTGCAGATGGCTCCTCCCGGTTTGGTGCAAATACAAAATGGGGATATTTCCCCTCGGTAGCCTTAGGCTGGAACATCGCCTCCGAGCCTTTCCTCCAAAAAGCTACCTGGATTGACCAGTTAAAACTCCGCGTGAGCTACGGAGCCATCGGCAACCAGGCCATCGACCCCTACCAGACCCAGTCGCTCCTCAATCGCAGTTCATACGCCTGGAATACTGCCCCGGCCTTTGGATACCGCCCCGGTACTACGGGCAATCCGGATTTACGCTGGGAAACTTCCACAACGGGTAATATCGGCCTCGATTTCAGCTTCTTCCTCGGAAGGGTCAACGGTAGCCTGGAAATCTACCAGACCATAACGTCCGACTTGCTCGCCCCTCAGCCCCTGCCAACTTCCACCGGATTCGATGGCTTCGTCACCAATATCGGTAAAACACGCAATCAAGGTGTCGAACTCACCCTCTCCACCGTAAACGTGGACGGGAGCAATTTTAAATGGACCACCGACTGGTCCTTCATGCGCAATACCGAATCTATCCTCGAACTCGCCAATGGCAAGGTGGACGACATCGCAGCCAGCCGTTTTATCGGTAAGCCACTCAGTGTTTTCTATGACCTCGAAAAAATCGGAATCTGGCAAACCGCTGAACTCGACAAAGCCACCGCTTATGGGTACAAACCCGGTGAAATTAAAATCAAAGACCAAAATAACGACGGTAAAATTGATGCAAACGACCGGGTCGTCCTGGGGACAGCAGTGCCCGACTGGGCCGGTGGGCTCACCAACCGTTTCGAATACAAAGGCTTTGACCTCAGCTTCTTCGTTTTTGCCCGCGTAGGCCAGATGCTGCGCAGCCGCTTCCACGATAGCTACAATACCCTGTTCGGGCGCTATAACAACCTCAAAGTGGACTACTGGACGCCGAACAACCCAACCAATGCCTATCCAAGGCCTAACCAAAACCAGGAATTCCCGCGAAATGCCTCTTCGATGTCCTATTTCGATGGCTCCTTCGTGAAAGTGCGCAACATCAACTTTGGCTATAATTTCAGCAAAAAGACTGCTTCCAACCTCCGCATGGAATCCCTGCGGATTTATACCAGCATCCAGCAGCCTTTCATTTTCTCCTCTTACCGCTCAAAACACAAAGGAATTGATCCAGAGGCGCAAATTGATTCAGAACAAGGTATCGGAGGCGGTGAAATCAACGATCTCGTTTCCCCCGCTATCCGCAGCATCACCTTCGGCATCAGCGCAAGTTTCTAACCATTTGTATCAATGGACAAAATCAAAAAAAATGAAAAACAGTATCTATAAATATTCACGGCTCCCCTTAATCTTTCTGATCGCTATCCTTTTCCTGCCCATTTCCTGCAGCAAAGAAGCCCTCGAGGAAAACGTCATCACCAATGTCGGAACCGAGTACCTCAATACCGCCGCAGGTTTTAACGATGGCGTAAGGGCAGCCTATACCAGCCTGCGTAGTTGGTATGGTACAGAGCGCGGCAACAACCTCACCATCTTTGGTACTGATACGTACACCAATGGATCAGATGGCTCCTGGAAGTTTATGAACCAATATACCGCCCAATTCGACCCGCGTACCGCTATCCTCCAGGAAGTATGGGACGAATTCTACCGCGGGATCAATGTCTGCAACGCCGTGATCGGTCGCTCCTCGAAGGTGACCGGGCTCGATCCGGCAGTGCTCAGGCAGCGTACCGGAGAAGTGAAATTCCTGCGCGCCCAATACTATTTCATCCTTACCCAATTGTTCGGCGGGGTGGACCTCCGGCTCAGCGAAACGACGGAACCAACCAAATCCGCGCGCCGCGCCACCGTTCAGGAAATGTATGCGGCCATCGTAAAAGATCTGGAAGAAGCAATCCCCGACCTGGAAAATAAAGCGCGTTCCACCGACTACGGGCGCGTCACGCGGGCTGCCGCCGAACACCTGCTGTCCCTGGTATATCTCACAAAAGCCACTTCCGAAGCCAAAGCCAATGACGATTATGCCAAAGCAGAGACCCTCGCCAAAAACGTCATCAACAACTACGGCATAAAACTGCTTTCCGACTTTGCCCTCGTGCATCAGGAAGGCAACGAGATGAACGAAGAAGTCATTTTTGCAACCCAATATACCCGTGATCCACTCACCAATGGCACAGGCAATAACGCCCATGTCTTTTTCCTCATGGAATACGACGTACAGCCCGGAATGCGCAGGGACGTCACCAACGGACGGCCTTTCAAACGCTACAAACCTACCAACTACTGCCTGGAAACCGTATTCGCACCATCAAACCGGGATAAGGACAGCCGCTACTCCAAAACCTTCGTGGATATCTACCGATCTAACCGCCCGGGCTCCTTCTCGACTACATTCGATAACTCCAAACCCACAGTCACCTTTGCCGCAGGAGATACTGCAATTTATCTGCCCGGCGTAGAATGGCCCGTTGCCCAGCGCGCCACTAAGCGCTATCAGGTCCTTACCCCTTCGCTATATACCGAAAAACTCTATCCGAGCCTGCGCAAACACATTGACGGCGGTCGCGTGGACCTTTTCCAGTTCGAGGGCGGAAGGGACTATATCAACTACAGGCTGGCTGAAACCTACCTCATCCTGGCAGAAGCACAGCTATTACAAGGAAAAAAACAAGACGCCGCCAATACACTCAACGTCATCCGCCGCAGGGCAGCGTGGCCGGGCAGAGAAAAAGATATGGAAATCACCGCAGCAGATCTGACGATGGACTTTCTCATGGAAGAACGCGAACGCGAGCTTTTAGGTGAACAAAAACGCTGGTTCGACCTCAAGCGCTGGGGCGTACTGGTTAAACAAGTCCAACTTTATAACCCCCAGGCCGCCGCAAATATCAAACCGCACCACGTCCTGCGTCCTATCCCGCAAGTGCAGATAGACCGCGTAGAAGGTGGCGCCTCGGCCTTCCCGCAAAATGCGGGGTACTAATTCACGTCACGGGAGCATCAAAGGCAACTGATGGTTAGTTTTTCTGCCTTGATGCCCCGTTTCAACAACTGACTTGTTGCCATGAGCTGGTATGAAAGGAAAATACGCTATTTTTGTCTATATACAGACCCCTTCAGGAAATAAATCCGGGCTACATGACCCAAAACGCCATATATCACGAAAAAATGATCTCTTCAGCATGAAGTCCTGAATCAAATAAGTCTAATAAAGTCTAAATATGAAACAAATATTTGCCGTTGCGCTGCTTTACCTGTGCAATGCCGTTTTTGCGCAGCAAGCCAATTGGACCAACCTTTTTAATGGAAAAAATCTCGATGGCTGGGAACAAAAGGGCGGCCGGGCCAAATTTAGCGTCGAAAACGGGGAAATTATAGGCGTTACCGTAGCCAACACGCCGAATAGCTTCCTCTGTACCAAACAAAGCTACGGAGATTTCATCCTCGAATTGCAACTTAAAGTGGAAGACAATATGAACTCCGGCATCCAGTTCCGCAGCCTCTCCAGCCCCGGATATCAGGACGGGCGCGTTCATGGCTATCAAATGGAAGTTGACCCGACCCCGCGCGCCTGGTCGGGGGGCATTTACGATGAAGGCCGACGCGACTGGTTATACATCCCCAATATCAACGGCCGGGCGAAAAAAGCTTTTCGCACAGGCGATTGGAACACCTATCGCATCGAAGCAATCGGCAACACCCTTCGCACCTGGGTCAACGGAGTACCAGTTGCCCACCTTATAGATGATGTGACCGCAAGCGGGTTTATCGCCCTTCAGGTACACAGTATTTATGGCGAAATGCGGGAAGGGATGAAAATCCGATGGAAAAATATCCGCATCCAAACCAAAGGCATTGTAAAGCATGCGCCCGATGATGTGCCAGTTGTCAACCTCATCCCCAATACCCTTTCCGACCAGGAAAAACAACTGGGTTTCAAACTACTGTTCAACGGAATGGATTTTACCGGCTGGCGGGGCGTCCATTCCGATAAGATGCCGGAAAAGCGCTGGAACATCCAGGATGGCGCCATCGTCGTAAGCGAATCGGACGGGTCGGAAACCGGGAATGATATCGTCACCACCGATCAATTCTCCGCTTTCGAACTCGTCTTCGATTTTAAACTCAGCGAGGGGGCTAATTCCGGGGTCAAATATTTTGTCAACGAAGCCTTCGACTCCGGTGGTAAGTCAGGTATCGGCCTGGAATATCAAATCCTCGACGACCTGCGCCATCCCGATGCTAAACAAGGGGCGGTCGGAAACCGGACGCTGGCCAGCCTGTACGACCTAATCCCTTCAGAAAAGCTGGAGCCGAGGTTTCAGCGCAAAATCGGGGACTGGAACCAGGGCCGCATCATCGCCTACCCCAACCACACCGTGCAATATTGGCTCAATGGCTTTAAAGTACTCGAATATCAGCGAAAATCCAATATATTTAAAGCCCTCGTAGCACGTAGCAAGTACGCACCGTTCGAAGGGTTCGGAATGAACGATGCAGGCCCGGTTTTACTCCAGGACCATGGCGACCAGGTCGCTTTCCGCAGCATTAAAATACGGACCATCACCACTTCGCCGTCACCATGCGAATAATATAAAAATCAACAACGATGTACACACGCAGAAAATTCATCACGACCTCCGCACTTGCCGCAGGCGCCATAGCCTTCAGCGCTAAAAGCTACGCGAGGATTATCGGGGCTAATGACCGTGTCCGCGTAGGCGTCGTCGGATTTTCCGACCGGTTTAAATATTCCCTTTTTCCCCCTTTCTTTTCCCTTCAAAAGGAGTTAAACTTCGAAATGACCGCTCTGTCCGATATCTGGACCCGGCGTCGCGATGAAGGAAACGCCTTCCTCCGCGAAAAACTTGGCCGGGATATCAAGGTCTTTCCCAATAACGATGCCCTTTATGCTTCAGGGGAAGTGGACGCCGTATTCATCAGTACAGCGGACTTCCAGCACGCCCTCCACACCATTGAGGCGGTCGAAGCCGGCTGTGACGCCTACACGGAAAAACCCCTCGCAGAAACCATGGCCGATGCACGGGCAGTACTCAAAGCCGTGAAGGAATCACAACGCATCGTACAAATAGGCTCCCAACGCCGGAGCGGCACAAATTACCACGCTGCCGCAGATTTTATCCAATCCGGAAAATTCGGGCCCGTCGTAATGGTAGAGCTGATGTGGAATGTCAACCAGCCCGGGCGCTGGCGCCGCCCGGCACTGGTCAAAGACCTCAAAGCTTCTGACGTGGACTGGAAGCGCTACCTCCTGAACCGGCCTTACGTGGACTTTGACCCACGGAAGTTTATCGAGTACCGCTTGTTCTGGCCTTACTCCTCTGGTATTCCCGGCCAGTGGATGAGCCATCAGATAGATACGGTACATTGGTTCGCAAACCTCCCCCATCCCCGCAGCGCCGTGGCCAATGGAGGAATCTACCAATGGAAAGATGGCAGGGAAAACGCCGATACCCTCACCGTCGTATTCGACTATGGCCCCTTGAACGATCCGGGTACAGGGTTCCAGGTGCAGTTTACCTCCCGCTTTTCCAATTCTGCGGGCGAGACCAAGGAACTCTACTACTCCAATGGAGGGATGATCAACCTCGACACCAACGAAATTTCGGATACCGGTGGCCTGCGTCAACAGGAAGCCGCAGCCATGGGCCTTTCCCCCAACCTGCTCCCTAAAATGAAACTCGAAGGAGACCGCGTCATTTATGATGCCAATACCGGAAGCGATACGCATACTTTTAACCACGTGCGCAACTGGATGGAGTGTGTCCGTTCCAGGAAACAGCCCAACGCCCCGATTGAGGCCGGCTATCAGCACTCCATTGCGAATATTATGGCAACGGCAGCCTACCGCACCGGACAACGCGTAACCTTTGACGAAGGCAAACAGGATATCCTGGCAGGAGGGAAAATCTGGAAACCCTATTGAAAAATGATGAACCGTCGCCGTTTTCTTAGCCGCACCTTGTTGGCCGGTGCAGGTAGCAGCCTTGCGCTCGCTGTTCCCCTGGAAGCCCGGGGCCCTTCTTCCATTTTTAAAAATGAGAAACTCAGGGTCGGGCTTATCGGTGCCAACGGTATGGGTTGGTCCAATATGAATGCCTTTCTGAAAGTCGCGGGCGTGGAATGTGCGGCCATCGCCGATGTTGACCTTGGCGTCCGGGAACGCCGTGCGGCAGATGCCGAAAAAATCCAGGGCTATCGGCCGAAATGCTTCAACGACTACCGGAAACTACTGGATCTCAAAGAAATTGATGCCGTAATCATCGGCTCGCCCGACCACTGGCATTGTCTGCACCTTTGCGACAGCCTCGATGCAGGCAAGCACGCCTATTGCGAAAAACCGCTTGGCCGGACCATACAGGAATGCCAGGTCATGCGTTCAGTTGCTGCCCGAAACCCGGGGCTTCTCGTTCAGGTGGGTCAATGGCAACGCAGCGGTACCCATTACCGGGCCGCACTGGATTACCTGCGCAGCGGAAAGATAGGTACGGTGCGGATGGTAAAAACCTGGTCCTATGTTGGTTGGAAAAAACCTATCGCCCAGAAACCCGACGCGCCCATCCCCGACGGGGTGGACTACGGTCTTTGGTTAGGTCCCGCTCCCAGCCGCCCTTTCAATCCAAACCGTTTCCATTTCGAGTTCCGGTGGTTCTGGGATTATGCCGGCGGGCTGATGACCGATTGGGGAGTCCACCAACTCGATATCGCCCTCGAGGGCCTTGGCCTCCAGGCCCCCGTTTCCGTTACGGCAGGAGGTGGTAAATTCGGATACCCCGATTCCCCCGCCGAAACGCCCGATACCATGCAGGCCATCTATACTTTCGATCGCTGCAATATCTCCTGGGAACATGTACTCGGCATCGGGGGCGGCCCTTATAACCGCGGGGAAGGCATCGCATTTGTCGGCAACAATGCTACCCTGGTGGTCAACCGGCAGGGATGGGCCGTATTGCCGGAGGCCGAAACAGGAAAAGACGGTCTGCGCTACCGTGCAGAAAAGATCCCCGATCAGGAAAAGCCGGCAAATGTTGATTATCTGCAACTGCACGTCCTGAATTTCCTCGACTGTATCGCAGGCCGTACTCCGGAACAGCTCAACTGCGGCATTGCCCAGGCCGCAAATGTAGCCATCAACAGTTGTATCGGCAATATTGCCCAGCGCCTTGGCAGAAAAGTCTATTGGGACGCCAGCGCAGAACGGTTTGTACAGGACCCCGAAGCCGATGCGCTAATGGAAGCCCACTATGAAAATGGCTGGTCGCTGCCCCGTATTTAAATTCCCCAATCCCTCACTCTATGGAAATAGCAATAAAAATGCACCAAACAATGCGCTGGTATGGCCCCAACGATCCCGTGAGCCTCTGCGACATTCGTCAGGCAGGCTGTCAGGGGGTAGTCACTGCCCTGCACCATATCCCATACGGGGAAGTCTGGCCAATTGCAGAAATCGAAAAGCGCAGGCAAATGATCCACGATGCGGGAATGCGCTGGACAGTCGTCGAAAGCCTACCGGTACACGACGATATCAAACGACAGACCGGTAACTGGCAGCAGTATATCGAACACTACAAAACCAGCCTGCGCAATTTATCTGCCTGCGGTCTGAAGGTAGTAACCTACAACTTCATGCCTGTACTCGACTGGCTCCGCACCGATATCGAATACGAAATGCCCGATGGGAGCAAAGCACTCCGGTTTGAAAAAGACGCTTTTGCGGCCTTTGAGCTGTTCCTCCTCAAAAGACCCGGAGCGGTATCGGATTATTCACAGGAAGAAATCGCTGCGGCAAGGCACAGGTTCGAAACGATGACCCCCGAAGCAAAGACAACCCTTTTCCGCAATCTCCTGCTCGGCCTGCCCGGAAGCGATGATGCCTTCACGCCGGAGCAGGTATTAAGGGAATTAGACAAGTATCGCGGCATAAGTGCCGAACAGCTCAAGCGGCATTTGTTTGCCTTCCTTAAAGAAGTAGCCCCGGTAGCAGAAGCTAACGGGCTGCAACTGGCCATCCACCCGGATGACCCCCCCTACCCCGTCCTCGGACTGCCCAGGATCGTCAGTACCGAACAAGATCTGGCAGAACTCCTCGATGCCGTACCCATCATCGCTAATGGCCTTTGCTTCTGCACAGGATCCTTCGGTGCGCGACCAGACAATAATATCCCCAACATGCTCCGCCGGTTCGGTGGGCGGATCCACTTCCTGCATCTGCGCAATACCCGCCGGGATAATGCCGGAAATTTTTACGAGGCCGATCACCTGGATGGGGATACCGATATGGCCACGGTCGTCCGCGAAGTCCTGCACATTATGCAGCAGCGGGGTGCCTCCCTGCCCATGCGCCCCGACCATGGCCATCAGATGCTCGACGACCTGAAAAAGACTACCTATGCGGGGTATTCCGCAATTGGCCGGCTACGTGGGCTCGCCGAGCTTCGCGGACTCGAAATGGGCCTGGCGGTTGCAATGTAACGGCCCCCCTCCGCAGGCCTCGCCCGATATATGGACAAGCTGCGGCACAATTACGGCTATCGGATCCGATTTGAAAACAATAATTTCCTGAAATACACGCAGGGGTTGGGTAAGGAGTCCTTTTTGTCACCGTATGCAGCTTACGCTGCCAAATAACATTTTGAAAGGGCTGTCTCATAATTATGGGGCTGTCCCGAAAGTTCTTTATTCTTCGGCGGCGCCAAATGAAAAGCCAGGGGCTTTTTACACAACTCCAGGACTTGTGAGGCAGCCTTTTCAAAACTTTCTTTCGCCGCCGAAGGTGACAAGTCTTTTTATATCGCCCCAAAATTTTGTGAAAATGCTTATTTTCCGATGATCAATTCGGGAAATAAGCGCAGGCACAAAATTTTTCTACAAAATATTTTGTGTGTTTCAATTATTTTTTCATTTTTGTGCAAACGATTGCACTAAATGAAAAAAGCAACGATCGGCAGTATAGCAAAAGCGTTGAACATCACCCCCTCTACCGTATCCAGGGCACTGAACGACAATCCGCGCATCAGTGAGGAAACGCGGCGGTTAGTAAAGGCCACTGCCGAAAAGACTGGTTACCGGGTGAATGGGATTGCTTCGGCGCTGCGTTCCGGGCGTTCTTTCACCATAGGGGTAATCGTACCTACTGCCGACCGGAGTTTTTTTTCCAGGGTTGTAAGAGGAATCGAGGATATTGCAAGCAGCACCGCTTATAACGTCATGATTTGCCAATCTTACGACAGCCACCGGTCGGAATTGGAAAATATCGCTGCGTTGATGCGTGCGCAAGTGGACGGGATACTCATGTCGAATGCCCGTGAGACGACAACTTATCAGCACCTGGAACAGCTCAAAAAACAGGTGCCGGTCGTTCTTTTTGACCGGGTCGTTTATCAGCCGGGGATTTCCACCGTTACCATAGATGATTTCCGTGGAGCGTACCAGGCCACTTCCCATCTTATACAGCAAGGCTACAGGAGGATTGCCACCTTCACCTCCACCCAGCATCACCTCAATATTTACCGCGAACGATTGCGCGGATATCAGGAAGCCTTAAAAGACCATTGTCTGCCTCTGCGCAGCGAATATATCCATTTCAATGACCTTACCCTGGAAGGTGGGACGCAGGGAGCGGTACATCTTTGGAACCTTCCGGAGCCCCCGGAAGCTATTTTTTGTGCAAGCGATTTTTCCGCCTTAGGAGCTATGCGTTATCTCAAATCCAAAAGCATTGTAGTCCCCACCGAAGTCGGTCTGGTAGGTTTTGCAAACGAACCGTTCACCGAATATGTCGAACCCGCCCTCTCGACGGTTAACCAGTATCCAATCGAAATGGGTCAGACGGCTACCAGGCTTTTCCTGGAGCAGATTGAATCCGAACAAGGTACCTTTTCAGAAAAGCATATCACCTTGAACGCCGAACTCATCGTACGGCAATCTTCTTTGCGCAACAACTGATTTTTTTATTTCAATGTGCAATCGTTTGCACAATTATTGATCGGGCTGCGCAAACGATTGCGCTGACAAAATAACACTAAAACCAAAAAATATGAACGCCGCAGAAACAAATGTAAATTACACGCCGGCAGGAGTCAGGCAGCGGAACGAGGAATATATTTCTTTTGAAAAGATGTTCCAGCAGCATTACAACCCTCTATGCCGGTATGCCTTGCGCTTTACCCAATGTCGGTTTACCGCCGAGGAAATCGTCAGCGAGGTATTTTTCAAAATGTGGAAAAACCGGGAAAGCCACAAAGTGCATACTTCGGTTTACGGCTACCTCGTGTTTGCGACGCGCAACGCATGTATTGACTTTTTGCGCAGTAAAAGCCGAAGAGGCGGGCGGGCGGACGAACTCTGCAGTGAATTTCAGGCAAACGATGCCTCGCCCTCCGAGCTGCTCATCGGCAATGAAACACAACGATTAATCGAGCGCGCGATAGATTCCCTTTCCCCAAATTGTAAGCAGATTTTCCTGATGAGCCGCGATGCGAAAATGACCTATGCCGAGATCGCGGCCGCCATGGACTTAAGCATAAAAACAGTAGAAGCCCACATGAGCCGTACCCTAAAGACCCTGCGTGCACGTCTGCTGGAAGCCGACAAATCGTCCTGAGCGGCCAGCCGGAACGTAATTTTTGGAAGCCATCCGGTAACGGACGGCGATTTTGAGCCAGACATCCGTGAAACAGCACCAGCAAGCCGAATTTTTCCGTGCTAATCCCGCCAAACAATCGTTTTATTACTAACTTCAAGCTATTGAACCTCAATCGGCCTTCAGGCCCTTAGGTCCAGTCGCTCCTAATAAATTGTTTTTTCATGCCCTTTCTCGACAATAACTTTCTTCTGGAGACTTCCCAGGCGCAGCAGCTTTACCACAACTACGCTGCAGATATGCCTATTATAGACTACCACAACCACCTTTCGCCACAGCAGATTGCAGAAGACAAAGTTTTTGAAAACCTCACCCAGATATGGCTTGCCGGCGACCATTACAAGTGGCGGGCCATGCGTGGCCTGGGTATCTCTGAAGCGTACTGTACCGGAAATGCCAGCGATTGGGAAAAATTTGAAAAGTGGGCCTTTACCGTGCCTTACACCATGCGCAATCCGCTCTACCACTGGACACACCTTGAGCTGAGGCGCTACTTTGGAATAACTACGCTACTCTCTCCAAAAACTGCCCGGGCGATTTACGAACAGGCGGGCGAAATGCTCCAAAAGCCTGAATTTTCAGTACGCAACCTGTTGCGGCGTATGAACGTCCGTATCCTCTGCACCACCGATGACCCAACAGATTCGCTGGAATGGCACAGCGTGCTCGCACAAGACCCGGAGCTGGGCTTCACCGTATTGCCCGCCTTCAGACCCGATAATGCAATGGCCATATCAAACCCCGCCAGCTTCAATGCGTGGACAGATAAGCTCTCCGAACGCACAGGGACGCGCATCGAGCATTACGACGATTTCCTGACGGCATTGAAAGACCGTCACGATTTCTTTGCTCAGCATGGCACCTGTATCAGCGACCATGGCCTGGAACATCTCTATGCCGTACCTTTTTCACCTAAAGTAGTTGAGGACACCTTTCGAAAGCTACGCGCGGGGGACCGCCCCGGCGACGATGAAGCACTGCAATTCAAGAGTGCTTTGCTCTACGCATTCGCTGTCTGGGACTGGGAAAAAGGATGGGTCCAGCAATATCATCTGGGCGCGATGCGCAATAACAACACGCGGGCCATGCATACGTTAGGGGCGGACACTGGCTGGGACAGCATTGGGGACTATTCTCAGGGACAAGCTTTGACGCGTTTTCTGGACAGTCTCGACAAAGACAATAAGCTTGCGAAAACCATTCTTTACAACCTCAACCCGGCTGACAATGCGCTCATAGCCTCCATGACCGGTAATTTCAACGATGGCAGCATACCTGGTAAAATCCAGTTTGGCTCAGGCTGGTGGTTTCTCGACCAGAAAGACGGTATGGTGCAACAAATGAATGCCCTATCCAACATGGGGCTGCTCAGCCAGTTTGTCGGAATGCTCACCGACTCGCGCTCCTTCCTGTCGTACCCACGGCACGAATATTTCCGAAGGATTCTTTGCAACTTATTTGGAACGGAAATCGAACGCGGCGAATTGCCGGAATCGGAAACCGAATGGATCGGGGAGCTGATCAGGGATATCTGCTATCGCAACGCCAGGCGCTATTTTGGGTTTACGAACCTTCCAGTGCTTTAATAATAGAATTTTCTGCTGAGCGCAAAGCACTTTCTTTCTACACAACCCTGGGAAAATATGATTCAAGTATGCGCGAAATACTTCAACAAGCACCGATTGTGCCTATTTTTTATGATGCGGACGCCGAATATGCCCGGCAAGCCCTGCAGGCCTGTTATGATGGTGGTCTGCGCACTTTCGAGTTCACCAAACGCGGGCCTGCTGCATTTGAGGTATTTGCGGCTTTAAGGGCGTATTCCAAACGCTGCTGCCCGGGGCTGTTGCTCGGCATAGGTACACTTTTTGACCCGGTTGATGCCTCCAGGTTTATTCAGTTAGGTGCAGATTTTATCGTCCAGCCAGTGTGTACCCCGGCAATTGGGGCCCTTTGCCTGGAAGCAGGCATCCCCTGGGTACCCGGTGCCCTCACGCCCGGGGAAATATGGACGGCGTGGGAAGGTGGCGCTTCGATCGTGAAAATATTTCCGGGGAACGCTATCGGCCCGGATTATATCCGCGCGCTGCGCGGACCGATGCCCGACCTACCGCTCATGGTTACCGGGGGAGTGGCGCCGGAGGCCCGGGCCATCCGCTCCTGGCTGAGTGCGGGCGCACTGGCGGTCGGGATCGGCGCCCAGTTGTTCAAAGGGCACCAACCTGGTAACCAGGCAGCTTTATCCGCTTTTATTGCCCGTTTGGTCAGCGATATAAATATTTAAAAAGAAAAACCATGGAACAAAAGATTGGGAACTTCCGCTGGCGCATCTGCGCCCTTGTATTCTTTGCCACCACCATCAACTATCTGGACCGGCAGGTCATTGCCCTGCTCAAAGACGACTATCTCGAGCCTTTATTTGGCTGGACAGAGCGCGACTATGCCAATATCGTCATTGCATTTCAGCTTGCCTATGCCCTCGGAATGCTGGGTGCGGGATGGGTGATTGACAAAATCGGGACCAAAGCCGGATATGCAGGGGCATTGATCGCATGGAGTATTGCGGCAATCGTACACGCCTTTGCCCGCACTACTGCTGGATTTGCCGCTGCACGGGCCTTCCTGGGCGTGAGCGAAGCGGGCAACTTCCCTGCCGCTATTAAGACCACGGCGGAGTGGTTTCCAAAAAAAGAGCGGGCCCTGGCAACTGGCATTTTCAATTCCGGCACCAATGTAGGAGCCATTCTTGCGCCGCTCACCGTTCCGCTGATTGCTTTGCATTATGGCTGGGAATGGGCGTTTATCCTCACCGGCATGATTGGCTTTTTATGGTTAATCTTCTGGTTTTGGCTGTATGAAGTCCCATCGAGGCATAAAAAACTTCAAGTGGCCGAACTCGACTATATCCAAAGCGACGCCGATGAAGTAGCGGAGGAAATACATGGGGCAGAAAAAGTAAGCTGGGTGAAGCTGCTCAGCTTCCGCCAGACCTGGGCCTTTTTCTTCGGAAAATTACTCACGGATCCGATCTGGTGGTTTTACCTTTTCTGGTTGCCTTCTTTTCTCAACAAGGAGTACGGGATGTCAAAAACAGAACTGGCATTTCCGTTGGCGGTTGTTTATACCATTACCACCTTTGGCAGTATATTTGGTGGCTGGCTATCCGGGGCATTTATAAAAAAGGGCTGGCAGGTATATCGGGCGCGCAAATCGGCGATGTTCCTGTTTGCCTTGTGCGCCCTGCCGGTCGTAACAGCACAAGCTTTGGGGAGTATCAACCCATGGTTGGCAATTCTCATCATTGGGATCGCCGCTGCCGGCCATCAGGCATGGTCGGCCAATATTTTCACCACTGCATCAGATATGTTCCCCAAAAGGGCAGTCGCATCGGTGGTGGGCATTGGAGGAATGGCGGGTGCTGTAGGCGGAATACTCATCGCCAGGATTGCAGGCGCGTTGCTCGACCATTACAAGGCATTGGGCAGTATCGAAACAGGCTACTATATTATGTTCATCATCTGTGGATCTGCCTATTTATTGGCATGGACGGTAATGCACCTGCTTGCACCAAGGCTGGAACGCGTCAAGCTTTGATTTGGTCTTTGAATTTATTCAGACTTATCACAAAAGGATACGTGGTGAAAAAAATTCTTTTTAACCACAAAAAAATTCACCATAGTCAATTTTCAATATGGGCTTACCAATTCTTGACCATCAGCTATTACCCGGGCGACCTGAACTTTGCGGCCAGGCGCACGAAGTAGAGCGGCTGATCTCCTTACCGGAGAAAGTTATCCAATTTGGCACCGGGGTCCTGTTGAGAGGCTTACCGGACTATTATATTGACCGCGCCAATAAGGCAGGGATATTCAATGGAAGGATTGTCGTCGTGAAAACGACCGATCGGGGCAGCATGGGCGAATTTGCCCGGCAGGACTATCTTTTCACCCACCTGATCAATGGGCTGCGCGATGGGCAGGTAGTACAGGAAGCAGCCATCAACTGCAGTATCAGCCGCATCCTGGAGGCACGACAACAATGGATAGAGGTACTCGTCTGTGCTGCGGACCCTAATATTTCCCTGGTCATTTCCAACACTACAGAAAGCGGGCTGGTCTATCTGGAAGAATCTATATTTGAAGGGGTTCCGGAATCATTTCCCGGCAAACTACTCGCTTTTTTATTCCACCGCTTCGAACAGCTTGGCGGGGGGAATGCTCCAGGACTTACCATTGTACCTACCGAGCTCATAGAAAACAACGGGAGTATCCTTCGGGAATACTTATTGCAGGGCGCACGCTACAATCATCTCGATGACGATTTCATCCATTGGCTGAATACGGCCAATACATTTTGTAATTCCCTCGTGGACCGCATTGTTTCCGGCAAACCAGCACCGGAAAAAGCAGAAGCATATTGCAAGAGCGCCGGTTATTCCGATAGCTTCATGATTGAATCGGAGCCTTACGACCTTTGGGCAATTGAAGGGGATCCAAATAATCTGCCTGCCCTTTCCTTTGCTCCCTGCAACCCCGGTATCCATATTGTGGCCGACATAAGCCTTTATAAAGAGCTCAAACTGCGGTTACTCAACGGCACCCATATTCTCGCCTGCGGGAAGGCCCTGCTGGCAGGCTTCTCGACCGTCCGAGAGGGCTTTGCATCCGCTGAATTCCGCAGCTGGGCCATTGACCTGATGGCAGAAATACAGCAATCCATTCCGATTCCCATCGAATCCGATATTGTCGGGGGATATGCCCGCAGCGTCCTGCAACGCTTTGAAAATCCGTTCATTGAACATCAATGGTCCTCTATTTTGCTCAACTACAGCTCCAAAATCAGAATTCGCGCACTTCCTTTGCTCCTGACCTATTACCAGAGGTATCGGCAATTGCCCGCACATATCCTCGAAGGCTTTACTGCCTATCTGGCAATTGCTATTCCGGATGAAGAAGTGGACGGCAATTACTTTAAATATGTGCACGGGCAACGCATCATGCTTCAAGACCCGCTCTCGCCAGCGTTATTCCGCGATGTAATAAACGCAGGCGCACAAAATGCTGCTGAGCGGCACCTCGGGGATACAGCTTTCTGGGGGACGCCGCCCACATCGTTGCCAGGATTTAAAGCGGCCGTGTTGAGGGTATTCGAAAAACACGCCGGAACGTAAATAAGGCTAATTAGCAAAAAAACTCCCCGGCAGCTTTTGGGGTGACGCAGAAGTCTTCTGCAAAGGACAAAACATCGTCCTTTTTGCACAACACCAGGTCGGATAGCTCCCCGGCAAACTCAAATAAAAAAAGGCCATCCCGATAAACTTGAACGGAATGACCCTTTATTTGTGGCGGCGGCAGGACTCGAACCTACGACCTTCGGGTTATGAGCCCGACGAGCTACCAACTGCTCCACGCCGCGATTTTTAGTGGTGCAAATATACTACTAAATAAGATGCTTGTCAAGTCTTTTTTTTAAAAAAATGAAATTGTTACGTGGTCCGGGAAATAATGCAGGCTTTACTTTATTTTAGCCGGAAAACCGCAACCATGCTACTACACGATATGATCCATATTACTGTACTTGACCGGGAAGGCGAAGAACACCTGATCGAAGCCCCTACCGACATGAACATGAACCTCATGGAGGCCTGCAAATCAAACGACCTACCGGTCAAAGGTACTTGTGGGGGCATGGCCTTATGCTCGACGTGCCACATCTACATCCTCAGCGGGCACGAATTGCCGGAGATGGGGGAAGACGAAGAAAACATGCTCGACCAGGCGTTTTTTGTAACTGCCCAATCCCGCCTGGGATGCCAGATTCCGATACGAAAAAGCCTGGACGGACTTTGCGTCAAACTCGCACCGGAGGAAGAAGGCTGACCTCGCCCATCGGCGGCAGGGTTTTCAATAAGGCTGGATGACGATTTTACGTGTTGTTTGGAAAGTACTACCGGTGACCATCAAAAGATATGTACCTGCAGGCCTGCCGGAGAGATCGAGCTCGCGGTTAAAATCACTGCCCTTACCCAAATCCCAGGCCGTTAAGCGGCGTCCCAAAAGGTCAACAAGGTGGACTTCCACCGTTTCCGGGCGTTCAAGGTTGAGCTGTACGAAAACTTTTTCCAGCAGGGGATTGGGAAAAACGCGCAACCGGTGTTCTTCCAGGCCAGGAATCCTCAAAGAGGTTATCGGAGTGATTTCTACCTGTCCGATGGCCACGTCGCTGCAACCACTGCTGGCATTCGCAGAAAGGCTCACCACATATTTTCCTGCTTTCGTATATTGATGGGTTGGATTTGCCGCATTGCTGGAATTGCCATCTCCAAAATTCCACAGATACTGGGTAGCCGCAGTAGAGGTATTCTGAAAGGCGACCTGGGCGATGCCACTGGTATTCAGCGGTACAGCCATAGCCGGTCCGGTGAAGGCTGCTTTAGGGGCATTCGGGCCAGGAGCAGTAGCAATCCGGACAGGAAGGCGGCCACAAGGATAATTGTATTCGATCTCCCAGTCGTAGAAAAAGCTGTACACCTGGGGGTTTGCGTTTTCCGAGCGGTCAATCCGCAACACCCCGGGGATCAGGTAAGGGAAACTACTGCCCGCTGTATTGATATACAACTCTCTGCCGACGGAAATATCCAGCACATAATTTTCACCCGGATCAATCGTAAAGCCCAGGTTCAGTCGGTTGGCCCCGATTTTGGGCACATTGATCAATCGCTGCTGGATTGACCCGTCCGGGCGCTTTAAACGGATATTCCGCGGGCCGGTTACCTCGGCAAATACCAATACGCTTTTTAGGGTGAAATTCGCCAAAGCTGAAAAAACAAGGCCTCCTGTGGAGCTGGTAGAAAGCTCGCTACCCCCTCCACTATTATCCGCTTTCCCGATTTTTTGGTTGAAGCGGAGTTCTGCGTAAAACACCGTATCGCGGTTGAGCGGACCGGTATAGAGTTGTGGTCCTTCGGCAATAGCCGTACCACCATCCGACTGACCGTACCAGCGCAACGTACCATCGCCCTCGTACTTGGCAGTGATGAGTGCGCGGCTTCCCGCACAGGTAGCTGACAACACCGGACTGATTTGTGGCAGCAAAGGCTGAGGGCTGACCGTTACCCGCCGTTTGAACTGATTATTGAGCGCACGCTCGTCCTGATTGCCATTAGGGTTTCGTAGTTCTACCTCCAACACATAAGTGCCAAAAGAACCTGAAAATTCCGGCAGGAGGATTTTTCCTGTTTCGCCGGGAGCAAGGCTACCCGTCCATTTTGTTGTAAAAAGTGGTGTTTGGGAAAACTCCCTACGCACAACAATATCAAAGCTCCTCAATACTTCTGTCCCGCCATTGCGGAAAGAAGTTTCAAGGAAAATGCTTCCCCCGCAGTTTAGCAGTCTGGAAGTCGTATTTAACTGCTGGACATCCAATTTAGCCCGCACCGGGACAATCGGCTGATTACCCCTACCCACCAGGTACTGATAGGCTGCAAAAACATCTATTAGCCCGTTTCCATAGCTATTGTCTTCACCAGTAAGCCCCAGGTCAACCGCAGTATTGTAAAGTGCCCTGGCAAGTTCCCTGCCCGGCAAATAGGGAAAGGCCTCTTTGAGCAAAAGCAACGCGCCCGAAACGTATGGCGCCGAAAACGACGTGCCGGAAGTCGTTGTATATTGTACCCGACCCGGACTCGCGACCCGGACGCCTGATCCCGGTGCAACCACCTCGGGTTTGACATCCAGGGCGGTATTTAACAAATTGGTGCACTGTGAAGGTCCCCGGCTCGAAAAACCGGCGATGTTGTTCGATGCACCCACTGCGCCCACCGAGAATGGCACGACATCGCTGATGCTGATAGACGCCTGTAAGCCCACGCTGCCGGGATCTGGCCCGTTATTGCCTGCACTGAACACAACTGCTATCCCTGCAGCATCGAGGCTCCTGAACAAGTCAGGCCATACCTGCGAGCATTCGGCGGTATTCGTAATCGTCCTTCCATACGAGTTATTGATCACATCAGGGATATCATTTACCGTGCTAATCTGCCCATCCGGATTTAAAGCCCACTGCAGTGCGCTCACAACATCCCGCACAGAACCCTTATACACACAAAACTCGTCGGTTTCGACATTCCTCAGGTTACTGAAGGGCGCCCCCATCCACTGGGCATTAAAGGCCGCGCCGAGCGTATCCCGCGTCACAGCGTCCATACCCACTGCCGCACTGGCTACACCTGTGCCATGCGGGTCGCAAAAATCAGGCAGGGCAGTACTTAAATAGACCTGGCCGATGGGCGCGTTGTGATAGGCAAACTGGTTGCGGAGCGCCGGATGGTCGGGGTCCTGGCCGCTGTCCACGACCAGCACTTTGCGCCCATACCCCGTATAGCCCAAAGCCCAGAGGGCGGGGGCTTTAATCGCATCCAGCCCTGGTTCGCGGCCATTAGGTACCGGCATTGCCGGACCTTCAAAGACGGGCGCATCGCTGTGTTCGAGAATTTCGTCCCTTTCGATCCATACCACTTCCGGGCGCTGGCTCAATGCCGCGATCAGTCCCTTTTTTGCCTGGATATAAATGGCATTGACCGCCCAGAACTGCTGTACGGAAGCAGGCCCTGCCTGTCCGGAACCACGGATAAAATCCAATAAAACAGGTTGGGTGGACGCCGCTTTTGTCTGGAGTGCAGAGAGCAGGGCGATCGTCCGTTGCTCCTGCGACAACCCTGCACGCAAGGTGAGCACCTGCTGCTCCCCGACATCAACGCGGTCTTTCAATACGACAAATACCCCGTGGAGTACTTCCGGGCCGCTTTGGTCAATTTCCTGAAAAAGACCAGTACCCATCACACCCGCATTGAGCTGCTGGGAATACAGCGGCTGTACAAAATTCAGGGCCATGAAAGCAACAAACAGCAGAGGACAAAGGACTTGGCGCAGCATATTAATGCAATAGTTTAAAATTTTTATTCGACTTTTATTTGCAATCCTGCAAAAGGCCGTTGAAGGCAAGAAATGGCTGTACGGACGTTGCCCGGGGCGAAAATGGGGACAGGCTCGGGGTGATCATTTCATAAAAATGGCCTTTTTCACCCAAAGGGTATCTTTTTTGGTCACATCGCCAGGGCCATGTTTCTTCAAAAATCTCTATTTGGACAAAAAATAACGCATTTTTCACCGTGCCAACTTAATACAGCAAGCCTCGTACAAAATTAAGCTTTTTTCAGGCTCGAGCGCGTATTTTTTTGTGCTGTCGCAAAAGTGTACGTGTATCCACCCCCCCCCTTTAACGCACCAGGTTGATCAGGGTCTGATAATCTTCGAAACGTTGATTATCTTTTTGCATTTCAAGTAAATCCAATAAACTTTCCTGGTAGTGTTCGTTCAGTGCTGCCTCGGTTTGACTGCAGCGCACCTCGATCTGGCCCTGCTGTAACTGTACAGAGCGCCATCTGTATGTTGCTTCCATACGTCTGAGGATTTCCCGGTGGATTTCCTGGTAGTCAGCTTTAGGGTCCACTGCGGAAATATCCTGAAAAGCGTCATTATTCCGGGTCAGGAGCGTTGCATTTTCCACGATAAAATATGCCGAATGGGGAACAGGGCCTTCATGTTCGAGCAGGGCAGTATAGAGGATAAGCTGAAGGTCCTCGCGATTCTTTATACTTGTCCTACGAAAAGTCAGGCCGCCCCATTTCAGATCCAGGACGGCTTTTTCTGCCCCGCGCTGCAGGACGATATCTGCCCTGCCACGGATTTCCAGGTCGGCAAACCTGCCTTCGACCGGCCATTCGGTACCTAGTGTTTCCCAGCCATTTTCGCGTAAAAGGGAGACCAGGCTCCAGGCGGCATGCTGTACCTTCTTTAAAAACTGGGCCCGGGCCGGTTCCTGGCCGTAAAGCAATAGAACGGCACCCTCCCTGGCGAGCAGCCCTGGCACCTCCGCTGCGATATAATTATAGACAGAAGCTTTATCCCACGATGACAAGCCCGGCTGCCGCAGCAGCCCTTCAAACAGCTGATGTACGAGGTTACCGTAGAGCGTACGCTCTTCCACGATGCTCAAAATAGCAGATTTGCGCAGGCGCAGGACGTATTGGAACACCCAGCGGTGAGGAAAGTACAACAGCGTTTCGAAGCTGGAGAAGGTCTCTTGTGCCCTGGGCAGCAAGACATTTTTCCTGAGCTGGATAAACGGCACTGGCTGTCCAAGCAGCCGCTGTTGTAAAAGTACATAGCCCGGCAAGCTCCCGGATACGGGCAAGACAGCGGGCTGTCCAATCTCGAGGACGACAGCATCCAGGTTTGTAAATCCTGCCTCCAGATCGCCGAGTAAACTATGCGGCAGCACAGCTTCGCCACCTGAAAAGGCCGGCAGGACCAGCGTCAGCATTTTACGCGCCAAAAATACAGGGCGTTTTTTTTGCCATGTCAGTAGCGCCCTTTCCCGTTCCGGGCCATCGGGGCTCACCCCGTTATGCGTCAGATATTCCAGTTCCACAACCGACCAACGGGAAAAAATGAAGGCCGGATCTCCCCCGCAAAAGTTCCACCAAACAAGGCTGTCCACTGGTGCCAGGATAGCCCCTGGTTCCTGGGCATAAGTAAAGCTCCCCTGTTCCTGTACCCGCAGTTGTAGCGGAGCCGCCTCGTAAATCGTCCGTATAATCCGCTCGAGCTCCAGGCTACTCAAGTGGCTTTCGGGGAGGGTAAACAATAAATCTACGATGCGCTGTGCCTGAACGCGCAGCAGATGCATGGAAATCCCCCCTTCCCCTTTGGCATATTTTTCTCCTGCCCATTGGGCCAGGTACTGGAACATTTCGATCGCATCCGCCTTGGGCGCTTCTCCGGTACTATCGTAACGCCGACGTTCAAACCATACCTGATACTGCCTACGGATAGCCGAAGAAGGCTCCGAGGGGCTAAACTGGCCCGCATCCAGATCCCGGAAATATTCTGCGATCATTCCGTACCAGGATGCCCCCAGGATGCCCGGTTTATCGGCAAGCTGACGGGCGATCCGGGCAGCGAGTTCTTCTTCCAGCGGCTTTACCGGCAAAGAAACAAATTCCAGGAGCTTGAACGGATCAAGTGGCGACCATAGAAACACCGGGAGCAGTTTAAGCGCCTGCAATGCTGGCCGCGCAAGGGATACGGTCTGAAGGCCGAGGCTCGGGATGCCCTCCTGAACCAATGCGTAATCCAGCGTACCCGATAAATCCGGCAATAAAAGCACAGGGTTCCAGGAAGGGTTGTGCCTTGCCCATGCCGCAAAATACGCGGCAAGGTCTGTATCTCGCCTGCCTTTCAACAAGACCAGGCTGCCATCCCCTTCCAGGCGCCCGGGGGCTTCCCTGCCGTGGGCGAGCAGCCGCTGAAACCGCAACAAATCATTTTCCTGCCCGGCAGGGGCATCCGAGAGTGCTTCCGGTATAATGTCACAAGTTGATATGGCTACCCCTTGTCCTTCCAGAATCTTAAACAACCTCCGCCAATGCACCGGGAAAAGGGCACGCGGTTCGATCAGCCGGATTTGTGCGACAGGATGTCGTCGCCGCGGCAGCACCTGTATCATTGCGGTGAAACGCTCCGCAAACCCCCTCGAGAGATGAGCCCCACCCTTGCGGATCCCCTCCTCGATGGCCGCAAGGCAAGCCAGGCGATCGGGCATTGCCGCCTTCATACAAAAATCCCATCCTGCCAGCAGTAACTCGTCCCGCCTTGCAAGCATCTCGGCAGCCACGGCAAATGGATCTGCGCTAAAAGAATCGCGGTAAAAAACTGCTCCGTTCAAATTTGACATGTATTCCCGGAGCGCCTGTCGGTATTCTTCTACCCGCAGATAATCCACCTCTTTTTCCTCGTGCCGGTGTCCGACAAAACCCTCGAGCAATTGCAGGAATTTGCGTGGGCCCACACAAACCACGCCACTGCCTATCCATTCCGGTAGGGGACAGACAGGATGGTCAAGTGAAAGTCCGAAAAATATTTTCATAAAAAACAGGAAAAAGCTTAGCCGAACCCACCAGTTTCTTTCTGCAGCTTTTGCATTTGCGTGGACCAGTATTGTTTTTGATCTTTTTCTTCGCCGGCATCGCAAAAATCCGTCAGCTCAAGCACCGTCTCCCCGGTAACCGGGGATTCATATATCTTGAATTCCAGGTACTCATCGGCGGTGGGCGCCTCCAGCCACCTGAAGCGCAACAACTCATCTTCGGTATCGTCGAACAGCAATGCCTCTTCGGAAAAACCGCCCCAGGAAAAGGCATACACATCGCCTGTTATGTCCACCTCATCGCAAAACCAGCGCACCAGACAAGCAGGCGTTGTCAGAAACTGATAAAGAATAGCCGGGGAAGCACGGAAGATGAATTCCATCTTGATCCTGACACGTTTCATATACTTGTCATTAAGTAGTCTTAGGCAGGGCAAAACACCGCCATATTGGCGCAATAAAAAATAAAAAACCGATAATTCCAAGCACGAATTTTTTTTTCTTGGTCTATCGCCCTTACAAAAAACTTTTTTGTGCTTTAGAATCCCTATAGTATTGACAGGTTTGTATTAAACAGGTACTTTTGCCATCCGTAGATTTGCTTAGTCCTGAAGCAAAAAACCGGGCAGCCTTGGGAATAGTATGCCGTTTGATATACAACCTTCAACCTTTTTCTTTTCCCATGCGTTAACCATCCATTACCTTTTGAGCAAAACGCCTTTAATTAGATGAGACAGTTAAAGATTACGAAATCCATTACCAATCGGGAAAGCCAATCCTTGGAAAAATATCTCCAGGAAATCGGCAAAGTTGACCTGCTCACCCCCGAAGAAGAAGTAGATCTTGCGAAAAAAATTAAACAGGGCGACCAGGCTTCCCTCGAAAAATTGACCAAAGCCAACCTCCGGTTCGTCGTCTCTGTTGCCAAACAATATCAAAATCAAGGCCTCTCCCTGAGCGACCTCATCAATGAAGGCAACCTCGGCCTCATCAAAGCGGCACAGCGCTTCGATGAAACACGTGGCTTCAAATTTATTTCCTATGCCGTTTGGTGGATCCGGCAATCCATTCTGCAGGCTCTGGCAGAACAATCCCGCATCGTCCGCCTTCCGCTCAATAAAGTAGGCTCACTCAACAAAATCAACAAAGCGTTCTCCGAACTGGAACAAGAGTTCGAACGGGAACCTTCACCGGAAGAGTTAGCCGAATTATTGGATATCCCCACCGAGGAAGTAGAGACCACCCTTGGGGTAGCCGCCCGCCACGTCTCTATGGATGCCCCTTTCGTGGAAGGAGAGGACAACTCCCTGCTCGATGTGCTCGAAAATAACAGTACCCCAAATACCGATCAGGAACTGGACTACAACGAATCGCTGCGCCGGGAAATCGAACGCTCCCTCAGCACGCTCACTGACCGGCAATGCGATGTCATTAAGCTTTATTTCGGTATCGGTATCGAACATCCAATGTCCCTGGAAGATATCGGCGAAAAATTTGGACTCACCCGCGAACGGGTTCGCCAGATAAAAGATAAAGCAATCAACAAATTGCGCTCCGCCAACCGAAGCAAATTGCTCAAACATTATCTCGGCGCCTGAGGACGGCCCCAGTCCGGAATAATGGTCCGGCAAAGGCCTTCAGGAGTAATGTAAAAAGGCAATACTTCGCCACTGCGGAAATTCTGATTTCTTGAACGCGCATTAAAAAGCGGCTGTCTCTCAAGTATTTCTGGGCACTATGCCCCAAATGCCTTGTGAGACAGCCGCTTTTCAATACCTGTTCAAAATATTCTCCTGCGCCGGATGCCGGGACAGGATATTTCGCGCAACTCCGGCTTCTTCCAAAAATCGGATCAGGGCAGGTCCTCCTTTGTCATAATCTCGAGGTGTCTGTTAATACTCTCTTCGAGGGAAATGAAGGTTTCTGTCCGTTGTATGCCTTCTATCTTTTGGATTTTTTCGTGCAAAACCTCCCGCAGGTGGTTGGTATCCCGGCAGATAATCCTTACGAAAACGCTGTACAGACCAGTCGAGTAATACGCGGCCACGACCTCCGGGATATTCTCCAGCGCAGCCACAACTTCCTTGTACAAAGAGCTCTTGTCCAGATAAATCCCTAAAAATGCACTGATGTCATATCCGATTTTGGAATAATCCACGTCCACGCTGTAGCCCTTTACCACCCCAGCGTCTTCCAGTTTTTTCATCCGTACATGGACCGTTCCGCCCGATACGTACAGCTTCTTTGCAATCTCGGTATAAGGAATCTTGGCATTGTCCAGCAACATGGACAAAATCTGCCTGTCCAGTTTATCTATCTCTATATTTTTCACCATATTTGAACTTTTTTCAGAAAACTTCCTGTCACGGTGTAGTAGCGGGCCACCCTGCCCCAGAGCATAAAGTGATTGTTCCGCATCAAACAGGAAAGTTAACCCGTCATCCGTACCTAATAAGATTTGACAAAATAATTGCTTTTTTTTCAAATAAAATAGGTTTTTTGTTTATTTTATTAAAAAAACCTTTGAATTAAGGCTTTTTTTTATGAAATTTAAATAAAGGATATTTCGGAAAATTCAACGGTATGCGGTACCGGCACCTCCAATTGACAAGCGCTTAACCAACTTAATTCAGCGGAATATGCAGGCGAATAAAAAGCCCAAGCCCTCACTTATTGCCATCTGGCTGCCATTAATGCTCTCAACCGTACTGGCCGCGGGGATTTTTATCGGGATACGGCTCTCCGGCCCTGTTGTGCGCGATACCTTTGGCGAAAATACTGGCTCCCCCAACCACAAGCTGGAAGAGCTGATCCGCTATATCGAGGCAAAATATGTGGACGAAGTAGATCGCCAAAAGCTTGTGGACGAAGCGATCAGCACTGTACTTCGGCAACTGGACCCACATTCTTCATATATTTCCCCGGAAGAATTGGCCAAAATCAAGGAGCAGATGGAGGGGGAATTCATGGGCATTGGCGTTGAATTCCTGTTGCTCGACGACACCGTCGTGGTAGTCAGCGTTACTAAAGAAAGCCCGGCAAAAAAAGCGGGTATCCGCGTAGGCGACAAGATCATCACCGTAGAAGACTCCCTGGTTTCCGGAAAAGGCCTGAACAGCAATGACGTCGTACGGCTTTTGAGGGATACAAAGAAAACCAGGGTGCGCATCGGCATCCTCCGTTATCCGCGAAAATCCCTGAACATTCTGACCCTGGAACGCCAGCGCATCCCGATTAAAAGCGTTGATGCCGCTTACTGGCTCAACGACCGGGTCGCATATATCCGGATCAACCGCTTCAGCGCGACCACCGACAAAGAGTTCCTCGCTGCGCTGGAAGACCTATCGGCACACAACCAGCAAATCCATCTTATCCTCGACCTCCGGCATAACCCCGGAGGCTATCTTCAACAGGCATCCAATATCCTGAGCCAGATCTTCCCGGAACGCGGTGTACTTATGGTCTATACGGAAGGCAGGGCTGTCCACCGCGCCGATTATCGCTCCAGCGGCCGCGCTTTTTTTAATATCGGAAAAATCGCCGTACTCATAGATGAAGGGAGCGCATCTGCAAGCGAAATTATAGCAGGCGCTGTCCAGGACCACGACCGGGGCCTGGTGATTGGACGCCGTTCTTTTGGAAAAGGGCTGGTACAGGAACAATACGCACTTGGCGACGGCTCTGCGATCCGCCTTACCGTCGCACGCTATTTTACGCCCTCCGGCAGATCCATTCAAAGACCATACGAAAAAAACGGGCAAATCATAACCGAAACGACTGATCTGGCAGGGTTATCCGGGCCGGCAGATGTGCCCGGGCAAGGAAAGGGCCCCGATTCAAAAGCGTATTTTACAGATGCCGGACGCATCGTGTACAGTGGAGGAGGGATACTCCCGGACATAACCATTCCGGCAGATACCATCGGGCAGCTCCCCTTGATGCAGGAAATACGGAACAAACTGCCCATTTTTTCCCTGAAAAACTACGATAAGGTAAAAATCGCTCCTGAAGGGAAGCGCACAATGTTTTTCCAGCGCTATACCGTTGGCGACAGTACCGTCGCAGCATTCAAACAATACCTGGCCACTTCCGGCCTCGACTTTTCCACGCAGGAATGGCAGGCCGTAAAAAACCAACTGCCACATTTAATCAAAGCCCACATCGCCAGAAATTTATTTGGCCCGGAGGCTTACTTCCAGGTGATCAACCAACAGGACCCAAGCGTTCAAAAAGCCTTACAGCAGTTGTTTGTGCCGATCAAAAAAGAACTTTAGGCCGGATGGATGGCCTCCTCACTCCCGGAGAAATTCCAGCTCCTCCATTGCACTCAGGCGAACCATTACCGAAATTTCGCCTGGCGCATCTCCCTGTCTCTGGTGATTGGCGATATAGTCCATCTGATCCTTCAAATCCCCGCTGATCTGCTCAAAATACAAGGCTACCTCCCCTTGTTCTGTAAATGCCGGCAGCGCAATCAAAGGCAAGTCCAGTTTTTCGATCAGGCGCTTCAAAAATACATCTGTTACCAGCCGCAAAATGGCCCCGCCATCTGTTTGCAACAGTGCAGAAGGGAGGTTGGCCGGGTTATCGAACAGAATAGACAGGGGCCTCGTATGATAATTCCAGAGGGTTTCCAGGCGGGGATGCAGGTGAGTGACATAGCGTTTTGCCTGATGAGTGTCCCGCACTAATAATTCCGGCCACGGCAGGCCGGGCACTGAAGTCAGGTAGCGCTCCAATTTACCAAAACCCATGCTGCCGTCTAACAATACGACTGCGCTCCAAACCGTATCCGTCGGCAGCAGTGCGGTACCGCCGTTTTGCAGCACTTCTGCCAGCTCATCAATCTCAGCGTATAAAATGTCCATGGCATTCAGCTTATTTTCGCATCTGGTAATCTCTACAAGTCTATTCTACGGCCTGGTTTAACAAACCGCACTTTTTTTCCACAAAAGAAAGAATACCTTTGAAGAAAATTCCGTTATTAACTATCGCGTTGATGGATTTTTAAACAAAAACCATAGGAACGTTTGTGAGAACCTCTTTATTGCATTGGCGCTTTTTTATTGGCATAGCACTCTGCTGTGCCCAAAGACCACTATTTGCGGCCCATATCATTGGCGGACAAGTTACTTACGAATGTTTGGGTTTTAGTCAGAACGACCCGGGCAGTAATTCGCGGCGCTATCGCTTTACCTTCAAAATTTACCGGGATTGCCTTGCCCCGGGATCAAATTTTGATTCCACCCCGGGTAATTTCCCGGCATCTGTCACGCTATTCCGAAGTGACCAGACCAACCTGCCCAAAACCTATTACCTTCCAACCCCTAAAGTAACCAGGATCCAGCCCGATCCCGGGAATTCGTGTGTACAGGTACCTGAAAACGTCTGTGTAGAGGAGGGTGTCTATACCCTTGAAGTGGACCTGCCCATAGAAAATGTCAGTTATATTATTACCTATCAGCGTTGTTGCCGAAACAATACGATCACGAATGTCACAGCCCCCGAGCGTTCCGGGGCCACCTATACCATAGAACTTTCCCCCGAGGCACAGAAGACCTGTAACAACAGCCCGACTTTCCGCTTTTTCCCTCCGGTCGTCCTCTGTGCCGGGGCGAACTTTAGCTTCGACCATTCCGGCATAGACAAGGAAGGCGATTCGCTGGTCTATGGGCTGTGTGGCTCGTTGCTTGGTGGTGGCGAGAACACCAATCTTCCCAACAGCGGTACCGGAGTCGCCCCTGACCCCGACCTGCCCCCGCCGTATGCTCCCATCAACTATATTGGCCCGACCTACAGCGCAGCCCAGCCGCTCGGTATCAACGCAAGTTTCCGCCTTGACCCCGCTACCGGCCAAATGAGCGGTGCCCCGTTACAACTCGGGCAGTTTGTGGTAGGCGTCTGTATGTCGGAATACCGCAACGGTAAACTCCTCAGCAGGGTATTGCGCGACTTCCAGTTCAACATTACCCGCTGTGAAAATAATATCACCGCGGAAATCAAAAGGGATACCATCAATGCACAGGGGGTATCGCTGGTTCAGTCCTGCGGGCAATCGGAAGTCACACTCACCAACAGGAGCTATAAGCGCGAGCTCATCAATACTTACCGATGGGAATTTGATGTGCCCAACGGGAGGCTGACCAGTACGGAATGGGATGGAAAATTTTCCTTTCCCGGCCCCGGCACTTATGTAGGCAGGCTGATCCTTAACCCCGGCACGATTTGTTCGGATACTGCCCAGGTAGAGGTGACTGTCCGGCCGCCACTGCTGGCGGCCTTCCGGGCGGAAGGGGACACCTGCCGGCAGGGAAGCTTTCAGTTTACCGACCTCAGTGAAGCTGGTGGCCGTCCAATAACGGGCTATCGCTGGAGTTTTGGTGTCAACACCACCCCCGACGTCCGAAAGAACCCATCGTTCCAGTTTGCATCACCGGGTAACCAGACCGTCCGCCTGCAAGTTACGACCGGAGACGGATGTAGCGCCGAGGTTTCGAAAACTTTTGGTTATTACCCGCTTCCGGAGCCTTTCGTTATCCAGGCTACGCCGGTCAGTGGATGTACCCCTGCGGCTATCCGGTTTTCCAATACTGATTTTTCAGGTGCTGGCAGCGGGGTTTCGTTGCGCTGGGCATTTGGGGAAGGCGGGGGTGCAACACTGCCCAATCCGGTATACACCTATCGGCTGCCCGGTGTTTATCAGGTTACGGCACGCTTGAGTGCACCAAACGGATGCTTCAGGGAGGCGCGTATCCCCGAAATCCGAATTGGGACGGGCGTCATCGCCAATTTTTCTTTTTCCCCTGACAACCCCAGGGGCAACAACCAAAAACTTGAATTTAAAGACCTTTCGACCAATGCACAATCCTGGCAATGGGATTTTTCCGGTCTTGGGCAATCCACTGCCCCCAATCCCAGCTTTACCTTTGCCAGGTCCGGTAGCTATGAAATCCGGCTCATCGCTGCCTCCGCAGACGGGTGCCGGGACACCGCCGTACAGCAAATCAGGATTGCTGTAGCTGAGGCTGTTTACTGGCCTAATGTATTCACCCCCGACGGGGACGGAATAAACGATACCTTCGGCCCCCTTGGAGGGCTCCAGGGAGCAGAAGGTTATCAACTGGCAATCTACAGCCGCTGGGGCAGTTTACTTTTCCAAAGTAATTCCGTCGAGGATGCATGGAACGGACGGATGTTCAATACCGGCGGGACATTGCCCCAGGATATGTACTTTTACAGGGCGGTGTACAAGGATGCGGATGGGAAGGATAAAGTCTTTGAAGGCACAATAACTTTATTGCGATAAAGCACAATACTGCGCCATGGCCAAAAAAATAATATTTGTATTTGCCTTGCTTTGGGCGAGCGCCCCTGTTTTTCTGTCTGCACGGCATATTATCGGGGGTACGATAACCTATAAATGCCTTGGGGAGGGCGACTATGAATTCACCCTGTATATCTACCGCGATTGCGGGTGTACTGGTTGTGCACAGCTCGACCCATTTGCATTTATCGCTATTTATCGCTGTGGCAGCACGACGCCCTGTGATCGGCTCAACCAGTCGAACTTTGTTGCCAGGCTCAATGTGCCCCTGCAATCCACCACCCCGGTATCCCGGCCGGACTATCCTTGCCTGATCCCGCCGAATATTTGTGTTGAGCAGGGCCGCTACGTTTTCCGGCTTAGCCAGTACAATATCCGTCTGCCTTTATCCACAGACAGCTACCATATTTCCTACCAACGGTGCTGCAGGAATCTAACTGTCAACAACCTGATTTCCCCTGGCGATGTGGGTGCGACTTATACCATTGAGATCACACCGGAAGCACAAGCGAAATGCAACAACAGCCCGGTGTTCAACCAATTTCCGCCAACCGTCATTTGTGCCAATAACCCCCTCAAATTCGACCATTCAGCAACCGACCCCGACGGAGATCAGCTCGTATATGCCTTCTGTTCTCCCCTGGCCGGCGGAGGCCCTGCTATCCAGGCGCCCACCTTTGGCGGCTGTGCCGGCGCTTATCCCAATCCTGCCTGCCCCCCGCCCTATCGCGAAGTCAACTTCGTACAGCCACTTTATACGCCGGTCGCACCGATGGGAGGCGACCCCATCATACAAATAGACCCGAATACTGGTATAATTACCGGCACTCCAAAATTACTCGGGCAGTATGTCGTCGGGGTCTGCCTGTACGAGTACGATAAAGTCACCGGAAAATTGCTGAGTAAAGTGTTCCGGGACTTCCAGTTCAACGTAGCCAATTGCGACCCTACCGTCGTGGCGGATATTAAGGAAAATAAAATCATCAGCGATAAAGAGTTTGAGGTAAACTCCTGTGGTGTCACCGACATCAAGTTTGTCAATGAAAGTTTTCAGCGGCAATTTATCTCTAAGTTCGAATGGCGCTTCAATATTGGCGGGCAAGTCAAAACTTTCAATGAATGGGAACCTACGGTCACATTTCCGGGCGTAGGGAATTACAAGGGGCAGTTGATCCTCAACCCCGGTACGGACTGTGGCGATACGGCAAATATCCAGGTAAAGATATTTCCGGACATTACTGCGGGCTTTGATTTCGAATATGACACCTGCGTGTCCGGGCCGGTATATTTTACCGATAAATCCAGGTCTGGCAGCGGCGAGATTGTTGACTGGGCCTGGGACTTTGGCGACGGGGCCAAAGGTAAGGGCAAACAAACCCAGCATATCTACCGCAAACCCGGAAAAATCCCCGTTACCTTGACGGTAAGAGATACGAACCTCTGTTCTGCTTCCACTACCCGGGATGTTCCTTATTTTCCCGTGCCCGCGCTCATCGTTGTCGCGCCCAACAGCTTTCAGGGGTGTACCCCGGGCAATATTTTTTTTAAAAACCTTTCTTTTCCGATTGATGAAACCTACACCATCAACTGGGATTTTGGCGACGGTGGGAAAAGCGGGCTGATCAGCCCCACCCACGTCTATGAAAAACCCGGCTTGTATTCCGTCTCCCTCAGCCTGATTTCTCCCATCGGCTGCAAGACAGACACCCTCTTCAAAGATCTGATCAACATTTACCAGGCACCGCTATCGGATTTTTCCTTTGCCCCCAAAGAGGTCAGCAACCTCGCCCCGAAAGTCCAGTTCGAAGAAAAATCCGAGCGCAGCATTGCCTGGTACTGGGATTTTGGGAACGGGATGTTCTCCCGCGAGCGCAACCCCGCCTATACTTTTCCCGATACGGGTATGTTTAAAGTAACGCTGATCGTAACCCATCCCAGCGGATGTACGGATACTTCCTCCCAGTTTATTGATGTCAAACCGCTCGTGACCTATCACCTTCCAAATGCCTTTACCCCGAACGAAGACTCTGTGAACGACTTTTTTAAAGGCGTAGGTATCCTGCCGGGAATACGGAATTTCCGGTTCCAGATATGGAATCGTTGGGGGGAGATGATTTATGCGGCAGAAGACCCCTCGATCGGCTGGAACGGCAGGAAATTCAATAATGGCCAGGAAGCTCCGCCAGGGGTCTATGTCGTATTGGTATCCTTTACAGGCCCCCGGGGAGACCCCTATGAATATAAAGGTTTCGTCACCCTTATCCGCTAAATTGTTCTAAAAAAGTATTTTGTAAAAGAAATAATCATTACCTTTGCACGGCTTAAGCGAGACCTATTTCATTTATTAAAGCATATACCAATGGACGCCATCAAGTTTGTTCACGAACAGTTGACCCCTTCGCGGGATTTCCCCGCTTTCCGCCCTGGCGACAACGTCGTGGTCAGCTATAAAATCATCGAGGGTGACAAAGAAAGGATTCAGTCCTTCCGCGGCGATGTTATCCAAATTAAAGGCCAGGGAGCTACAAAAACTTTCACGGTACGCAAGGTATCCAATGGCGTGGGCGTAGAACGGATCTTCCCTTTCTCCTCACCCAACCTCACCGAAATCCAGCTCCTCAAGCGCGGTAAAGTACGCAGGGCACGCTTGTTTTATCTGCGCGATCTGGTAGGTAAAAAGGCAAGGATCAAAGAGAAAAAGTTCGTCAAAGAATAATTCCGGTCTTACGCACAATAAAAAAGGCCTTGCTTTCCTGCAAGGCCTTTTTTATTTGCCCTATGAAGGGGGCTATTTTGCCCCTGGGCTCGCTTTGACAATCTTTAGGATCTCGTACTGCCTTCCCGACTGGGCTTTCAACAAATATACCCCGTCGCCCAGGCCATCCATTTCTAAGGATATCTCGTTCAAGCCGGTGACGCCCTGTATCTGTAAAACACGAAGGATCTGGCCGGAAAGCGATACCAGTTGAAGCTGAACCATTTCCGGCAGGGCATCTTCCAGATGGAAATATACCCGAAGCGACCCCGGAGTGGGGTTGGGCGAAGCTGCCATCCTGAAGCCACGCAAAGGCGATTCCTCCCGCTGCAGAGCCGTGAAGCCCCCTGTGACGGCCCCGATCTGAGGTTTAGGCTGTACTTCAATATTTATGAAATTCGCCGAAAGAAAGAAACAGTTATCGCTCAAAGGTGCCTGCGTGGCGTTGGCGCCCGGCGCGGCTAAAAGGATACCTGAATATGCCAGACCCCACATCCGGTATTTACCAACGGGAAGGGACTCAAAATCAAAGGTATCCGTAGTGATAATCTGAAGGATCGTATTGTTGGTGGATGTGAGCAACAGAAGATATGGCGTATTTAAAGAAGCACCTATTTTTACAAAACCAATCCTGTCTGGCTTGCCATCCCCTGCGATCACTGCAATATCTGTACGCCCATCGGCAGTTTGCACCGTTCCCCCTGCCGGAACTTCGGAAACTACGGTAATAAAATTCTCCGATAAATCATAACAATCAGAGCTCAGAGGCCTGGTGCCCAGTATGGTATTGAACTGCGTCAGCAGGATGCCCGTATATGAAATACCCCAAATCCGGTAAACGCCCGAAGGAGCACCTTCGAAATCAATTAACGGATTCCGGACTTCAGGATACAGGATCCGGTTCTTGTCGTCCGTAATGACCATTACATAATCGGAGCCCGAAAGGTTGTTGACTGGCGGGAAAACGATAACCAGATCGCTGGTCCCATCCCCCGGGCAGACATAAAATAGTGAATCCCCAAACAGCGTGGTCAACTGTTGACCATCAACTTCGCCACCCCGCGTCAGCGCGATAAAATTGGAGGACAATTCAAAACAGCTTGAAGATAGCCGCTGTACGCTACCAATTTTATCCCCGGGTTTCAAAAGTAATTGCCCGGTATATGACAATCCATAGATGCGATAATTACCCACAGGAAAGCTGCCCGGCACAAAGTTGGCCGAATTCAGAATCGCTTTCACAACATTAGCAGTATCCGTGAGGAGATATAAATAGCCAGCCCTTGAGCGACTGCTCGTCTTTAGGCTCAATACCGCTCCGTCCCTGCCCGGACAAAAATAGACACTGGTCAAATTATCAACTGTACTTACCTGCCCCCCAACTGGTCTGTCCCTGAAAATAGTCAGGAAATTTTTGGATAAATCAAAACAGCCGTTGGAGAATACCGCGCTGGAGATGTTCTTGTTTCGGTTAGAGATAAATGTGCCGGTAAAAGACACCCCCCAAATACGCAGCTCATTGAAGCCGATATTTTCGAAATTCTGAACATCGGTGGTCAACTCCGCAATAATCAGGTTGGAAGCATTCGTGAGCACGTAACGATACTCGGCAGCAACTCCCTGAGAAGAATTCGAAAAGAAAATAGAATCTGGTACCTGATCGCCGGCACATACATAAATAGAATCGCGCTCAAACCCCACCCCTCTAATCCTGCCCCCGTCTGCTTTGGGCAGAAAGAAACGGGCTGCATCGCGGGTAAGCGAAGAACACCCATCGGAGAGGGCTTTGCCGGTAATCACTTCACCGATGTTGGCCTGGAGGCCTCCGGTATAGGCGAGGCCCCAGATATTCAAATGGCCCCCGGGGAGCTGCCTGAGCGTAAGCGTCAGTTCCCTGATATATCCGGCACTGTCCACCTTTGACGTAGTATTAGGTGTCCGGGCCACCAAAAGGAGTTTATTCAGGGTATCCGTAACCAGAAATGCAAATGGACCCTGGGTTTGGGTACGTGCTGTCAGGACGATGCCATCGCTTCCATTCGCACCGCCAACACACACCTGCGCCGATGAGTCTGGTCGCACTAACCGGAAACCAGCACCCGAAGCTACGACCGGACCCTGTAAAACTGTCACTGCGTTAGTACTCAGCCCGAAACAACTCTGAGAAAGCGGGTCCCTGCCAACCTGAAGGCCAGGCTTTGCCAGTAAAAGCCCGTTATAGGCCAGCGACCATATCTGGTACTGCCCTTCGGCCAGCGAATCCAACGAAAAGAAACCTGAAGGTGAAACAGCCAGTATCCTTAAAGATTTATCGGTCAGTAAAAAAGCCGTCTGCCCTCCGGCCAGGTCACTCACCACAACCCTGAGCCGCTGCGGCAAAGTTGATTGCGTACAAGTATAAATCGTATCCCCTGCGCTGCCCTCCAGTGTGACCCTGCCACCAGTCGGATTGATCTTCCTTACAATGAGGGAATTTTCTGAAAGGGAAAAGCAACCTTCTACCATCGGCCCGCTTGCCGGGTTGAACCCCGGCCTTGCCAGCAGCGTTCCGGCGTAAGCCAGGCCCCAAACCCGGTATTCTCCTACCGGAAGGACAGAAAAGTCAAATGAATCCGTTGCGGAAACCCCTGCAATGATTCCATTTCCATTGGTAATCAGATAAACATAGGAAGCACCTTGTGAAGCACCCCGCTGAAAACCGATGCGCTGGGGGCCACCGGTAGTTTCCGGGCACACATAGCGATCATCTCCACTGCCACTTGAAAATGTGATGACCCCACCCCGAACGCGTTCGTTCTTTATGGTAATAAAATTATTGGAGAGGGCATAGCACCGATCCGAAACCACCGCCTCCCGAATATTGGCGTTATTGCCCAGTAAAAGACGACCGGTATAAGATATCCCGTATATCCTGTATTCACCGGGGGGTGCAACACTCATATCAATACTGGATCCGATCAAAATCAGGATCACCTGATTCGATGTATTGGTGAGTACATAGCGGTAGGTAGTCCCGGCCTTACTATTATTTTGAAGCGACAAAAACCCGGAGCCCTGTCCAAGGCAAATCGTCCGGGTGGTCGAAACATCCCCTACGATAGCCACTGCCCCCCCATCCACATTATCCAGCGTAACCTGGATAAAGTTATCCGACAAATCATAGCACTCATTCGACAATTGATCCGTAACCAGATTCTGACGAATCGTTGCGATGAAGTTGCCTGAATGGGCGACATGCCATATCCGGTATGTACCGGCACTAAAACCACTAAAGGCGAAAAAAGGATTTGTCTGAACCTTGAGAATCGTGTTGTTGATATCTGTGAGGACAAATGCAGACTGATCCCCAATAGATGCCCTTGAAAATCTCGCCTCTACCAGTAGGGGGTCATTAGTACCGATACAACCCAAAACGGATGTACTACCACTGGCTGTGACCAGGGCGCCACCTTCTACAACCCTTCGCCTAAGCAGCACGAAATTCTGCGACAGCTCAAAACACCCATCGGAATGAAGCGTTTCTGTGGCAATATCCCCGGCTTTTGTGCGCAAACCACCGGAATAGGCAAGGCCCCACACCCGATAATTGCTATTCTCCAGCGGGAGCAGGCTGATCCGGTTATCCCTGAACACCCGTATGACCCTGTCTTGCGCATCGGTAAGCAGGTACGCATAAGATTGCACCAATGATGAAGTATTGGCCATTGAAAGTTCTGACACACCTTGACCTATCGCACAGACAAGGGCTTCCCCCTGCCCGTCCAACAACCTGACCCTGGCCCCGTCGAGATTGGTCTTGGTGATCGAAACGAAATTGTCCGAAAGATCGGCACACTCGTCTGAAAAGGTGGTTTGGTCAATAAATGCCCCCGATGCAAAAGAAAGTGCGCCGGTATAGGAAAGGCCATAAATCCGGTAAGTGCCGCCAGGATAAGTACCCAGATCAAATAACCCGTTGGAAGAAATCGTCAGGATTTTTTTTGCCGCATCGGTAAGCAGGAAAAGATAGTTTTCCCCACCCTGGCCAGTCGTTTGCACCTGGAAAGCTCCCGGGCTAACTTTTGGAGTGTAACACAGTTCACGGGCATCGCCGCCATTTTCAAAACGCAATATCCCTCCGTCGGGATTTTTCTTCTGAATATGAACGGCATTGGGAGCAAGTGCAAAACAACCTTCAGAAAAGCCGGAAGTGCCCAGATCGTCGCCTGCCCGCAATAGCAGCCTGCCTTCATAAGCCAGCCCGGTAACAAAAAACTGGTTGCCGGGGATGCTCGAGAAGTCAACCGACATGCTCGCCGTATCCACACGGATTATGCGCTTTTGGTCATCGAGTACTAAAAGGGCATACCGAACACCTGCCGATGGCGTCTGCGGAAAATTAAATGTAATTTGCTGTGTGCCTTCGCGGTTCACACAAAGTACAAGGTCGGTTGAATGATTTTCCCCGGCACTGATCTGGCCAGGCGAAAGGTCGTAAACCTCTAAAACCACAAAATTTCTGGATAATTTGTAGCAATCACTGCTCAAAGCAGTCGTGGTAATCGCCTGCCCGACCTCAGCAGTGGGCTCGCCCAGATAAGATAACCCCCATATCCTGTACCGCCCTGCTGCAAAGTTGGCAGATTTGAGCGATGTTTCGCTGACAAAGCGGATAAACCTGTTCGAATCATCCGTTAATATATAGGTGTATGGCAATGTCCCCACCGTAGAGTTTGCCAGTACCAGGGCAGGGTTACGCCCATCGTTCAGGCATTGTCTGACAAAAGCCCCTGCACCTGCAAATCGGACCTCGCTTTCCTCCGGCGTTACAGGGATAATTTCAAGAAAATTATCCGAAAGGTCAAAACAAGCATCGGAAATTGCTGCCGAAGTAATATTCATACCCGCCCCAATCGTTATTTTTCCTGCAGCCGATGCTCCCCATACCCGACGTGGGCCATCAATAGCACTGAAATCATAACTACTGCCGGATAGTACTTCCAGAACGATATTTTGCGCGTCGGTCAGGAAATAGCGGTATCCCGCATCAGGACTGCTGGTCGTGAAAGACATCACTTTTTGAACACCGCTCTTGCTGCATATCAGACGGCGCTCCCCTCCACCGGTAAACCCGATCCGCCCACCGTCGGGGATGAAATGTTGGACACGGATGTAATTTGAAGAAATACTGTAACACAAAAAACCCAGCCGGTCCGAAAAAACATTCATACCCGGTTGTGCCAAAAGCCCACCAATGAAAGATAGGATATAAACGCGGTAAGTACCCGGCGGGAGGCGGTCAAAGTCAATTGAAAGCCGGTTGGAAATCAATATAATTTTACCCTGTTCGTCTGTGACTGCCAAAACGTATGGTACCCCTACCGAACTGGACCTGAAGCTCAGCACACTGGGCAGTTTATCCTCCGCACAGGTATATGTCAGCGTGCCGGACGCTCCCTGAAGGGAAATCGTATTGTTCGCCCCGCATTGACCCGAAGCCTGCTGCACACCGGCGAAGAGCCAGATAAAGACAAAAGGAAGGCAGATTTTTTGTAACAGATTGTCCATAGAATTAAGTTATTAGCAATGGGATCAAAAAACTTTCCAAAATTAAACCATCGGAGGCAGTTCCAAAAAATAAAGCTATGCAATTAAGGATTTCCTGCCCGGGAAGTCAGTTCACCATGACGAAGTGTGCGGAAAAGCGGTATTTCTGACCACGATAATCCCGTCGCAACAAGTATGATATTCAACCGATAGATGGGGGGAACCCAATAGATCAGTAAAATGCACTTACCGCCACAGCAACTCCATGATTGGTCAAAAAAAGTTACTTTTACTGGCTGAGGCCTGTTTTTTGTACACAGCTTTTTTACTGCGGACAAAAAAACGGTAAGTAAGGGAAAAAAGGTATTTCAGAGGCATGGAACCTATCGCCCGCAAATTTGTCATTGGGGGGTCTGTAAATACCTCGTCGCTCATAACTCAATGGCGCAAGGTAGCAAAAAAACTTCATTTGACATAAACTTTCACCGGATTCCTTTGGAAGATATCTGCAAAAAAGAAAACTGCGTTTTAATAAAATAATTTGGTTAAATGCCATTTACAAAAAACAAAAAAAATAAATTAAGGATTATTATATTTGAGGTTGAAACTTCATCTATGTTTTCACAAGTCATTTCGTGCATCGTTGTATATCATACCAGTTGTAACGGATGATCGCTGGCGGAATGCGTAGAATCACGCCCGTACGAAGATTTTGAGGGGGATGAGGAACAACAGGTAGTGTAATACAGCCGATAACAGAACTTCAGTAAATAGAAATCAAAAGAATAGGGGCAACACCTTTTCAAAAACGCAGAAAATTCTCATGAGCATTATGCGAAGCCGCCATTTATGGTTAATCTGCCTACCGTTGCTGTTGAGTTGGAAAAAACCAACGAAGCCCCTGGAAACCCCGCTTGCCGGCATCCGCACCTCCGACCGGTTCACCCCTGAAAGCCTGGTACAGGATATTTTTGTAGGCGGTGCCTGTAAAAATATTTCACAGATCAAATCCATTGGAAATAAAAAAGGTATCGGTTATTTCGAAAACGGGCGCAACGTGATCGGTATCGAGCGGGGCATCGTCCTTTCTACCGGCCCCATTGGCAATGTGGCCGGGCCCAACGAAATCGGAGACGAAGGTGGGGATTTCAAGGATGAATCCGGCGACAGCGACCTTAGAAGGCTTACCTCGGCGTCTATTTTTGATGCTGTGGGCGTAGAATTCGATTTCGTTCCCCTGGACAGTATCGTAACTTTCCGCTATGTTTTTGCCTCCGAAGAATACTGTGAGTTTGTGGGTACTTCCTTCAATGATGTATTTGGCTTTTTTGTAAGCGGCCCCGGAATACAAGGCCCTTTCAGCAGGGGTTCCACCAACGTTGCCCTGACGCCCGGCAGCAATGAATACGTATCCATAAATACAATTAACCATCTGAAAAACAGTGGCTTGTTTGTCCGCAACGAACCCAAACGCGATGCGGACCGCTGCCAGATGGAATGGAAACAACATCCAAACCTCGAGCTGATCGAATACGATGGCTTTACCAGAGTACTTACCGCTACCCTCAAACTGATTCCCTGCGAAACCTACCACCTGCGGCTGGTCATCTCCGATGTCAGCGATGGCAACTACGACTCGGCGGTCTTCCTGGAGGCGGAAAGTTTCAATATCGGGGGCAATATCAATTTGTCCACCCGCTCTACCAGTGGCGTGGATACGCTGCTGGAAGCCTGCAACACCGGGTCTTTCGAAGTAAAAAGAAGACCTGGCGAAAAAACCGACCAGCCGCTGACTATCGGCCTGCGTATTGCCAAATCGAGCACCGCAACGCCCGGGCTGGATTTTGTCCCGCTTCCAAAAACTATCACCATCCCCACCGGGGAAAACCAGGTAGTCGTACCTATTCAGCTCCTCATCGACGATACTCAGGAGGACGTCGAAAGTATTATCCTCGAGCTCGATTTCCCATGCGCGTGTATCAGCGATACCGCAAGATTTTTTATCAAAGACCCTCCATTGTTAAAATCTACCCTCGAAGACCAGGCTATTTGTATCGGTGCGGTCGCCGACCTGCGGGCAGGTGCAAGTGGAGGGGTACCACCCTATACCTATACATGGTCTAATGGTGCCACTACGGAATCATTTACTGTACAACTCCAAAAAGACAGCACTTTCTCCCTTACCATCACAGATGCTTGTAACCGAAAGCGGATCCGCAGTGCCCGGATTTCCAGAAGATCACCCCCTACGGCCAGTATCGCGGGCAACCTGGAAGCCTGCCAGGGGGACACCCTGATGCTCCCCGTCCGGATGAACGGCCTGCCACCGTTCAGATTTATCTATAGTATCGGAAATGGTAAGCCCGATACCCTTACTAATATTCCCAACAATAACTACCTCCTGCCAATTGCCCAGGCCGGCGTCGTCCGTATCAAATACTTCGCCGATGCAGCCTGTGCAGGAGTCGCACCCGACTCTGCGGTTATCCGGCACTACACCCTTTCCACTATCACGCGTACCAACAACCTCAGTTGTGCCTTTGCAGATGACGGCAGCATCCAGGTAGAAGTCAGCGGGGGCATCGCACCATATTCTTTTTCCTGGAAAAACATGTCGGCTACTACCCCTAACCTCAGCAACCTTCCGGAAGGGGAATATGTCCTCACCATCCGGGATGCCAAGCGCTGCTCCGCTACTTTTCCCGTAAAGATTACTTCTCCGCCTGCGCTCCAACCCGTTACCTTCAACTGCAACGACCTGAGGGGTTCTTTTATCCTCCTCTCGGCCAGCGGTGGCTCGCCCCCCTATTCCTATTCAGTTGATGGCAAGCATTTCAATAGCCAGATTTTCGAACAATTAAACCCAGGCCAAACCTACCGGCTGCATACCCGGGATGCAAAGGGCTGCCAGATCGTTCAAAATTTTCTCATGCCCTCCCGTTATGAACGAATGGCCGAAATCGAACCTTCGGTCAAAATCGGCATGGGTATGCGCTACACGCTTAACCCTAAACTAAATATCCCCCTTTCACTGGTATCCAAACTGGAATGGTCGCCGGCAGATGGGCTTAGCTGTACCGATTGCCTTCGCCCCGTCCTGTCCGCCCTGAAAAACGAAACCTATATACTCAAGGTAACCGATGTATTTGGATGCTCCGACGGTACTTCTATTATCGTAAAACTCGACCGGAACGCATCGGTGTTCATCCCAAATGCGTTCTCGCCCAATGGCGACGGGGCCAATGATAAGATCGTGATATTCGCAGATCCGGCAGAAGTGGCGGTGATCCGGCGTATGCAAATCTTCAATAAATGGGGGCAACTGGTGTTTGATGCTAACGATTTGGCTCCCAATTCAGAAGTCGGTACCTGGGACGGGCGGTACCGGGGGACGCTTCTCGAAGCAGGGGTTTTCCTCTATAAAGCCGTCCTGGAACTAACGGATGGTACCCTCAACCCAATGGAAGGCACTTTCCTCCTGATGCGATAAATATATAGGAGGATAAAACTTTTCATGGGCAAGGGCTGTCTTAAAAGTCGCTAAAAAATTTTTTCCTCCATCAGATATTTGTGGACGTAATCCAAAATACCCTCCTCGAGGGTATAGAAAGGCTCCACATAACCGGCAGCCCTGAGTTTATCCATTTTTGCTTCGGTAAAATACTGGTAGGTTTCCCGGATGTCCACGGGGGTATCTATGAACGATATATCGGGCGGAATACCCATGGCCTGGAAAGTAGTGCGCGCAAGGTCCATAAAAGAACGCGCTCTTCCCGTACCTACATTGTACAACCCTGAAGGGCTGCGATGTTCGAAAAGAAAATACAGGATTTTTAGTACGTCCATCACATAGATGAAGTCCCTGCTCTGGCCTCCGTCCACAAAATCCGGATTATGCGACCGGAAGAGTTTCATACCTCCGCTCGCCTTTATTTGACGGGCAGTGTGAAAAATGACCGAAGCCATCCGTCCTTTGTGATATTCATTCGGGCCATATACGTTGAAAAATTTTAGCCCTGCCCAATAGGGCGGTGTCTCCGTCTGCTGTAATACCCAGCGGTCAAAATCGTTTTTCGATACTCCGTAAGGGTTGAGGGGTCGGAGTGACGGCACAATCGCATGGCTATCGTCATAACCCCTTTCCCCCAGGCCATACGTTGCAGCGCTCGAGGCGTAGATCATCGGGATATTATACCGGGCGCAACTCTTCCATAATTCCTGGGAATAGTGCAGGTTGAGCCGGTCAAAGAGGGCGGTATCCTGCTCCGTCGTATCCGTTCGGGCACCGAGATGAAAAACGAAACGAATATTGCTGTGCATACGTCCTACCCACGACAGGAGGTCGTCCCGATGTACCCTGGCAATATAATGCTTCCCCTGCAGGTTGCGATTTTTATCCGACCGGCTGAAATCGTCTGCCAGGATGAGGTTGAGATGGCCTTTTTCGTTGAGCTTGCGCACCAGGCAGCTTCCTATGAAGCCCGCCGCACCGGTTACGATAATCATACTTTTTCCAGGTTATGCCGTTTCGGACTGATACGCCTCCATTGGCGGACAAGTGCAGACCAGGTTGCGGTCACCGAAAGCGTTATCAATACGGCCTACTGACGGCCAGAACTTGAAGCCTTGCCGCAAATAAGGCAAGGGGTAGGCCGCCTTTTCACGGTCATAGGGATAGGCCCAGTCGTTGGCGGTCACCATTTCTGCCGTATGCGGGGCATTATGAAGGACATTATTGTGGGCATCTGAAGTTCCTTCCGCAATCTCATCCAGCTCGCGACGGATTTGGAGCATTGCAGCGCAGAAACGGTCCAGTTCATCCTTACTTTCACTTTCTGTAGGTTCGATCATAATGGTGCCTGCTACCGGGAAAGAGAGGGTAGGCGCGTGAAACCCATAGTCCATCAGGCGTTTAGCGACATCCTCCGCGCTTGCAAGGGATTTGAAGGGCCGGAGGTCGAGGATAAGCTCGTGGGCGCTACGTCCGAATTCACCCAGATAAAGGACCTTATAATGAGGTTCCAGTAAAGATTTGATATAATTGGCATTGAGGATAGCATATTTGGTAGCCGCAGTTACCCCTTCAGCACCCAGCATACGGATATAGCCATAGCTGATGAGAAGGATACTTGCACTGCCCCAGGGGGCAGAAGAAACGGCCGACACACCGGCGCTGCCTCCTGTTGGTACCAGGGGATGAGTAGGCAGGAAAGGCTTCAGGCTATCATTCACACAAATAGGGCCCATCCCCGGGCCTCCTCCACCGTGCGGGATCGCGAAAGTTTTATGCAGGTTCAGATGGCAGACATCGGCACCGATTTGTGCCGGGCTGGTGAGCCCGACCTGTGCGTTCATATTCGCCCCGTCCATATAAACTTTCCCACCACACTGATGAATCAGGTCACAAATCTCGCGGATTTGCGTTTCAAAAACCCCATGGGTAGAGGGGTAGGTCACCATCAATGCCGCAAGGCGCTCGCGGTACTGGGCCGCCTTCGCCTGTAAGTCGTTCATATCAATATTGCCGTGATCGTCACAATTGACCACCACGACTTCCATACCTGCCATCACTGCGCTCGCAGGGTTCGTGCCATGTGCGGAGGAAGGGATGAGCGCAATATCCCGGTGGGGCTGCCCATTCGCCTCATGGAACGCCCGGATTGTGAGCAGGCCCGCATATTCACCCTGTGCGCCTGAATTAGGCTGTAGCGAGCAGGCCGTGAAGCCCGTAATTTCACATAGCCATGCTTCGAGCTCCCTGAAGATTTGCTGGTAGCCCCGGGTCTGCTCCAGAGGTGCGAAAGGGTGCACATCTGCAAACTCCGGCCAGCTCACTGGTATCAATTCTGTCGCCGCGTTGAGCTTCATCGTACACGAACCGAGGGCGATCATAGAATGCATGAGCGACAAGTCCTTGTTCTCCAATCGCTTGATATAGCGCATCATTTTACTTTCGGTATGATACGCATTAAACACCGGGTGGGTAAGAAAAGTACTTTCGCGCTGCAGGGACGTTGGAAGCCGGTATCCCGGCACCGGAGCGGCATCGAAAGTGTAGCTGCTGTCCTTTGCTATTGCAAATATCTGTACAATTACACCGATTTCCTGAAAGGTGACCGTTTCGTCCAGACTGATCTGAACGCCTTGTGCGGTGTAGAAAAAATTCATCCCTTTTTCCAGTGCGGCAGTCCGTACCCGATCCCGCACCTCTGCACCTGCCTCGATATGGAGGGTATCAAAATACCCATCATTGAGCTGGCGATAGCCCAGCGCGGAAAGGTTTTTCTCCAGGATTTGCGCCAGGGCATGAACCCTTTCGGCAATTGCCTTTATCCCTTCAGGCCCATGATAGACAGCATACATACCTGCCATAATGGCGAGCAGGGCCTGCGCAGTACAAATATTCGACGTCGCTTTTTCCCTGCGGATGTGCTGCTCCCGCGTCTGTAGCGCCATACGCAGTGCGCGTTTGCCCTGACTGTCCACCGATACTCCGATGATCCGCCCCGGGATAAGACGCTTAAAGGATTCGACAGTGGCAAAATACGCTGCATGTGGGCCTCCATAGCCCATCGGGACACCGAAGCGCTGTGTATTTCCAACCGCTGCGTCGGCCCCCCATTCACCCGGTGGCGACAATAGCGCCAGGCTCAGCAGGTCTGCTGCCACGGTTACATAAATATCTTTTGCATGCGCAGCTTCGACCAGTGCACGGTAATCCGCTATAGCCCCACTGGCGCCAGGATACTGGATTAGTACGCCAAACACATTTTCGTTCAACTGAAAGTCCTCGGTTTTCTGAACGGTCACCTGAATCCCGAGCGGCTTCGCCCTGGTCACTAAAACATCTATCGTCTGAGGAAAAACTTCGTCTGAAACCAGGAACTCCTGCGCGGTTTCATGCCCTCTGCCTTTTTTGTGCCTGATCCCATAAAACATGATCATCGCCTCTGCGGCAGCAGTCCCCTCATCCAGTAGGGAAGCGTTCGCAATCGGAAACCCACTCAGCTCGCTCACCATAGTCTGAAAATTGAGCAGGGCCTCAAGACGGCCCTGAGCGATCTCTGCCTGGTAAGGCGTATATTGCGTGTACCAACCTGGGTTCTGGAAAATATTCCTGGAAATGACCGATGGGGTAATCGTACCGTAATAGCCCATCCCGATAAAATGCCGGCAGGACTGATTCTGTGCTGCGATGTGCTGCAAAGCCTTTAAATATTCATATTCGGACAACGGCATGGGAAGGTCGGGAAGCCGCTGCAGGCGAATGCCGGCGGGGACGGTCTCGTTGATTAACTGATCGAGCGAAGCTGCCCCGATGGCCGCGAGCATCTCTTCTGTCTCCGCCTGATTAGGGCCAATATGCCGGTTTACGAACTGATCGTGGATTGTTGTCTTGTCCATGAAACGGATATGCTTATGCCTGGTTAGGAAATTGTAGCAAAAATACGACTTATAAACCTTTTACTGTTGGCTTGGTTGTGCTAAAGCGTGGAATTTTTCATGCATAAGGAATCTGGAATCGGCCTACTCCCCTTATCCGGTTTAATTCATTGTTAAATTGGGAAAAAGATGTATTTTTATGAGGTATTCCCAGGCTCGTACACTGCCCTTCCCCGACGGAATCATCGCGACGGGTCGGCAAAGTAGGAAAATGAGCTGTCTAATGCCCGCAGTAAGGCTGTCTGGGGCAACTCAGCCCCGCTGCACAGCTGAAGTAATACAGGTGAAAAGGCGCCATTTTCAGACGGCGGTGATCCGGTTGCAACCAGTCGAATGAAAGCGTAGCCCAATTGAAATTTAAACCCAATAAAATTCATACTATGCGCGTAGCTGTTATCGGAGCCGGATGTTCGGGTATCACCGCTGTAAAAAATCTGCTGCAGGCAGGCATAAAGGACGTTATTTGCTTTGAGCAAAACGACCAGGTGGGTGGCAATTGGATTTTCACGGCCAGTGAATCCCATTCGAGTGTATGTGAAACCACCCACATTATCAGCTCAAAGAAAATGTCGGAGTATATGGACTTTCCCATGCCCGCGCATTATCCAGATTATCCCTCTCACCAGCAGGTACTGGCTTACTTTCAATCATACGCCGCACATTTCGGCCTTTATCCCTATATCCGCTTCAATGCTAAAGTGGCCAGCGTAGAAAAAACGCCTTCCGGAAAGTGGCAGCTCAAACTCGGCGATGGAAGTATCGAGACAGCGGACTATCTTTTTATTTCAAACGGGCATCACTCCGTACCCCGGCATCCACAGTTGCCCGGGGCTTTTTCCGGAAGGTATCTCCATGCGCATCAGTTCAAAAACAACCAGCCTTTTAAAGGCGAAAGGGTACTGGTTATCGGTGCGGGCAATTCAGGCTGCGACTGTGCCGTCGAAATCAGCAGGGTTGCGACATTCACGGCGATCAGCATGCGTTCGCCGCAATACATCATCCCGAAATTTTTCCTGGGCAAACCAACAGACACCTTCAACGCCGGGATGTCCCGGCTGCCGGACTTTATCCTGGGGCCACTGCAACAGTTTTCACTCCGCATACAGGTTGGGAAATACGAAGATTATGGGCTACCGCAACCTGATTTTCCTGTCGTTCGCGCCCATCCGACCATGAACTCCGAGCTGTTGTATAAAATCCGGCACGGTGCGGTACACCCCAGAAAAGGAATCCGGGCAATCGAGGGAAATATGGTGACGTTTTCAGATGGTCAAACAGAGCCCTTCGATACAATCATTGCGGCAACAGGGTATAAGATCTCGCTTCCTTTTTTCGATGACGATTTCATCAATTACGAAGAAGCCGAGCGCATCCCGCTTTACCTGCGCATGTTCCATCCCCAGCATCCCAACCTGGTGTTTATTGGCCTCGTACAACCACAGGGGGCCGTTTGGCCCCTCAGCGACTACCAGGCCAAACTGGCCGCCAACTACGTGGCCGGGCGATGGTCCCTGCCTGCTGATGTGGCAAACCGCGCCGAACAAGATGCAAACTATATCGCCAAAGAATTTTTAAAGGCAAAACGGCACGCTGTCGAAGTACATTTCCATCCTTACCTGCGCCGGCTGCAAAAGGAAATCCCCGGAAATGCGCCCCAGTGGCAGCTTGTTCGCGAAACAGTATCCTGACCCTGGTTATCCCGTACACCCTAACCATTGATAAAATCATTACGCTTATGTTCTCACCAAATCTTTTTGAAGGAAAAACAGCACTTGTTACCGGCGGTGGCACAGGAATAGGCTTCGCCATCAGCAAGCAACTGCTGCAACTGGGCGCCCGTGTGCTGATTGCCTCGAGAAAAGAAGAAAAACTGAAAATAGCTGCCGATATCCTGCGCGAATACGGCCCCTGCGATTATATGGCCTGTGATATCCGGGATACCGAACAAGTCAAACAACTGGCCTACCGCATTATGGACGATACCGGGCGGCTCGATATCCTGGTCAACAATGCCGGGGGGCAGTTCCCCTCCCCCGCCGAAGATATCAGCGAAAAAGGTTGGTTTGCCGTAATCAACAATAACCTCAATGGCACCTGGTATGTGACGCAGCAAATGGCAAAGACTTTTTTTATCCCCCAGCGACAAGGCGCAATCATCAACATCATCGTCAATATCTACCGCGGCGTTCCGGGTATGGCGCATACTGGTGCTGCCCGTGCCGGCGTGGACAACCTGACCAAATCCCTTGCAGTGGAATGGAGCCGTTTCAATATCCGGGTCAACGCTATCGCACCGGGAATTATCCAATCCTCCGGTCTGGACCATTATCCGCCTGAACTCCTCCAGGGCATCTCGGATACGATCCCCATGAAAAGACTGGGCACCACCGATGAAGTCGCCTGGATGACCCTTTTCCTCGCAAGCCCTATGGCCGCCTATATCACCGGTGAAACGGTGGCGATAGATGGCGGGCAACGCCTCCATGGCCACCAATACCAATTGTAAACGCTCCCGGCATGGCAGACCAACAACTGCGTTGCCAAACCCCGACATAATCAAACGCAAAATAAATATGTGGAAAAAATATTCTGATCATATTAATTTAAGGAAAATCCCTTAAGTCCCGCCTAATTTCCAAGACCTAAAACCTATTAATGATGTCACCTGATAAAGATGGACAATTAATCACCCTCCCGGAATACTTCCTGCATTGGGAAAAGACACAGCCCGATGCCCCTTTTCTGCGCCAGCCATCAGGTAGCCAGTGGAAATCTGTTTCCTGGAGCGAAGCCGGCAAACAAATTCGCCAGATTACAGCGGCTATCCATACGCTCGGCCTGGAACCCGGGGAGAAAATCGGTATCGTATCCAAAAATTGTTACCACTGGATTATCGCCGACCTCGCCATCATGTTTGGTGGCTGGGTATCCGTACCTTTTTATCCCAACCTGAACGGCCGACAACTCGGCGAGGTCGTAAGGGCCGGGGATATTAAATTGCTTTTCGTCGGGAAACTCGACAACTGGCCGGAAATGAAAACCGGCCTCCCCCCGGACCTGCCGATCATCCGTTTTCCCCACTATGCCGGCAATAGTGTGGTCCAGGATGGCCTCGACTGGGACAATATCCTCCAGACCGCCTATCTCATCCCCGATCTCCCCCTGCCAAAACTCGACGATCTATGGACAATCCTCTTTACCTCGGGCACTACCGGCACGCCCAAAGGAGTTATGCTGGATTTCTCCGCCCCGGCCAAATTGATGGTTAACGAACAACAACACAACACCCTGAATATTTTCGGAGGTAGCGACCATCGCTTTTTCTCCTACCTCCCCCTCAACCATATCGCCGAACGAATTATCGTGGAAGTCGCAGCGCTGATTACCGGTGGCAGTATTTCGTTTGCCGAAAGCCTCGACACGTTTGCCGAGAACCTACGCCAAACCCAGCCTACCCTTTTTATGGCCGTACCGCGTATATGGACAAAATTCCAAATGGGGATCCTCCAGCGGATGCCGGAAAAACGGTTGGCTACCTTGCTCAAGCTTCCCATCATTAAGGGGGTTATCAGTAAAAAAATCAAAAAAGGCCTCGGGCTGGATAAAGCCCGGATCATGCTCACCGGCGCAGCGCCAACACCCGATGCGCTGAAAAACTTTTTTGCTGCCCTGGGCATACAGCTACAGGAAGTTTATGGCATGACCGAAAATTGCGGCGGATGCACCCTCATGCCTGCCAATGGGATAAAAGCCGGTGTAGTTGGCAAGCCGCTGCCCAATGTAGAAATCCGTATCGCCCCCGAAAATGGCGAAGTACTCATGCGCGTACCCTGGATGATGCTCGGATATTATGGCGCCCCTGAAAAAACCGCTGATGTACTCCGCGATGGATGGCTCCATACCGGGGACCAGGGGGAGATCGATGCAGCGGGCTACCTGAAACTCACCGGCAGGGTATCGGATACCTTCAAATCCGCCAAAGGTAAATATATCGTCCCCGCACCTATCGAATGGGGTTTCGCCGAAAATAAATATATTGAGCAGATTTGCGTTACCGGCCTCGCAATCCCGCAGCCCGTGGCGCTGGTCATCCTCTCCGAAGCAGCCCAAAAAGCACCCAGGGAAAGCGTAGAAACCGCGCTGCAGCAAAGCCTCGAAGCCGTCAATGCCGATCTGTCCGGCTTCGAACGCCTGAAATCCCTGGTCGTCCTCCGGGAACCCTGGTCGGTAGAAAATGGTGTCCTTACGCCTACTATGAAAATACGAAGGGACGTCCTCGCTAAAAAATATGAAGCACAACTGCAGGAATGGTACGATCGCGATGAAACCATCATCTGGGAATCCTAATATAGCAATATGAACAACTTAAGCAACAAAGTCGCCGTCATCACAGGAGCTGGTTCCGGCATCGGAAAATCACTGGCAATACAGCTCGCAAGGGAAGGCGCCCGCCTTGCCCTCAATGATTGGAACGCAGCCAACCTGCAACAGACCCTGGATGAGATAAAGGCCTCCGGCGGCAATGCCTGGGGAAAGTCCTTCGATGTGTCGCAACGCGATGAAGTACACCGCTTCGCCGAGGAAACCATCGAACATTTCGGACAGGTGGATATCGTGGTCAATAATGCCGGTATTACCCACGAACAGCGCCTGCTCGAACGCTGTGGATACGAAACATTCGAAAAAATCCTCGGCGTCAACTTATGGGGCGTTATCTACGGAACCAAAGCCTTCCTCCCCTATCTCAAACAACGGCCCGAAGCCTCCCTGGTTAATATCTCCAGCATCTTCGGGGTAATCGGCTACCCCAACCAAGGGGCCTATGTCACTTCCAAATTTGCTGTACGGGGGTTCACCGAGACCCTACGGGTAGAACTCGGCAATTCCCCGGTCACAGTGACCTGCGTCCATCCCGGAGGTATCCGTACAAATATCGTGCGGAACATTGAATCGGAAAACCGCTCTCAACTGGACAAATTCGCCAAAATCTTTGAACGTATGGCCATTACCTCAGCCGACGCAGCCGCTGCCCAAATCGTCGAAGCTATACGTACAAAAAACAATCGCCTCGTTATCGGATCCGATGCCCGGAAAATAGACTGGCTGGCGCGTCTCTTCCCCAAAGCTTACGAACGCTGGGTCTTTAAAGACCAGAATTTCGAAAAATTCAGCTCCTGAACCTTCACCCCGCGCAATCGTTAAACATTATTTGATTTTCAGGCCTTCAATTATAAAACCTGTGCCATGATCGAAACCAGCGCCTCCACTGCCATAGAAGCAGAAGTTCAAAGCCTCTTTGAACTACAACATAAATATGCCTTCAAAGCCGCTGCCACCACTGCAGGCGAACGCATCGAAAACCTCAAACGCATAGAACGCTATCTGCTCGATGAATCAAAAATGCAAGGCCTTTTCGAGGCCATGCACAAAGACTTCAAAAAACCTGAGGCCGAAGTGCGCCTGACGGAAATCCTCGTCGTTATCCAGCACCTACGCCATACCCGCCGAAACCTCCGGCGCTGGATGCAACCCCATGCGGTAGGGCTCCCCCCCTTGCTCTTTGGCGTGGATTCCCATATCCGCTACGAACCCAAGGGGAATTGCCTCATCATTGCCCCCTGGAACTACCCTTTCAACCTGGCAATCTCCCCTTTGGTGGATGCAATCGCAGCAGGAAATACCGCGATAATCAAACCCTCGGAAATTTCCGCGCATACCTCCGCCTTTATCGCAAAAATGATCGGCGAGCTGTTCCCCCAGGAAGCAGTCGCTGTCGTACAAGGGGATGTAAAAACCGCTACGGCCTTGCTGGAACTCCCCTTCAACCATATCTTTTTCACGGGAAGCCCAGCAGTGGGTAAAATTGTAATGGCAGCCGCCGCAAAAAACCTGGCTTCGGTTACCCTGGAGCTCGGCGGCAAATCACCTGCAATCATTGACCAAAGCGCCGACCTCGCGAAACAGGCCTATCTCCTCGCATGGGGCAAATGCCTCAACAACGGCCAGACCTGTATCGCCCCGGATTATATTATGTTGCACCGCTCCCAACAGCGTGCGTTTACCGAAGCGTTCCGAAATGCCCTCACCAGGTTATACGGTACAGATGGGCCCGGCCGTTCGCCGGATTATGCCAGGATCAGCAGCCCCCGGCATTACCAGCGGCTGCGCAAGCTTTATGAAGATGCCCTCGCAAAAGGTGCCCGCGAAATCCTTGGTGGGGAATGGAGGGAAGCCGACCGCTTCGTTCCGCCTACTTTGCTCACCGACGTTACCGATGCAATGGAAATTACCCATGAAGAGATCTTCGGCCCAATACTGCCAGTCGTACTTTTTGACCACGCGCAGGAAATCGTCGAATCCGTGAACAAACAGCCCAAACCACTAACCCTGTATGTCGCCGCAAAAAACCAAAAATTTACCGATTATATCCTGAACAATACCTCCTCGGGAAGTGCCGTGGTCAATGATTACCTCCTCGGCTTCAGCAATCCTGAAATGGGTTTTGGCGGAATTAACAACAGTGGTATCGGCAGGTATATGGGCTTTGAAGGGTTTAAAGAATTTTCTAACCCGAAAGCGATCGTGAAAAGGAAATTCCTCGATTTTAGCATTATTTTTCCGCCTTATTCCAAAAAAGTGGTCAGCCTGCTCAAAATCATGAGTAAATGGGGGGTGTAATCCGCTGAGGTAAAAAAACAAAGGTTTTTTCAACGTGCTGCCCGCTCCGTCAAAATCCAGGTTATGTATATTTTACTTGTGAGTATCGTCATTGGCCTGTTTGTGGCTATGCTTTTTTTGAACGTGTATTTCCGCGTTAAGGTACTCCAATCCTATAAAATCCTGGTGCGCAACCGCATCAATTTCGGTGCGGTACATATTTTTAACAAAAGCCGCAGGGAAAAGGAAATATTGCCGCACTACCCTGGTTTTCGCCAGGAAATCGAAACCTTTTGCAACCATCTGAGGTATTCCATACGTATGGCCACGGTATTGATTGCATTGATTACGCTTTTCGGTGCAGTGCTCATGTATTTCCGCTAATACTCCCGGCCACTGACGCTGTTGGAGAAATCAGGGGAATACGGGCTGCCCCTGGCCTGAAACAGACTTGTTGCGACAGGGTTCCGTCCGGACGCAGCCTGAAAGAACTTCCAAATTTACTGCCATGCTCAATATCGGCGTATTAGGTGCAGGGCATTTGGGGAAAATCCACCTCAAATGTATTCAACTTGCCGACCGGCACTACCGGCTGAAAGGTTTCTTCGATCCCGATCCGGAGATCGCGTCAAAGGTATCGGCTACGCTCGGAATACCATCCTTCCCCTCTGCAGAAGCACTGATCGAGGTAGTGGACGTCGTGGATATCGTCACCCCGACCATTACCCATTTCCATCTCGCAAAACAGGCAATCCTTCAACATAAACATGTCTTTATCGAAAAACCGCTGACGCACACCCTCGAGGAAGCAGAAGCATTGATCCGCCTCAGCATGGAACATGGAGTGAAAGTCCAGGTCGGCCACGTCGAGCGATTTAACCCCGCGTTGCTTGCGCTGGGCAATATGCGGCTCGAACCAATGTTCATCGAAGCACACCGGCTCGCGACGTTCAACCCAAGAGGCACCGATGTTTCTGTGGTACTGGATTTGATGATCCACGATCTCGATATCGTTTTGAGTATGGTGGGCTCCCCGGTAAGCCGGGTTGATGCCAGCGGTGTTGCGGTAGTAAGCGAAACCCCGGATATCGCCAGCGCACGAATCGAGTTTGAGAATGGCTGTACTGCCAACCTTACCGCCAGCAGGATTTCCATGAAGCAGATGCGTAAAGTGCGCCTGTTTCAACGCGATGCCTATATCAGCCTCGACTTCCTGGACAAAACCGCCCAGGTCATCCGCCTGGATGATAACTGCGGTACTTTACCCGAAAACCCACCCCCCTTGGAATTCCCTACGCCAAAAGGCATCAAATACCTGCATATTGATAATCCCGGGATCTCCGCCGGTAATGCCATCCAAATGGAACTCGAGACCTTTGCCGATAGTATCCTGCACGGTGAACGCCCAAAAGTGGATATTCAGGATGGGTATATGGCCCTGAAATTGGCTTACCGGATTATCGGAAGTATCGAGTCGAAACTTAACAAGAATCAGGAGCTATCCGCGTGATGAAATGCCTGCAAATGATCATAACGAAGGTGCCAATAGCCGTAGCAGTCCTAGCCTGCCTGATTCTCCTCCATTCCTGTACCTGGATTGATCCGCCTGATCCCGCCCCGGCCTGGCTGCGCATCAGACCGTTTTCCCTGGCAACCGATCCGCGTTCCCAGGGCAGCGCCTCCTCAAATATTACCGAAGCATGGGTACAGATCAACGGCACTTTCCTCGGTGCCTATACCCTCCCCGCCACTGTGCCCATCCTCGATACCGGCAACCTCGAAATCAATATCAGCCCGGGGATCAGGGAAAACGGTATCTCTACCACACCAGACATCTACCCCTTTTACCAGGAAATCAATATCCGCAAAAATCTCCCTGCAGGTGAAACCCTCGATATCGAGCCCCGCATCGCTTATCGGAGCAATGTGCGGTTCCCCCTCCTGGAAGGCTTCGAAAATGACGGCCATGCCTTTCAGCTCCTGGTGAAAGGAAATGAAAGTAACCGCATACGAATCAGCAGAGATAATCCGTTTGAAGGTTCGGGAAGTGGGGTCATCGAACTCAATACCCAAAACCCTGAAGTCGCTTTGGCTACGACCTCAAAATATTCGGGACTGACCGCCAAAGGTGCCTTCGTATTCCTTGAAATGGATTATCAATCCGATGTGCCGGTCGTTTTCGGGGTAATTGCCACCAACAAGGCCTCCGGAGTATCCAATGTCCGGTTCATCAGTGGCTTTAACCCAGGTCTAGCCTGGAAAAAAATATATTTTAACTTTTCCCCGGAAACTTCAGGCAGCGTTTCCGAAGATTACCAGGTCATACTAAGAGCAGCAATACCTATAAATACAGATGGTACACTATCCAGAACAAATGCGCGGGTCAGGCTGGACAATATCAAATTGGTCCACTTCTAACCTGCTGACCCAAAATCAACCCAAAAATACCGCCCGGCGCCGCCAAATCCATACCCTGGCCTACAAAACAGCAGATTTTTGCGCCGCAGCGCTCGCCTGGCTGATATTCTTCATTTTCCGCGCCGGTCTTGAAGGTCAAACAGCAGTCCAGCAAGTCCTGAAAGACCCTAACCTATGGTACGGCCTGGCAATTGTGCCGTCAGGGTGGCTGCTTTTTTATTCCCTCTTCGACCAATACCGGGATATCTACCGCCTTTCGCGCACCGCGACGTTCGCACGTACCTTCTTCCTGAGCTTTTTCGGTGTTACCGCCCTCTTCTTTATCCTTATCCTGGATGACCTGGTAGCAGACTACACCTACTATTATATTGCCTTCGCCGCCCTGTTCACGCTCCACTTCCTGCTTACCGCCGGAGTGCGTACCCTCCTCCTCACCCGCGCACACCGACGTCTGCAAAGCGGCAGCATCGGTTTCAATACCCTGGTCATTGGCGGCAACCAAAACGCGGTCGAGCTGTACAAAGAAGTCTTACGACAACCCCAAAACCCCGGCTATCACTTCATCGGATTTATTGATTCCAATGGCTACAGCACCAACGAACTCCGGCAGTTTCTCCCCTGTCTGGGCAAAATAGACCAATTGTCTGCCGTAGTACGCAAATACCAGGTCGAAGAGGTCATTGTCGCAGTCGAAACCAGCGAACATAACAAACTCAAAGGTATCCTCAATACCCTTTTCGATTTTGACCGGCAGGTACATATCAATATTATCCCCGATATGTATGATATTCTCCTTGGGAGCGTAAAAATGAACCAGGTCTTTGGTGAAGCTTTGATCCAAATCCGTCAGGACCTCCTCCCGGCATGGCAATCTGTTGCCAAACGCTTTTTCGATGTCGCCTTTTCTTCTGTTGCATTGATACTCCTGGCCCCGTTATATGCCTATACCGCCCTGATGGTGCGGTTATCCTCGCCTGGGCCTGTTTTTTTCTGTCAGGAAAGAATTGGTAGAAATGGCCGCCCGTTCCAAATCTATAAATTCCGCTCCATGTATGTTGATGCCGAACATGCCGGCCCTCAGCTCTCAAAGGATGGGGATGAACGCTGTACACCATGGGGCGCACTTATGCGCAAATCGCGTCTCGATGAACTGCCCCAGTTTTGGAATGTGCTGAAGGGGGATATGTCGGTAGTCGGCCCACGGCCCGAGCGTCAATTCTATATTGATCAGATCGTGGAGAAGGCACCGCATTACCGCCACTTGCTCAAAGTTAGGCCGGGGATTACTTCCTGGGGCCAGGTGAAATATGGATATGCCTCTAATGTGGATCAGATGATCCAGCGGCTGAAGTTTGACATCCTGTATATTGAAAATATGTCGCTTGCCCTGGATTTCAAAATTATGTTCTATACCGGATGGGTCATCCTGCAAGGTAAAGGCAAGTGACCCATCCAGTCTGTATGCTCGACACGATTTTCACCCAATACCGAAAGCGGCTTTAACCTGATCAACGTAATCCAGTTTCTCCCAGGTGAACGTTTCTACTTCTTTACGCATATATGTGCCCGAGCCATCCCGAAGTTCAATGGTCTTAATTTCAGGCGCCCTGCCCATGTGCCCGTAGGCAGCTGTATCTGAATATATCGGGTTGCGCAGTTTCAGGCGTTGTTCGATTGCAAAAGGACGCATATCGAAAATGCTATCCACCTTCTTTGCAATTTCTCCGTCAGAAAAAGGGACCTTTGAAGAACCATAGGTGTTGATATAGATATTGGTGGGACGTGCGATACCAATCGCATAAGATACCTGTACCAGTACCTCTCCGCAAACACCCGCCGCTACCAGGTTTTTGGCGATATGACGGGTAGCATACGCCGCCGAACGGTCAACTTTTGAAGGATCTTTGCCGGAGAATGCGCCGCCACCGTGTGCGCCCTTTCCACCATAAGTATCCACAATGATTTTCCTGCCGGTCAGGCCCGTATCCCCATGGGGGCCACCAATTACAAATTTACCTGTGGGGTTGACGTGATAGGTAATATCATCGGTGAACAGGGCCTGCAGGTGCGCGGGAAGTTTCTCTTTTAGCCGGGGAATCAGGATGTTGATAATATCCTGACGGATGCGGTGCAGCATGCGGTCATCACTCGCAAAGTCATCGTGCTGGGTAGAAACGACGATGGTATCAATACGCACAGGCTTATGATCGTCTGCGTATTCGATGGTCACCTGGGATTTTGCATCCGGACGGAGATAGGGCATTAAATCCGCATGGTTCTTGCGGATATCTGCCAGCTCCCAAAGGATGCGGTGGGCCAGATCCAGTGCAAGCGGCATATAATTTTCAGTTTCAACTGTCGCATATCCAAACATCATCCCCTGATCACCCGCTCCCTGATCTTCAGGATTTTCGCGCTCTACCCCTTGATTGATATCAGGGGATTGCTCGTGGATTGCAGAAAGGATACCGCAGGAATTTGCCTCAAACATATATTCGGACTTGGTATAGCCGATCCTGCGGATGACATCGCGGGCGATTTGCTGTACGTCGAGGTAGGTCTTTGACTTGACTTCCCCGGCAAGCATCACCTGCCCTGTCGTGACCAGGGTTTCGCAAGCCACTTTGGCACTCGGGTCGAATGCCAGAAAATGATCTACCAGCGCATCCGAAATTTGATCGGCGATTTTGTCCGGATGCCCTTCGGATACGGACTCTGAAGTAAATAAATATGCCATTGCACAATATTTTTTGGATGAAAAGCGAAATGCGCTACAAAAATAGTATTTACCCGGGACTATACCACGCAGGATTGCCAGCCACTTGAAAATAGACTTTGCCAGGCCCGGGTCATATCCCAATCAGAAATAGCATTTCCTTCAGGCTGGGCCGACCCATTACTGCGCGTCTATTTTATCGCACACTCCAGCATTTTCACACGTCCATCGCGCGTATGCAGAAAGCCCTCCAGTTTATCCCCTATCCCTACCGGCCCTACCCCGGAAGGAGTACCCGTGAAAATTAAATCTCCCATTTGCAGTTTGAAAAAGCGGGAGACATATACAATGATATACTCGAAGGTAAAAAGCATATCGCGGGTATTGCCCTGCTGAACCTGAAGCCCGTTCTTCCAAAGTTCGAAGTTTATCGCAGTGAGATCGGGGAATTGTTCGGGCGGCAAAATAGCACTGAGCGGTGCAGAGCCGTCAAAAGCTTTGGCAATTTCCCAAGGCAGCCCTTTTGTTTTACAGTTTTGCTGAAGATCGCGGGCGGTGAAATCTATGCCGAAGCCAATCCCACCGATATACCCGGAAGCGAATTCCGGCTGCACATGACGGCCATTTTTGCCAATTTGTAGCACGACTTCCCCTTCATAATGCAAATCCGATGTAAACTCCGGATAATATAAGGGTTTGTCGTTCACTAATAAAGCAGAAGGCGGCTTCATGAACACCACAGGTTCCTCTGGAATGGCATTGTTCAGCTCCCGGGCGTGTTCGGAATAATTTCGACCGATGCAGATAATCTTCATAATGATACCTTGACATTCATCAGACCTGAAAGCTCTTTTACCTCCCGGACGGTCTCCTGGGCCCGTTTGCGGATCTGTGCAGAAGATTCCTTGATTTGCTCCTTCACCGCTTTTTTATCTTCATTAATTGCCGTACGACGGTGGCGGACTGCCGTACTGATCTCGATCAGGGCATCCGCTACAGCGTCCTTGAGGTCTGCATATCTGAGGCAGCCATTGTGGTAGTCTGCCATCAGCGCTTCCCGGATCTCGCTTTTTCCACTTGCCTTCAACAACTCGAAAAGGTTTGCGACCCCGGGGCTCAACTCACCCTCGCGCACGTCTCCGGTATCTGTAACCGCGGAACGCACCTGCCTGCGAATACGGGATTCATCTGAAAAAACGTTAATGTAGTGTTTTTCCCCTGCGCTCTTGCTCATCTTGCGCAAAGGATCGGCGGGCGACATTACTTTAGGCACTTCGGTGTAGATGGGCTCTGGCAATACGAAGTACTCCCGCCCGACCTGGTTATTGAAGCGCTGTGCAATATTCCGGGTAAATTCCAGGTGTTGTTCCTGGTCCTTACCCACAGGCACATAGTCCGCACGATAGATCAGGATATCTGCCGCCTGTAACACCGGATAACTGAGCAGCCCGGCAGAAATGAATCCTTCCTCGGAAACCTGGTTGCTCTTATCTTTAAATTGTGTCATCCTGGTGAGCTGGCCATAGGAGGCAAAGCAATTGAATATCCAGCTTAGCTCTGCATGTTCGGGGACGAGGGATTGTATGAACAGGTTGTCGGGGGCTATCCCTGCAGCAAGCAGGTTGAAGGTTAGCTCCCAGGTATTTTCCCGCAGCATCCGGGGGTTGTAAGGCATCGTCATCGCGTGATAGTCCACTACCCCATAATAACATTTATAGGAAGCCTGAAGATCCACCCAATTTTTGACCGCCCCGAAGTAATTGCCGAAGTGCATATCACCCGTGGGCTGGATACAGGAGAGTACCGTTTTTCTATTGTCCATGATGTAATATTTGACTTGGGTCTTTTCCGGCACAAAGCCTTTAATTGCATGATGGGGCCGCTTCGGATAACAGGGGGGAGTGGCCCGAAAGGGGGCAACCCTAATCGGCACCGGATTTCTACGCTAAAAGGCTTTCATACCCGGAATGGGTCCGTGAGCATGGCCGCACGACATACATAATAGTATTTTCAGCCCTTTTAATCCCTGTAACTACTGGCCTGAGCGAACTGAAGCAACAGAATCCGGACAAACCATTAAACTGCTGCGGCAATTACCGATATCTCCACATTTGCACCTTTGGGCAACGCGGCTACCTGTACAAGTTCGCGTGCAGGCGCATGATCCGCATCGAAGTAAGTGGCATATACCGCGTTGATCCGTCCGAAATCGTTGATGTCGGTAACAAATACCGAGCATTTCAAGATATCCCCGAACGAGCAGCCGGCAGCCTGGAGGATTGCACCGATGTTCTTCATCACCTGATGAGTCTCCTCCTCAATCGTGCCGGAAACCAATACACCGGAATGCGGATCGAGCGGGATTTGACCGGAAACGTACATCGTACCACCGGAAATGACCGCCTGGCTGTAAGGACCGACAGGTGCCGGTGCATGCTCCGAGTAAATGATTTTTTTCATAAAAATTATTTGCTGACAAGACGGAATACGCGCATGAAAAAAACAGACGATGTAGTAAATGTAAATATCTTAAAAGTCATTTAGCTACTGAAAAGTCTGGGGTTATGTAGAAAGCCCCGAGG
>JBEIGB010000010.1:0-62860 GCA_040382095.1 Lewinellaceae bacterium
AAACTTTCTTTCGCCGCCGTAGGCGGCGGAATACTTTTTACACAACCTCCGGCCAAAGGACTTGTGAGACAGCCTCTATTTATTCTCCTTTAATTTCTCCCATTCCTGGACATTCGGGCATCCGGCGAACATCGCATCTACCTGGATGAAGGTTTTTTGAATCGTTTGCTCGATCCAGTTATTGAGGAACTCGTTGCGTTTAGATTCGATAGCAGCTTCCTGAATTTTAGAATAATCCTGTTTTAGATTGGCCCGGTGAGGTTTTGTGCGCGATTGAAGCATAACGATACGCAGGTAGGGATCACCACCTCGGTCGGAGAACTCGATGGGTGCGGATATCCCGCCCACTTTCATGGTATCAATAGCAAAATAGATATCGGGGTCTAAGTCCCCAACCTCGAATAACGTATTGCCTGTCGCAGGATTAACCATTCTGCCGTCGTTATGATAGCTCTGCTGGTTTTTATCCGAGAATTTTTTTACCGCATAGGAGAATGTTATAGAATCTTTTGAAACCAGTATACGGACGGAGTCAACGAATTTTCTGGAGATCTCCACGTCGTTGTCTGAAACGCGAGGCCTCATGAGGATGTGGCGGACGTGGATATTGCTGCCCCTCCGGCCCAGCATTTGGATAATATGGAATCCGAACTCGGTTTCTGTGACCGGCGAGACTTCGTCCTGGTCGAGTTTATACGCAGCAGCTTCGAATTCCTGCACATACTTACCGCGTTTTGCCCAGCCGAGATCGCCACCCGTCCTTGCGGAGCCATCATCGGAGAATTTCTGGGCAAGGGCGGAAAAGTCCTCCCGACCTTCCACGATTCGTTTGCGGATGCCTTCAAGCTTTTCGATACAGCGTTGTCTTTCTACCTCGTTGGCTTTAGGTTTCACCACGATTTCTGCTACCTCGACATCGGAATTGAAATCCGGGAGGCTATCGCGGGGGATTTTTTCAAAAAATGCCTTGACCTCGGAGGGGGTCACGGTGATATCTGCCATGACCTGGCCGCGCATGCGTTCGGTAAGTAGCTGGTCTTTCAGGTCGGCGCGGAGTTGATCCTTTACTTCGCCGATGGTCTGTCCATAATAGGCCTCAAATTGCGCCATATCGTTGTTCATATATCCCAGGATACGCTCGATCCGGGCATTGAGCTGGGTTTCCACTTCGGAGTCTTTCACCTCGACGCTATCCAGTTTTGCCTGGTTCAGCAACAGTTTTCCTGCCATCACTTGTTCCAGGACACTACAGCGGGCATCGGGGGGCAAAGGGGTGCCTGCCCGCTGGGATTTGAGCATCGCCAATTGTTCTTCCACCTCGGACAACAGGACATATTCTTTTCCGACCAGTGCCACAACGCGGTCTATCATTTTTCGCTGGCCATGCAGCGAGAGGGATGAAATCAGGACAGGGATGAGAACGAGTACCCTGATCCTGTTGTTCGAAAAATATGTGGGACAGTTCATGTTTTTAATTTAGATAAAGATGAAACGTGGGACACAGAACCTTTGGCGGCAAAACATGCCGGACGCGGGGTAGAGAAAGCCCACATAAAGACATACCGATAAATACATGGGTTGTGTTCAATCCGTAAAAAACTGGATATCTTTTTTGCGGAGCGCCAACTGGTAGAGGTCTTCCCGTTTTTGCTCCAATAGTTTGATTTTGCGTTGGTGCAGGATATATTTTCTGGCTTGTTCCTCGATAAACCCCAGGGGTGCGATTTCCCGGCTGTTTTTAAGTTCGATCAGTCGGAAGTAATATTTATAATCATCGTCGCTCAACGTAAATTCACGGCGGGACCTGATATTTTCCATTGTCAGCGTACCAGATGGAAGTTGTGAGGCAATATCGTCAATCCTGGTCCAGGTGCCTTCCCGGAGGTTGAAGCCGACCGCGTATTTTTTGCAGTAGCGCTCCATGGGCGGGAGGGTGCGGTCGTTCACCACAGCCCACCAGCGGTTGAGGCTATCCTGATTAGGTGCTTTGCGCGGTAATTTAATAAAAAAACACCGGAGGATAGAAGTTTCCAGTTGGTACTGCTCTTTATTGCGCTCATAAAAAGCTTTGAGTTCCTCCTGAGTGACCGTAGAGTCCAGTAATTGTTCGACGAGGACCTGTTCGTAATTATTTTTGACTAAAGAAGCACGGTAATCGCGCACCAATTTATCCACGTTCATATCCTTGGGCAGGCTGCGTTCTGCCTCGGACAAGAGCAGGGTTTCCCGAATCCATCGTTGTACGAAAGCGTTTATAATCAGTACACTATCATCACGTGCAGTACCTTCCGGGAACATCCCTTCCAGGGAGGATAGGCGAAGTTCTTTATTATACACTTTGGCTAACAGGCGATCGCCCTGTGGATCATTGCCTTTTTGGCCACAGGAAAAGCAGCAGGATACCACAAATAAGGCCAGCAGGGCGTTCCAGGTCAGCAGTTTCATTTTTGACGGATCATTTTTTCGAATACATTCTGATCAACTTTCACCGGGTACTTTGCGCGAAGGGATTCCACCCATTCCTGTTCGAGGTAGTCCTGGTAGTCTGCGACGATATACCCACGCGCCTCAGACAGTTTTTTAGGTTGGGGCGGGGTTACATTTTCGACTTTATAAAAGTAAAATTGATTGCTTTCGCGGTCAACTTTTATAGTCGTTACTTCACCGGCCGACCACTGCCCGATTTCGAGGGCCTCCTGGCTTTTATCGCGCTCCAAAACACCTTCTTCGACGCGGGCGATGACATTTTTGTCCCCGGCGTTGAATTCTTCCAGCATCTTTGCTTTAGATTTTTTGGCTGCTGCACTCCGGATAGATTCGAGGACAGCAATATTGAACGGCTCCACGAAATATCTGGTAACCTCTGCGCGCTCATTCCATTGATACTTTCCGGGTATCGTCTCGAAAAAACGCTCCAGGCCTATACTATCCTGGGAAGCTCTATCCCAAACCTCGATCCGGGTAGCCTCAAAAAGCAGGATACCTTCCTGGTATTCCCGGAGCAGGGCTTTGAAATCGGGATACCGGACCTCGAGCTGCTCTTCTTCAAATTGCATGCAGGACGATTCGACAAACTGCAGGTAGAGGGTTTGCAAGGCGTCCCGGAAGGGCGTCTCGCGCAGCTGCATACGCTCGCGGGAGGCTCCGGCGAGAAAGGCATTGAACTGTTCCATCGTATAGCGGCGGCTACCGAGCGAGAACAGGACCTCTTTCTGTCCGCCAGCCGGGGCTTTCCAGCGGAAAGTAAAGAAGGTATCATTGAGCATTTTGGCCATTTTATCCAGCAATGCCGTATTCTCTTTAAAGCTATTGGTTTTTTTGATATTCTCAATCATCGCCTTACGTGCGAGTTCAAACCTGCCATCCTGGCGGATTTGATTTTCTAATTGCAGGCGGGCTATCTCAAAAGAGGGGAACTCCTTTTTGCTGATGCGCTTTATGATATGCCATCCGATGCTGCTTTCGACCGGCCACGAGAAAGCGCCATCCTGCCGGATCGCAAAAGCGGTATCTTCGAATGCCTGTTCATAACGGTTGATCCCGAAGAAGCCCAGATACCCGCCTTTTTGTGCCGTACGGCTATCGTCAGAGACCTCACTGCAAAGGGTTTCGAAACGTTTCCCGTCGAGAAGTTGCAGATGATGGCTGTAAGCCAGTTCCTTCAGCTTATCGGGATCTCCTTCCCAAAGGTCTTTCCGGAGCAGAATATGGGCAATTTCGATTTCCCCCCTTGCCGGCCTGCGGGCGCCAACTTTCAGTAAATGATACCCTGCGCTGGAACGGAGGGGTTCACTCACCTTTTGAAGGGGCAGGGTATATGCGGCATTTTCCAGTGCATAAAAGCCATTGGGGAAAAGGACATTCAGGAATCCAATCTTACCGCCGTTGGCGGCGGTAGATTTATCTTCAGAAATTGACTGCGCCAGGGTAGCAAAATCTTCTTCCCCCGAGTCCAGCTGTTTTTTTGCCGAAACGGCTTTGCGATATGCTGCAAGGGTATCCGCAGGGGACGCTTCGGGGGAAAGCGCGAAGAAAATATGATGCACCTCAACATCCTGGGTCGAACGCTCGTATGCTTCGCGCACAAGCCGGTCGGTCACCTCGCGGTTAATCAAGTAAGAATCGGCAAGCTGCCTGCGGTAGCTCTGGAGTTCTTCCCTGAGCGAAGGAATGGTGTCGAGTTTCATGGCCTTGGCCCGCTCTACTTTGAGCTTAAACCGGATGTACAAATCGAGGTACTCCTGCAGGGATGCTTTAGAAAAATCTGCGTTTTTACCGTTGGTTTTGGTGTAAATATACTCGAATTCCGAAACCTGGACGTTGGTGCTACCGCATGTAAACAATACCGGGTCCTCCTTCTGGGCCTGCGCTACAAATCCGGTGAGCAGCAAAGAAAGCAACACAAAGAACCTGTTCATAATTGATTTTGCTTTATGCGAAGTTTAATTATATCAAAAAGGCAATCGTTTCATTACGTTTAACCTTCAATGGCACGGGTGCCTGTCAGGGTTATACACAGAGACTTAACGGTCTGGGCAGGCGTAGCCGGAAAATGTGTGTTTCCCACCCACACCAAAGCTTTTTGAAGGAGCCCAGCCCGGATATATAGCCGAAAAAGGTACGGTGAGCCTGGAAAACGACTTTTTAGCCCTCCATAATCCGGCCTCAGCAAGCCTGACATGCTATCGAAACGCAAATTTAAATAATTCGTCCTTATTAATCGCCGGAAGAAAAGGGTATCCTGAGCCAATTTTTGACCCGCCACCCTCAATAGACTTGTTTTATTCCTGGACATACACCCTTTTTACACGTGAGGAGATACCCGTGAAGATTTCATACGGAATCGTCTGGGCTACCTGTGCAAGTACCTTGACCGTGGGATCCTCCCCAAAAACAGAAACTACATCGCCGGGGCAGGCTTCCGGGATATCCGTGACGTCCACCATACACATATCCATACACACGGCCCCGAGTATAGGTGCTTTTTTTCCGCGGATCACCACGGAAAAGCAACCGTTGCCCGCACTCCGGGGCAGCCCGTCGGCGTACCCGATACTGATCGTAGCGATACGCATCTCACCTTCCACGCGTGCCAGCCGCCCGTAACCGATACTCTCTCCCGGACCCAGGGTTTTAATCTGGGAAATGGCCGCCTTCAGGAAAAGGACGACCCGAAGTTTTTCCTGGATACTTTTCGAGCTGTCTATCCCATAGAGGCCAATCCCCAAACGCACCATATCCATCTGGTATTGCGGGAAACGATGGATGCCGCTGGAGTTGAGCAAGTGGCGCAAAGGGCGATAGCCCAACACCCGGGCAATTTTTTCATACGCCGTCTCAAATCTATGGTATTGTTCATGGGTGAAAGCATCGTGGCGGGGGTCTTCGCTTGCCGCAAGATGAGAGAAAACACTGCGTACTTCCAGCCCGGGATTAGCCTGGAGCAGCTCCAGCAACCCAGGCAGCTCATGGACGTCAAACCCCAGGCGGTGCATGCCACTATCTATACTGATATGCAGGGGGAGCGATCCATTGTGGCGTTGCAGATATTCCAGCATGGCCTTTAGCTGTTCCAGGCTGAATATCTTGGGCTCCAGGCGATAGCGCAGCAGTTGGTCAACTCCGCCTGGTTCCGGGTTAAGCACCAGGATTGGCAGCTGGATACCAGCACGCCGCAGGTCGGCACCTTCATCTCCGTAAGCGACACACAGGTAATCGGTGCGGTAAAATTCCAGCAAACGGGCTACCTCCCTGCTCCCGCTCCCGTAGGCCGCTGCCTTTACCATGGCCATCGTCCGGACCCCCGGCCCCAGGATACGCTGATACACCCTTAAATTGTGGGCCAACGCATCCAAATGGATTTCCAGACGGGTTTGATGCACTTGACGGGCGAGCTGCTCTGCAACCTGTTCCAGGCCAAACAAACGCGCCCCCTTAATCAGGATTGCTTCGCGGTGAAAATCGAGTTCGGACAATACAGCAAGCAGGGATGCCGTATTGGAAAAGTATTGCTGCCGAACTGAAAAAGGCAGCCAGTCAATCAGACGCCGCGCCTGGGCACCGACCCCAATAACCCGCTCCACATTTTTTTCGGCAAGCATCCGTGCGATACGCCGATAGGCAATTTCAGGGGATTCCCCGCCCTGAAGCATGTCCGAGATAATAACCGTCCGGCGAAGGCCCTGTGCCTGGCGTTCCAGAAAATGCAGGGCCTGGTTGAGGGAGGTAAGGTCAAAGTTATAGGCGTCGTTGATAATCACGCACTGGTTGAGGCCTTCTTTCAGCTCAAGGCGCATCGCTACCGGTTCCAATTGCTCCATGCGCCGGGCGATATATTCCTGGGAAATCCCCGTAAACAACAGAAAAGCCCAGCAGTGTACCGCATTTTCTATTGATGCATTATCGGCAAAGGGGATGCGCACGCTGCAGGCTATGCCCTGGAACACCCCTTCGATGAAGGTAAACCGCCCCACCTGCCGGATATCCAGGATCTGTAAATCGGCAGGGTGCTGCTTTGACCAGGTAAAACAATGCCTCCCCATTGCCCTGATCTGCTGGTCCACCATTTCATCGTCGCGACAATAGATGATTGTATCCGCATTTTTGAAAAGCACGAGCTTTTCCTGCAGCTTTGCTGCCATGTCCGGGAACCCTTCGTTGTGGGCTTCGCCCAGGTTCGTAAACAAACCCACCTGAGGGCGGATTACCTCCTCCAGCCATTGCATCTCACCCATTTTAGAGATACCCGCCTCAAACAACGCTATTTCATGCCGCGGCTGCAACTGCCATACCGACAGGGGGACACCTACCTGGGAGTTGAAGCTCCTCGGGCTGCGCACCACTTGATAGTCTCCCTGCAGCATCTGAAAAAGCCACTCTTTGACAATAGTCTTGCCATTGCTGCCGGTTATGCCGAGTACCTGCACGTCAAACTGTGCCCTGTGATACGCTGCCAACTGCTGTAATGCCCTCAACGTATCCTGCACCTGGAGGATATTGGCCCCGGGAAAGCGTTCCGCGTCTATTATCCGGGACACTACAAAATTCCGGACCCCCTCTGCATATACGGTTGCGAGAAAATCGTGCCCGTCGTGGTGTTCTCCACAGATAGCGAAAAAGACCCCTACTTCCGGGAAATACAGCTGCCGGCTGTCCACCAGCAACGTTTCCACGGGGCGGCATTCCAGTGGCCCCTGTAAAAAAGCGGCGCCGATTGCAGCGGCGATTGTTTCTGGAGCGTACTGCATCATATATACCAGTGGTATCGAAATTACAGGTCAAAACCAATATCGCGGCGGAAATACTTCCCTTCGAAGCTAATTTTCTCCCCATTCTCATAGGACAGGCGCAAAGCCTCGCGAAAATCCGCCCCAAACGACGTAATAGCCATTACCCTGCCCCCATTCGTCAGTAGATGGGGGCCTTGCTGTTGCGTCCCGGCATGAAATACCAGGCTACCCGCTGTCCTGTCCGTACCAGTAATGACCTTGCCCTTTTCATAATGACCTGGGTACCCCCCCGATACGAGCATCACCGTTGCGGCTGCCCGGGGATCTTCTTCCAGGTCGAAAATATCCAGACGGTTCCCGGCCATGGCCAGAAGAAGCGCGGGCAAGTCGCTTTTCAGACGGGGCAGCACCACTTCCGTTTCCGGATCGCCCATTCTGCAGTTGTATTCGATTACAAAGGGATCGCCGGCCACTTCGATAAGGCCAAAAAAAACGAACCCATGATACACCAGCCCTTTTCGCCGGATCCCCTCCATAGTAGGGCCGACGATACGTTCCACCACTTTCTGCATCAGGGCGTCATCCACAAAAGGTACAGGGGATACCGCCCCCATACCGCCCGTATTAAGCCCGGTATCGCCTTCACCAATGCGCTTATAATCTTTTGCGACCGGTAAAATTTTGTATTGCTGCCCGTTCGTAAGGGCAAATACCGAAAATTCCCTGCCTGCGAGAAAAGCCTCTACCACCACCTTATCGCCAGCCCGACCAAATTTTCCGCTTAGCATCGCCCGGAATTCCGTATCCGCCTCTGCATGGGACCGGCAGATCAAGACCCCCTTTCCTGCAGCTAACCCATCCGCTTTTAGCACGATTGGCAGCGGATGGCCGGCGATATAGCGCAAGCCCTCATCAAGCGTATCTGCCGTGAAAGCACGGTATGCCGCCGTGGGGATACCCATTTCTTGCATAAAAGCCTTTGCAAAAGCTTTACTGCCCTCCAGCAGCGCCGCATCTCTGGAAGGGCCGATTATCCGGATACCGGACAATGCAGGGCGTTGAAGGAAAAAATCGTAAATCCCCCGCACCAGTGGTTCCTCTGGCCCCACTATAATCATCGCAATGGCATTTTCCAACGCAAACCCGGCCAATGCCTCAAAATCGTTAGGGTCGAGCGCAACCTGAGTCCCCAAACCGGACATCCCCGGGTTGCCTGGGGCGATGAACAAACGGTGACACAACGGGCTCTGTACAATTTTCCAGGCAAAAGCATGCTCCCGCCCACCACCACCTAAAAGGAGGATATTCATTTTTTTGCCCAAATATACGGCGTGCAGGGGCAAATCCTAAAATCAATCCCGGTAATCCTCAAAATCCTGTGAAACCTGTTTTACCTTTGTTAAAATAAGATTTAAAAAATGATTACCTATATAAAAGGCGAAATCACCTTCAAAAACCCTGCTTTCCTCGTCCTCGAAACAGGAGGTATCGGGTATATGATCCATATCAGCCTGCATACCTATACCCAGATCGAAAAACTCGATCATACCCGTATCCTCACCCATCTCCATATCAAGGAAGACAGCCATACGCTATATGGTTTTGCCGAAGAACAGGAAAGAAGCCTCTTCAGGCATCTCATCTCTGTGAGCGGTATCGGCCCCGGTACCGCACAAATCATCCTCTCAGCTATGAACCCAACAGATATACGAGCCGCCATCATCGGCGAGCGGGACGATGCGTTCCGCACCGTCAAAGGTATAGGCCCCAAAACTGCCAAGCGCCTCATCCTCGACCTGAAGGATAAACTCAGCAAGGATGGCGGCGAAACCCTTTCTCCGCCCTTATCCCCCTCAGACAATACAATCCGCGAAGAGGCGTTATCTGCTTTAGTTGCATTGGGATTCAATAAGATTACCGTGCAAAAAACCTTGAATCAAATACTCAAAGACCAACCTGCCATTGGCAGTGTAGAACCCTTAATCAAGCTGGCATTAAGAGCGTTATCTTCCTGATTACTGTATTCTGAAAACCGGCACGTACATTAAATATACCGGCCGGTGCTACCGCAATTTCTATGAGCAACAAAGCATTACTCTTTTTTCTGATTTCAGCTATTGGCACGCTTACTTTAAGTGCATTCAACGGGTCCTTCACCCCCCCAATGCCCACCAGCCTACCTACCCCACAAGGATCAGTGAGGATACCCTGCCCCCAATCATTGACCGAAAGGGCGATTTCATCAACGACCCCCCTAAAAATACCATTGACCTTAAGGACCCTTCGGCCATTCAGAAAAATGTCGAATACGATCCCGAAACCAACCGATACATCCTCTACGAACGGATCGGAAATGATTTTTTCCGCCCCCCTACCTATATGACCTTCGAAGAATACCTCGAATACCGGCGCAAACAAGATGAAACTGACTATTTCCGACAGCTCGCAGGGGTACACGATGGCAAAAAACGCAGCGAAGTCGAAGATCCCCTGGCCAAATTCAATATACAGAAAACCCTCATTGACCGGCTCTTCGGTGGTACTACTGTGGATATCCGCCCACAAGGCAATATTGATCTCACCTTCGGCGGCGACTATCAGCGCCTCGATAACCCTATCCTCACCGAACGGCAGCGCCGCACCGGTGGCTTCGATTTTGACATGAACATCCAGATGAATGTCACCGGCAAAATCGGCGAAAAACTCAACCTGAATACAAATTTCAATACCAACGCCATCTTTGACTTCGATAACCAGATCAAACTCAATTATAACGCGGATGAATTCAGCGAAGATGAAATCCTCAAAAAAATCGAAGCCGGCAACGTAAGCCTCCCTCTACGCGGTTCTCTTATCCAGGGTGCTCAAAGCCTCTTTGGGCTCAAAACAGAGCTTCAATTTGGCCACCTCCGCCTCACAGCTATCGGCTCACAGCAAAAATCCCAGCGCCAAAACGTCAAATTACAGGGAGGGAGCCAAGTCCAAAAATTCGAGGTCAAAGCCGACCAGTACGACGAAAACAGACATTTCTTTCTCTCCTTCTACAACCGCGATAACTTCGAGGGCGGGCTGGAAAATATGCCCCAGATCCGCTCCGTATTCAAAGTGGAAAATCTCGAAGTCTGGATTACCAACGACCGCAATGAGGTGGACAATGTGCGCGATATCGTCGCACTCGCCGACCTGGGCGAGCCCTCCCGGCTCGTCAACCCTGCTGCCAACCCGCCCCTGCCCAATCCACCTTTCCGCGACCTCTTCGGGCAACCCCTGCCGGATAACGCCTCCAACAACCTTTATGGCCGCATCGTCCGCAACCCCGAAATGCGCGAAATTGACAAGGCCGTAGCTACTCTGCAAAATGATTTCGGACTCGCACAGTCCCGTGACTTCGAAAAAGTCAATGCCCGAAAACTCAAACCTACAGAATACACCTTCCATCCCGATCTGGGCTTTATCTCCCTCAATATCAATGTACAACCCGACCAGGTCATCGGCGTGGCTTTTCAATATTCCTACAACGGGCGCAGCTATAAAGTCGGCGAACTCTCCATCAACTCCGAAAATACCAAGCCGGACTCCTCCCTCAACGTCCTTTTTGTCAAAATGCTGAAAAGCACCACCCAGCGCACCGATGTGCCCACCTGGGACCTGATGATGAAAAACGTCTATCCCGTAGGTGCTTTCCAGGTTACCCAGGCAGACTTCCGCCTCGATATCTTTTATGAAGACCCCGGCAAAGGAGAAAAGCGATTCCTCCCCGAAACCAATCTCGCCGGCAGACCCCTCCTAAGGGTATTCAACCTCGACCGCCTCAATACCCAGGGAGACCCACAACCCGACGGCGTCTTCGACTTCGTGCCCGGTGTGACCATCAACCTGCGCTCAGGCAGGATTATGTTTCCTGTGCTGGAACCCTTTGGCTCCTCCCTCGCCCGGCAAATTGACGATCCCGAACTACGCAAAAAATATACCTTCCAGGAATTATACGACTCCACCCTTTTCCTCGCCCAGGAATTCCAGGAAAAAAACCGCTTCGCTATCCGCGGTACCTATAAATCGTCGGTCAGCAGCGAAATCTCCCTCGGTGCCTTTAATATCCCGCCTGGCTCCGTTAGAGTCAGTGCCGGCGGCCAAAGCCTCATCGAAGGACGGGATTATGAAGTGGACTATAATATCGGAAGGGTGCGCATCCTCAACGACGCCATCCTCAATACCGGTGTGCCGATCGACGTTTCTTACGAAGACAATACCCTCTTCGGGTTTCAGACTAAAAGCCTCTTCGGCTTGCGGGCAGATTACGAAATAGATAAAAATTTCAATATCGGGGCCACGGCGATGAAACTCTTCGAACGTCCCTTTACGCAAAAGGTCAATATCGGAGAAGACCCGATCAATAACTCGATTTATGGGATGGACCTCAACCTCAGCAGGCAGGCACCCTGGCTTACCAAAGCTATTGACGCCATTCCCGGCCTTTCTACCAAGGAAATGTCGAATATCAGCGTCAATGCCGAAGGTGCCCTGTTGCGCCCCGGCCATTCAAGGGCCATCAACCAGGATAAAAAAGATGAAGGCGGTATCGTTTATATTGACGACTTTGAGGGTAGCGCCAATACCATTGACCTGAGGCAGCCGGTAGCCAACTGGTTCCTGGCCAGTATCCCCCAAAATGACGAACTCAACAGCAACCCCCTGTTCCCGGAAGCCAAACTCATCAACGACCTGCGCTCCGGCACCAACCGCGCAAGGATGAGCTGGTATCGCATTGACCAAAATGCACGCGCAGGAAACGACGCTACAAACCCTTATACCAGCCTGGTACCTCAAATCGAAGTATTCCCCAACCTGCAGCTCGCGCCCAGCGACCTCCCCAATATTCCCACCTTCGATATCACCTACTTCCCGGAAGAAAGGGGACCTTACAACTTCGATATTCCGGGCGGATACCCCGGTATCTCCCGTGGGGTGCGTTTTATCGGGGACTCTATGGTGCTGCGTAGTCCCGAAACCCGCTGGGGCGGTATTATGCGGGCCCTTACCAGCAATGATTTTCAAAGCACAAATACCGAATTCCTCGAGTTCTGGCTGCTCAGCCCGTTCCTCGATACCGATAACCCCAAAAACCCCTCCGAAAATTATCAGGCCCAGGAAGGTGACCTCTTTATCAATCTGGGCAATATCTCCGAAGACATCCTCCGCGATTCCCGAAAATTTTTCGAAAATGGCTTGCCTGGACCCATTAACCCGGACAGACGCACCGAATCCACCGAATGGTCCAAAGTGCCCGTCGCCCAACAAATCACCCAGGCTTTTGATAATGACGAAGAAACCCGAAGGCTCCAGGATGTCGGCCTCGATGGCTTCAATAACGAAGAAGAACGCAAAAAATTCTCCCCGTTCATCGAGACCGTACGTGCCGCTAACCCCAATGCCGCCAACCGCGTAAGTAACGACCCTTCTAACGACGATTTCCGCTATTTCAATGACGGCGGGTTCCCCAAAGAGGCCGGCCTCATCGAACGTTACCGCTTTTTCTCCAACCCGGAAGGGAATTCCCGCTCCAACAGCGGTAGCAACGAGCTTAATTCTTCTACCAACATCCCCGATGCAGAAGATATTAACCGCGATAATACCCTGAACGAAACGGAAAACTACTTCCAGTACAAAATTCCGATCCGCGCCAACCCCGCCAGCCCAAGGGAAATTGATATCAACCGCACGCCCTTTATCACCGACCGCCTCGAGGCAGCCAATGGAAGGATCTGGTACCGCTTCCGTATCCCCCTCAATGGCCCCAACAAAGTGGCCGTAGGTGGTATCCGCGACTTCCGCTCTATCCGGTTTATGCGCCTCTATATGACCGGGTTCCAAAAGCAGGTCACGCTGCGCTTCGCCCGTATGGAATTCGTACGCAACCAGTGGCGGCGCTACAACCAGGACCTCTCCGATGTCAACCCCATCCCCTGTGATGCACAAACCCAATTCGACGTAGATGCCGTAAATATCGAGGAAAACAGCAACCGCCAGCCCTTCAACTATGTACTCCCTGAAGGAATACGCAGAGAACTCGCCCTGGGCGTCTTTTCCACCCAGCAAAATGAACAATCCCTTACCATGACCATTCGCGGGCTGTGCGACGGAGAAGAAAAAGCCGTGTTCAAACGCCTGGATATGGATATGCGCGTCTATGAACGTCTCAAAATGTTCGTTCACGGCGAAATCCTCGACAAACTCCCAATCCGCGACGGTGACCTCTCCGTGTTCGTCCGCATTGGCAGCGATTTTAAAAACAACTACTACGAATACGAAGTCCCGCTCGTTATGTCCGATCCTGCCCGGCTTCCCTCCGACAACCGCACTGCGGAGTATAAACTGGAAATATGGCGCGCAGAAAACGATTTTGATATCCCCCTGAAACTCTTCACCACCCTGAAAGAAGAGCGCAACAACCTGGGTTTACCCCTGACCGATGAATACATCCGCCAACTCGAAGACCTCGGCCTGCCCGGTATGCCCCATAAAATAAAAGTACGCGGCAATCCTAACCTCGGACTGGCAAAAATTGCCATGATCGGCGTCAGAAACCCTGGTGGTGGTCAGCAACTGCCCCTGAATACCGAAGTCTGGATCAATGAACTGCGCCTCACCGGCCTCGACGAACGCGGTGGAGGCGCTGCAATCGCACGTATGGACGTCCAACTGGCCGACCTCGGCAATGTCACCCTGGCCGGAAATTACAGCAGCATCGGATTTGGCGCACTCGACCAAAAAGTCCAGCAGCGCAGCAGGCAGGAAGTCGCTGGCTACGACGTCTCTGCAAATATCGAACTCAGTAAATTCCTGCCAAAGGACTGGGGGCTCCGCATCCCTTTCTATGCACAGCGTTCCAACATCACGAAAACCCCGGAGTTCGACCCCTATGATATGGATATTGTCCTCAAGGAAAAAATCCAGAATGCCACCGGGCAAGAAAGGGATTCCATCGCCAATATTACCCAGGAAGTATCCAATCTCAGTAGCTATGCTTTCACCAACGTCCGAAAGGAAGCCTCCGGAGGCGGTAGCTCAAAACCAATGCCCTGGAGTATCCAAAATTTTACCCTCAGCTATTCCTATACCAAATCCGAACGCCGCGACCCCCTTATCGAATTCGACGAGCTCACCCGCCGTACCAGCGGCCTCGATTACCAATTCGCCGTCCCAATCAAATATATCGAACCGATGAAAGGGATCAAAAGCGAATTGCTCAAACTTTTTTCGGAATTTAACTTCAACCCCGTCCCGAATTCGTTCAGCTTCAGCACCCAGCTCGACCGGCACTTTAACCGAACCAGGTTCAGGTTTACTGGCCTTGAAGACCGCTTCAATACCTTCTACAACAAACGCTATACCTGGGACAGGAACTATAACCTGCAGTGGGACTTTACCAAGTCCCTCAAATTCACCTTCACCGCTGCCAATAATGGCGTCGTGGACGAACCCAATGAAATTGACCTCATTGACGACCCATCCATCGAAGATATTGAACAGGCTCGGCGCGACAGTATCTGGCAGAACCTCCAGCGCTTTGGCCGTACCAAAAACTACCTGCATAATTTCCAGGTCAGTTATAACCTGCCGATCAGGCTCCTCCCCTTCATGGACTGGATTTCCTCAAGGGCACAATACCAGGGTGAATATGGATGGACCGCAGCCGCACTCAATACCGACAGCCTCGGCAGCGTAATCCAAAACCGCCAGGACATCCAGTTCAGTGCCGACTTTAACTTCGAAGCCCTCTATAATAAGGTGCCTTTCCTGCGTTCCATTAACCGGGGAAGCCAAAACCCCGCAGCACCTGGAGGAAGAATCCCACGGCAAGGGGGACAAGAAGAGGAAACAGAAGGGGAGGAGGCCCAGAGCGCCGGCGGGAGCGTCCTTAGGGCCGTGCTGCGCCCATTGCTGCTCGTCCGCCGTGCCCGGTTCAATTTTACCCGGCAGTCCAATACCATCGTTCCCGGCTTCATGCCCCAGGCCCGTATGCTCGGTATGGGGCAAAACCTCTCCGCCCCGGGATGGGATTTCGTATCCGGCCTGCAACCTCGTATCCGCGAACTCCGGCCCGAAGAATATTATTCCGAAAAAGACTGGCTCGGCCAGGCCGCCCAAAAAGGATGGATCACTTCCAATGTTTTCCTCAACCAGGAGGCAGTCCAAAATTTTACCCAGAATTACGATGCCCGCGTGACCCTCGAACCATTCCGCGACTTCCGCATCGAACTTGAAGCAACCCGCAACTTCACTGAAAACCACTCCCAGTATTTCAAAGATACCCTCTTTGACAATACGTCAAATTTTGTCCATGCAATCCCTAAAGATGCAGGTTCACTGACCCTCTCCTATGCCGCGCTGCCTACGCTGTTCCAGGATGACCGGACAGAAATCATCGCCTTGTTCCGAAAGTTCGAAGATAACCGCCTCGTCATCTCCCAGCGTCTCGGACAGGGCCAGCACAACGATTCTACCCTCGCCCTCAACGGTTATACCTTCGGCTACGGACGCACCCAGCAGGATGTCCTCATCCCTGCATTTATCGCCGCTTATACCGGAGAAGACCCCAACACTACCAGCCTCGACCTCTTCGATATGCTGCCGCGCGTCAACTGGCGCCTCAATTACAACGGATTGTCCAGGGTAAGGCTCTTTAGCGAGCTCTTTCAAAATTTCAGCCTCACCCACGGATATAAGTCCACCCTGACCATCAACCGCTTCAATACCGGCCTCGACTACCTGCGCACCTTCGATTTCGGTGGGCTCAACGAGCTCAACGGCAACTTCTACGCCCGCCTGGAAATCCCTGAAATTGTCATTCAGGAAGGCTTCAGCCCACTTGTGGCAATTAATGCAACCCTCAAAAACGGAATGTCCTTCAACGCTGATTATAAAAACTCCCGCACCCTGGCCCTCAGCCTCGTCAATAACCAGCTGGCAGAAACCCGCCGAAAAGAAATGATGATCGGCTTTGGCTATATTCTCCGAAATGTCAACATCCCCTTTCTCACTGGTAAAAAATTGCCTCCTAAGCCCAAAGGTAACCGCGTCGCAGGTATCGGCAAAACCAATGCAGGCACGACCGGCCCTCCCGCCCCAAGTCCGAACCAAGGTAATGACCTCGATATCAACTTCAACCTGCGGATGTCGGATGATGTCACCTTTAACCACCTGCTCGACCAGGGTATCGTAGAGCCCACCCGGGGAAGCTACCTCCTTAGCTTTTCCCCTTCGGCAGAATATCGCCTCAACCAGCGATTGTCCCTACGGATATTTTTTGATTACCGCTATAACGAACCTAAAACCTCTGCCGGGTTCCCCAGAACAGATGCCTCCGGCGGGATCGTGGTGCGCTTCTCTCTGTAAGGGTATTCCAAAGCAGTGTAAAAGCCCCTGGCCTGTCCAAAAGTATTCTGCTACCTTCAGCGGCAGAATAATATTCTTTTAAATTCCGATTTTGTTCATTTTTATTCTAAAAATGAACAAAATCGGCGTTTTAAAGAATATTCGCTGGCGACGAATGCTGCCAAAGGACTTATCAGACAGCCTCTGAAAAATTTTATTTCGCCGTAAAAAGCGGCAAAAGTCTTTTTATCACGACCTCCGGCATAAACTTAACCACCTTCAGGTTAAATTGATGTTAAAAAGCCTCCCTGCTTATCAGGATAGCCTAATTTTGCAAAGGGTACAGTCATGAATCTGCCTGCCAGTGGCCCGGTTATCCGGCTCACCGCGATCAAACACCCCCCTCCCTAAACCAGCTACAATGAAAAAACGCGCAATTTGGGCAATTATCGCATTGATGAGCGCCGCGGTATTTGGTGTGGTCTGGCTGCAAATGGACTTAATCCGTATGTCCATAAGTGTAAACGAAGAGCGCTTTGATAAAAATGTATATTACGCGCTCAACGAAGTCGCCAGGCAGCTCGAAGCCGAGGAGCGGCGCGAAGAGCTTTTCTCCTCGCTCGGCCTCAACGGCTTTATCACCAACTATATCCAGCAGGAGCGCATATCCTCAGATGACCGGGACAGAAAACCATTGACAACAGGCAAGCGCCCGACGGCGCTGATGCTCAGTGAACTTATGCAAGACCCCACAGTCTATGCCCTCTATGGGTTGACCCTGGCCAGCAGGCCCATCGAAGAACGCATTAAACCTCAATTTCTGGACGCAGCGCTCAAACAGGCCTTTCGCAACAGAGGCATGGATCCCACACAATCCATCTATGCTTTTCATTACGGTATATTCTCCTATGCCAAAAAAAGCCTCGTCTTCACCAATGGCCACTTCATCGTCACGGATAACCTGGACCACCAGGTACCCGCCCCCGGTTTCAAACCCAAAAACCTCTATAACCCAGATTATGCCGTCGCCCTTTTTCCCCATGACAAACCCAAAACCGGAGAGCTGCGCGTATTTTTTCCCAATCGCAATAATATCGTCTGGAGCTCCCTCTGGCAAAATTTCCTGGGCTCCATTTTTTTCACCGCTATCATCCTGTTTTGCTTTGGATATACCTTGTACGTGATCTTTCGACAAAAACAATTGTCCGAAATGAAAACCGATTTTATCAACAATATGACCCATGAGTTCAAAACCCCCATCGCCACCATATCCCTCGCTGCCGATTCCATCTCCAGCCCTATGATACTCGGCAACCCCGAAAAGATCAAACGCTTTGCCAACATAATAAAACAGGAAAATAATCGTATGAATAATCAGGTGGAGAAAGTACTCCAGATGGCCTTGATAGATAAACAGGAGTATTCCATTAAATTATCCGAAGTCAATCTGCACGAAGTAATCTCTGCCGCACTGGAAAATATAAACTTACAAGTGGAAAGCAGGGGAGGGACCGCCCATGCCTTCCTGGAGGCCACCAACCCCATCGTACAGGCCGATTTGACCCATGTATCCAGCATCGTCAATAACCTGCTGGATAACGCCAATAAATACTCTCCCGAAAAGCCGGAAATCAGCGTATCCACGCGCAACCGGCACGACGGGGTGGAAATTGTGGTCAAGGACTGTGGGATTGGGATGAGCAAAGCGGTACTCAAACATATTTTTGATAAATTCTACCGCGTCTCTACCGGCAACCTCCACGATATTAAAGGCTTCGGCCTGGGCCTGAGCTATGTCAAAGCAATGATGGATGCTCATAAGGGACATATTGATGTCAAAAGCGAACCAGGAAAAGGAAGTACATTCACGTTGTTCTTCCCTTTCCAAATCGAAGGATAGCGCGTTAAATCTATTGTACCGATCCTGAACCCCCGCTAAAAGAAACGATTATGGAAAAAAATAAAATCCTGCTCGTAGAAGATGACCAAAATTTCGGCGATGTGCTGCGCTCCTACCTGGATATGCACGACTACCAGGTCACCCTCGCTAAAGATGGTGCCGAAGGCCTTGAAAAATATCGGAAGGGCCACTTTGATCTCTGCATCTTCGATGTCATGATGCCCAAAATGGACGGCTTTTCCCTGGCCAGGGAAATCCGCAAAACAGACGAAGAAATACCTATTATTTTTCTTACCGCCAAAGCGCTTAAAGAAGATGTACTGGAAGGCTTCCGTATCGGCGCCGATGATTATATCACCAAACCCTTCCTTTCCGCCGAATTATTGGCCAGGGTACACGCTATCCTCAAACGCAGCCACAAGTCAGAAATCAAGGAAGAAGAAAAAGAATTTATCATTGGAAAATATCATTTTAATTTTCCATTAAGAATCCTTACTTTTGGCCTCGGAGAGCGTACAGAGGAAAAATTCAAGCTGTCGCCTAAAGAAGCCCAGCTCCTCAAACTCTTTGCCGTTCACATGAACGACATTCTCCCCAGGTCAGAAGCACTGACCAAAATATGGAGCGAAGATAACTACTTCACCGCCCGGTCTATGGACGTATTCGTGACTAAGTTGCGCAAGTACCTCAAACGCGACGAAAATATCGAAATCGTCAATATCCACGGCAACGGGTTCCAATTACTCGTTAAAGCGGACGAAGGATTATAAGAATAGTTTTTGGGATTATGATTAGGGCTGGGTAATGCTTCATTGCTCAGCTTTTTTTTTATCACCCCCTTATGTTTTACCGCCGATTCCTGCAACCCGTTTTATTCGCCTTTGCCCCCGAAGCTGCGCATGGGCTCACCCTATCCCTGCTCAAAGCGATCTGCCTTTTACCCGGTGCATCATGGCTGCTGCGTAAATCCTTCTGCATCCAGGACCCACGCCTTAAGCGCCAGGTCATGGGACTCGATTTCGCAAATCCCGTAGGCCTTGCGGCAGGCTTCGATAAAGATGGAAAAGTATTCCGGGAAATGGCTGCCCTCGGGTTTGGCTTCATCGAGCTGGGCACCGTCACCCCACTGCCACAACCTGGCAACCCCAAACCCCGGTTGTTCCGCCTGCCCACCGATCAGGCCCTCATCAACCGGATGGGGTTCAACAACCTCGGAGCAGTGGCGCTCGCCAAACGCTTAAGCCGGACACCAAGACCTGAAGGCCTCATCCTTGGAGGAAATATCGGCAAAAATAAAAATACCCCCAACGACCAGGCCACCGCTGATTATCTCACGTGCTTCAATACCCTGTTCCCGTGGGTGGACTATTTCGTCGTAAATGTCAGCTCCCCCAATACGCCCGACCTCCGGGAGCTACAGGATAAAGCCCCGCTCTCTGCCATCCTCCATGCACTCCAGGAACAAAACGCCCGGTACCCCGCACCTAAACCTATCCTACTGAAAATCGCACCCGACCTCAACACATCCCAACTCGACGATATCCTGCAAATCGTCCGTCAAACAAAAATCACCGGTATCGTCGCTACCAATACGACTGTTTCCCGTGAAGGCCTGGATACACCTGCCAGTGCCATCCGCGAAATTGGGCCAGGTGGCCTCAGCGGTGCCCCCCTGCGTCAGATGTCCACCGGGATTATCCGCTATCTCCGTGCAAAGGGACCGGAAGATATGGTCATCATCGGTGCCGGTGGCATCGGCAACGCCAGGGAAGCCAGAGAAAAATTCGCAGCAGGTGCCAATCTGCTGCAAATCTATACAGGACTGGTGTACTATGGGCCCACCCTCCCGAAATCTATCCAAAAGTCACTGCTCACCTGATCCCCTGCCCTCATATTACGGTTTTTTGCTATGGTATCATTTTTGATACTCCAATATTGGTATCAATTTGGCGAAAAAATCTGCTTTTCCAAACTGCTCCTTGCGGCCTGCCGCTAATATTTTATCGGCCCGGAAGCGTACTTTGGATAAAGCCCTTAGGCTCGGTTATCGTGATCAAACAAACTACACACAACGTATTCAGGGACATCCGCTTCTGGCTGTTGCTATGCTCGCTCATCCTGCTAATATGGGGTTCGCTCAAAGGATATCCCGTGTGAAGTAGGGAAAAAGAGCCAGCGCCAGCACAAAAATATGGGAGCATACAAAAAGACTCAACGCTGTCTTTTGCCGGCTTGCGCCGCCAAAGAATACTTTTTTGAAACGCCGATTCTGTTGATTTTGCTAAGCAAAATCAACAGAATGGGTGTTTCAAAAAAAATTATACAGCCGCTCTTTTTACACAACCTCATTTAACCAACCTTCTACTTTAGTTTGAAACTCAGATCCAGGCTCCGGACTGAGTGGGTAAGGGCACCAATGGAGATGAAGTCCACTCCCGTCAGCGCATACGCGCGAAGCGTGCCGAGGTAGATGCCGCCGGAAGCTTCCGTCTCAAAACGGTGTCCGACAGCTTCTACACCTTCTTTGAGTTGTTCCGGGGAAAAATTATCGAACATAATGCGCGTAAACTGGCCTACGGATAACGCTGCTTCCAGCTCATTAAAATTACGGACTTCTACGGTAATCCCCAGGGACAGGTGATTAGCCTGCCGGTAGGACAGCACGCGCTCGATTGCCTGCCGGATACCCCCGGCAGCGTCTATATGGTTATCCTTGATCATAAACCAATCGTACAGCCCACTCCGGTAATTCACCCCGCCGCCGGTCCGCACCGCCCACTTCTCCAGAAAGCGGAGCCCTGGTGTCGTTTTCCGGGTATCGAGGATACGCACGGGAAGGTCCTTTACCACATCGCAATACCTGGCTGTTTCTGTCGCGATACCACTCATGCGCTGCATCGTGTTGAGCAGCAGGCGCTCGCCGAGCAGCAGGGCACGGGTATGTGCCACCGCCTCAAAAGCGACATCACCAGCCTTTACAGTTTCCCCGTCGGGTATCTGCTGTCGGAAAATACAGTCCGGATCAAGATATTGCAGGATGCGTTTTGCTACCGCAACGCCTGCAAGGACACCACTGTCCTTGACGAGCAGACGTGCGGTATGCCTGGAATCCGGGGGAATACAGGCCAGGGAGGTATGATCGCCACTCCCTGCATCTTCTGCAATCCCAGCCTGAATAAAATTATGTATCCAGCTTTCTTCTGCCGCGGTCAAAACAGTTTCCATCTGTCGGTTTATAAAAATGAGCACAACGCCCTGTAAGCACTATAATCTATGAACGCTTTCAGGGCAAAGCCTGTCAAAACATGAGGCCGATTTTCAGGGTAAGGGCACTGATTGCACCTTTGGAGGTTTCCTTTTGGTTTCCACGGTTAGGGTCAAAAATCACCCCTCCTTTATCATCCGTCACATCCGTGAACCCAATCTGAAATCCCACACCTGTAATCAGTGAAATATTACTGCTGATTGCGGTCTCTGCCCCACCCGTAATCCCCCAGGCAAGATTGAGGCCGTTTACCTCCCGGCGGATATCCAGCTTCTGAGCCTCCTCCCCAACCCCAACCCCGGTGACCGAGCCACGGGCTTGCGTACGGAACCCCAACGTAAGCCCAGGCTCCAAAAAATACCGTGTGTTGCCCGAACCATTCGTACGCATCTTGACCATGAGCGGGATTTCCACAAATTGAAGGTTGTACCTCAGCTTGACCCCATTAGGTAAAGAATCAAGTGCCGGACCAAGATTCGAACGTGTCCAGTAATTGCCTCCGTAATCGAACAAAAGGGTGCCTCCGTGGTTAAATGCAAACCCTATTCCCGTGGAAAAAGCATAATTCTCACGAAAGTAATAATCCGTCAACATACCAAGTTTCATGCCTACGTTTGTCCCACTGTGGTTAATCCGGACATCATTGGTCCGCATCCAGGAAAACGAAGGGCTTAGCTGAAACCCAAAGCGCAACTCGCCATCCTGGCCAAAACTACTCGTGGACAGCAAATGCAAAAAAAACAGGGCGGTTACAATTTTTTTCATCATCACAGTGTTTTTCTGTATGCACAAATTTAATGGCTATGCGAAGAAACATGTATTTCCGGAAATTCAACCACAAAGTTAAGCCCTTATCTGCTATCCTGCTTGGGTTTATGCTCAACGCCTGCCAAACCACGCCGTCCGATCCTGCACCCGACGTGAAACACATTGATATTCAATTGAAAATCAATCGTTTTGAACAAGATTTTTTTGCGTTGGACACCTCGGACATTGCCTCGGGCCTGAAAAAACTACAAACGACCTACGGAGAGTTCGCCGATATTTATTTTACACGGATCGTACCTGCTTTCGACCCCCGGATCGCAGCCAATGGCCCTGAAGCATATATAAAAGGCTTCATTTCCCATCCTGAAATCCAAAAGCTTAACGCTATCTGTAGTGAAAAGTATAAGGATTTCGACCCCTGGGAAAAAGCATTTGTGCAAACTTTCAAGTACCTCAGGCACTATTTTCCCGATATCCCTACTCCGGAGCTCACGACGTTCATTTCAGAATATTCTTTGGGCTGTTTTATTTATAAAGAACAATCCCTCGCCATCGGATTGGATTTTTTTCTGGGGGCAGATTATCCCTATCAAAAATTTAACCCGGAGAACCCCAATTTTTCGCAATACCTTACCCGCACTTTTAACGACGAACACCTTGTACTCAAGACGCTCCTGCCCCTGGTTGCAGATCTTGCCGGCCCTCCCCCCGGAGAAAAACTCCTCGACCATATTATCCACAACGGAAAGCAGTTGCTTGTACTGGAAAAGCTACTCCCGCAGGTACCCGACAGCATCCTTATGGAAGTTACTTCCGCCCAGGCCGAATGGCTCAGCTCAAACGAAAAAAACATCTGGGCATTTTTCCTTAGCGAAGACCTCCTGTATAACAGCGATTGGCAAAAAATCCGCAAATATGTGGAATATAGCCCCGGATCGCCAGGCATGCCCGCAGAAGCCCCAGGCAGGACAGGAAACTGGATCGGCTGGCAAATTGCCAAAGCTTATCTCAAAAAGTACCCGTCAACAACCCTCCCCGCACTGCTTGCCCTGAACGATAGCCAGGAATTCCTCAGGCGTTCCGGCTATAAGCCGCCAAGATAAATGGAGGACCGGAATGGGTCAGAAGGACTCCCAGGACAGCCACGTGCGCTTACACCCTCATGACTGTACCCACCCCCGGGCAGATAAAAGTTATGCCCTTGTTTGCCTTTATACCTAAACCTTCGTACCTTTATGTATTCAAAGCAGGGAAAACTAACCCTGACAAGAATTTTTTTTCACCGTCATTAAATGAACCGGTTATGTCTATCCTTTTGTTGTTTATTTTCGGTCAGGGGCCCTGGGAGATTTTTATCATCTTCTTTGTCGTCCTGCTCCTGTTTGGCGGAAAGAAAATCCCAGAGCTCATGCGTGGTATTGGAAAAGGAATCAGGGAGTTCAATGCTGCCCGTTCCAGTATTGAGCAGGAAATTAAAGACGGGATGCGGGAGAACGACCGCAAAGAGCTCGAAGAAAAAAAACAGGGCAATTTTATCCAGAGAAGTTAAACCTGCGGTGGGTCGCGAAGTACATTTCACTGCCCTGGGGCAGCGAAGCCATTTTCTGGCCTTAACATAAATACCAGACTTGTTACGCTGGAATCCATTATGGGCTAAGATGGCTGTTTTACTCACCTCGTGGGCCCTTGCAACAAATTTATTGAACGTATGGCATTTTTCAGAGGATTTCTCAAAACGCCATACGTTCAATTTATTATTTTAATGCCCCAGCCTGAAACCAGGCATTTGATACAGCCCTTGCGCCTTATTTCTTTTTTCCAAACAGCTTGCTCAGCAAGCCCTTGCCGGCAGACTCGACGATATCATCCACGATGCTTCCATCCCCATCTTTATCGAGCATAGCCGTGACCATTTTCATCACCGGGCTACCTTTTTGTTTTTGATCTGCGACCGTGCCCTGAAGTAAAGACACCAGGCCTCCTACATCCAGTCCCTGATCCTTCTTTGTTTTGCCCAAAGCACCCATCAACATAGGAGCCAGCTTGACCATTAAGCTACTGACCTGTCCCTTGTCCATTCCGGAGAGTTTGCTGACCATTTCGACCACCCCGTCCTGGCGGTCACCCAATAAGTGGCCAACGATTCCTGTACCATTCAGTGCTTTAGCATTTTGTGGCTGGCCTGCGCCAGTGAGCATCCCGGCCAGATCATCCAGGATACTGCCATCGTGGTCGCGGTCCAGAGCTTTGGCGAGGGCTCCTGCGCCTTCAGGGGAAGCCGCATTTTTAGCCATTGCGCCCATAAGTGCTGTGACGATACCATTCGCAGCATTCTGGGTCTTCGCCGTGTCGTTTGCCCCCACCTGCTTTGCAAGCGTTTCCATTAAATTGCCATTACCAAGCTGTTGTTCAAGAAGAGAAATCAAAGGATTGGACATTGGACATTTTTTTAGGGCTTCGATCATTTGGCCCAGGTGAAACAAAAATATCAAAAGATTTTATTCTGAGGTTGTGAAAAGCGTCTTTTGCCGCTTACGGCGGCAAAGGACGTGCTGGAAGCTTTTTACACAGCCCCTGCGCACATTTTCCGGTCAGTGCATCTCTGCTATCTTAACTAAAGTACCAGGTTTCAGATTTTTATAATTATATATCCCGTTAAGCGCCTGCAGACGCTTCACGTCAATCATAAAGCGGAGGGAAATATCGATTAGTCGCTCAGAGCGATTGACCTGATAATAGCAGTAGCTTCTTTTCTTTAAATTATCCAGGGGGTCTTCTTCGTTTGTTCCTGATGCAGGAGGTTCTATAAGTTGGACGGATTCTGTCGGCAGCGGCTCGAGCGGTTCCATCAATTCGAATTTCGCTGTGGACGGGGGGAGGTTTTCCTTGAGATGATAAACCCTTAATTTTTGCCCGGCGGCCACTTCCTGTGAGGACTTTAGACCATTCCAGGCCCGGAGTTGATATACGGAGGTGTGCCACTGCCCGGCGATCGCCTCGAGGGTCTGCCCTTCCTCTACTTCTACGAAGAAGGTAATATAAGAAGGATTAATAGCCTCTTTAGGGATTTTTATAGCAAGCGGCGAGCTGATCGCGAGCGCGGCCGTTGCACGGTCGGGTTTTTTGGATTCCAGTAAAATGCGGAATTCCCGCATTGCGCGCTGCGGCAGCGTAAAATAATACCCTTTTGTACTGGCCGGAACCATTTCGCGGGGAAAGCCCGGGTTTAAGGTTGCAATAATTTCCTTTGGGGTGCCGGTAGCCTCGGCAACTTCATCGAATGTCACTTCCTGATAGATAGAAATGGTTTCGGTGAGTTGTAAATCCAGTGAAGGGTACTCTTGTTCGAGCCCATGTTCTTCAAAATAACGCACCAGGTAGGAAGCGGCAATAAAAGCCGGAACATAATTAGCCGTTTCGCGCGGCAGATAACCCCTGATTTTCCAGTAGCTGGTACTCCGTGCACGTTTTACTGCCCTGCTCACCCTTCCGCTCCCGCTGTTGTAGGCAGCGATTGCCAATTCCCAGTTTTCAAATTTTTCGAACAAGTCCTGCAGGTGTACCACTGCTGCTTCTGTTGATTTCAGCGGGTCCCTGCGTTCATCCACCATATCGTCCACCTGCAAACCATACATTCTTCCCGTAGAAGGCATAAACTGCCAGAGGCCGGCGGCACCTACACGGGAGGTAGCCTTGGGTTCGAGGGCAGATTCTACAATCGGAAGGTACTTAAGATCGAGGGGGAGGTTATTCCGGCGGAGAAAATCCTCGAAGACCGGAAAATAGAGGACGCTGCGTCCCAATATTTTTTGTGCTTTTGCCCGGTGGTTAACCAGGTACGTTCTCAGATAACTGCGCACTACTACGTCGTATCGGGGTTGCACGACCTCGCTATTCATTAATTCAACACGCCTGGCAACTTCTGTCTCTTCAAAGGTAGCAGGGGAAGATGCAAATCCCTGAAAAACAAACAATAAAAACATAGGGAGCATTATAGCCCCCCATCGGTGCTCTGTCTGATCCATAACTTTGAGGATTGGTCAAGGGGTAAAGTTAGCATTTATTTTCTTTTTTCAAACACCTAAAAATCCATCCTGGCCAGAACAGTCCCTGGCGTATTTTTTTCCTTTTGCTAAATAGTCATAAAAATTAACACAATGCCCTGCCGAGACCCTATATTTGCACCCAATTTAAAAATCCTGCAAGATGCCCGCAAATCCGCATATCAAATCGGTTCTAATCATTGGCAGTGGCCCAATCATCATCGGGCAGGCTTGCGAATTTGACTATTCAGGATCTCAGGCTTCCCGCTCCCTGCGCGAAGAAGGAATCGAGGTGACGCTCATCAATTCCAATCCTGCAACAATCATGACCGACCCGGTCACTGCAGACCATGTTTATCTTCTTCCCCTTACGGTGGAAAGTATCATCCAAATCCTGGAAGAGCGGAAAATTGATGCCGTACTCCCGACCATGGGTGGGCAGACCGCCCTCAATCTGGCCATCGAAGCAGATAAACAGGGCGTTTGGCAAAAGTACGACGTAAAAATGATCGGCGTGGATATCGCTGCTATAGAACTCGCCGAAAACAGAGAGGCTTTCCGCCAGCACATGGTAAATATCGGCCTGAAAGTCGCCCCATCCCAAATTGCCAACTCCTTCCTGGAAGGAAAAGAAGCGGCTCAAAATATTGGCTTCCCCCTCGTGATTCGCCCCTCCTATACCCTTGGCGGTACAGGAGGCGGCTTCGTACACCGGGAAGAAGATTTCGATGCCGCGCTGCGCCGGGGCCTGGCCGCTTCCCCAACCCACGAAGTACTCGTCGAACGCGCAGTATTGGGTTGGAAAGAATTTGAACTGGAACTCCTGCGCGATGATAACGATAACGTCGTAATTATCTGTGTAGTCGAAAATCTCGACCCCATGGGTATCCATACCGGCGACAGCATCACCGTTGCACCGGCAATGACCCTCTCCGATACCGCTTACCAACGCATGCGCAACGAAGCAATCCACGCCATGCGTTCCCTGGGCAATTTTTCCGGAGGCTGTAATATACAGTTTGCCCAAGAGCCCAAAACCGAAGACCTGATTGTGATCGAGATCAACCCCAGGGTCTCGCGGTCTTCCGCACTCGCCAGCAAAGCTACGGGATATCCCATCGCCAAAATTGCCGCAAAGCTCGCTATCGGCTACACCCTCGACGAGCTCAGCAACCAAATCACCAAAAATACCTCCGCTTATTTCGAGCCTACCCTCGATTATGTCATCGTAAAAGTACCCCGCTGGAATTTCGACAAATTCCCAGGAGCAGATCACGATCTCGGCCTCCAGATGAAATCGGTCGGAGAAGTCATGGGTATCGGAAGAAATTTTCTCGAAGCACTACAAAAAGCATGTCAGTCACTCGAAAATGGCCGCAAAGGGCTCGGCGCAGACATCAAGGAATGGATAAAAACCGATGACGTGCTGACCAGGCTCGAAAAAGCCAGCGAAGACCGTATCTTTCGCGTAAAAGACGCACTAAGGTTGGGCGTGTCTGCAAATACCGTTCACCAGCTTACCAAAATTGATCCCTGGTTCATCCAGCAAGTCAAACGCCTGGTCCAGTATGATAACCAGGTCATGCAATACAACGTGCCCGAGGATATCCCCACCCAACTGTTCAGGGAGCTTAAAGAAAATGGGTATTCAGATGCCCAGATTGCCTGGCTCCTCCGGGTCAAAGAAGAAGACGTGACCCAATACCGCAAAAAACTGGGCATCCGCCGAACATATAAAATGGTGGATACCTGTGCTGCCGAATTTGAAGCCAAGACGCCCTACTTCTATTCCGCCTTCGATACCGAAAACGAAAGTATTCCGAGCAATAAGAAAAAGGTCGTCATCCTGGGCTCAGGCCCCAACCGTATCGGGCAGGGGATTGAGTTTGACTATTGCTGCGTCCATGGCCTCCTCGCACTGAAAGAAATGGGCTATGAGGCCATCATGGTCAACTGTAACCCGGAAACCGTTTCCACAGATTTCGATATGGCCAATAAACTCTACTTCGAACCTGTTTATTGGGAACACCTGGAAGAAATCCTCGAACTGGAGCAACCCGAGGGCATCATCGTCCAGCTCGGTGGACAAACAGCACTGAAACTGGCCGAAACCCTTCACAAAAAAGGCTACAAAATCATTGGTACGAGCTTCCAGGATATGGATATCGCCGAAGATCGCGGCTCCTTTTCCGACCTGCTCAAAGAACTGGATATCCCTTACCCGGATTACGGGGTCGCAGATGATGTGGACGAAGCCATCAAAATCGCCAACCGGGTCGGATACCCCGTCCTCGTACGCCCATCTTACGTACTCGGCGGCCAGGGAATGCGCATCGTCATCAATGATAAAGAACTGGAACGCCATGTCCTCAACCTCTACAAACACCTTCCCGATAACCGCGTCCTCATTGACCACTTCCTCGACCGGGCAAAAGAAGCCGAAATTGATGCCATCTTCGATGGAGAACAAATCCATATCATGGGCATTATGGAACATATCGAGCCGGCAGGTATCCATTCGGGGGACAGCTCCGCTGTGCTACCGACCTATAGCCTGTCAGTTGATGCGGTAAATACCATGGTGGAATACGCGGAAAAACTCGCCCGCGCCCTGAATATCCGTGGCTTGCTCAATGTACAGTTTGCTATCAAGGACAATAAAGTCTATGTGATCGAAGCCAACCCCAGAGCATCGCGCACGACGCCTTTCATTGCAAAAGCTTACAAAGTACCTTACCTGCAGATTGCCACCAAAATCATGATGGGCAATCATAAGCTCCGCGATTTCGATATCAAGCCCCGGCCCAGCGGCTTTGCAATCAAAGTGCCGGTATTTTCTTTTGAAAAATTCCCGAATGTGGATAAAAACCTCGGTCCGGAGATGAAATCAACAGGGGAAGAAATCCGCTTTATCCGGGACCTCAGCGACCCCTTTTTCCGGGAGCTCGACCGCCAGCGGAATATGTACCTTTACCGCTGATATTCAATGTTCCGGATATATAGTGCTTCAACGGCCTTCAGGTCTCGGCCCTGTATTATATATACGCAGCCCGACAGCGCGTATCCCGGGAAGGGAATCCTGGCGCATGTATTGCTCGATGGCAAATGTATATTTCCCCCTTGTGTTGAAAAAAGCATTCTGCTGGATCGGCACTTCCAATGTACAGCTTTTTCCGATACATTTTCCTGACCATGCCCCCGTCTTTTCCGCTAAATCCAGGGAAAGCGGCTGTGACAGCGTTTTCCCATCCGGAAAATAGGTAAGGATACGCAGGTATAGATTCTGGTAGGCGTAGGATTTGTCGTGTCTCACCCACAGGGAGATGTCGTACAAGCGGGAAGTATCCTCCACGGTTGCCTCAAACCGAAGGGAATCGGCATAAGCCCACACCCCTGATTTCAAAACCTGGGATGTATCCACCAGTTTTTCAGGGCCGCAGGACGACAGGAAGGACGCAGCTAAGACAAATAGGAAGAAACCGTTTTTCTGCACTTGAAAAGGGTTTAGCGCATAGTGAAGTAATCCTTCATTTTTTCGAAGAAAGATTTTTCCGAAGCACCTGGCTGTGGTTGGAAATTTGGCATGGTGCGGATTTTCTCCAGGAGGTCGCGCTCTTCGTTATTGAACTTCTTGGGCGTCCAGATATTAATATGGATGAGCTGATCCCCACGGCCATACGCCTGAACTGAAGGCAGGCCTTTCTCCCTGAGCCGGAGGATTTTACCTGCCTGGGTACCGGGTGGTATTTTGATCCGTACTTTTCCATCCAGCACGGGCACGTCAACCGAAGTCCCAAGTGCGGCATCTGCAAAGTTGAGGTACAACTCAAAGATCACATTCTGCCCGTCCCGCTGTAAGGATTCGTGCGGTTTTTCCTCGATGGTTATGTAGAGATCGCCCCCTGGGCCTCCTTTTGCCCCTGCGTTGCCTTTGCCGCGCATCGAGAGCTGCATCCCCTCCCCGACACCTGCCGGGATTTCGATTTCGATCATTTCTTCCCCGGGAATATGCCCTTCCCCACGGCATTTCGAACAATTTGCAGTCACCGTCTGGCCATTGCCTTCGCAGGAAGGACAAGTGGTCGTAGTTTGCATTTGTCCCAGGAAAGTAGAGCGGATTTGCCGGACGTAGCCCGCTCCACCACAGGTTTGGCAAGTACGCACCGAACTGGTGTCTTTTGCACCGCTCCCCTGGCAGACGTCGCAGGGGAGTTGTTTCTTGACCTTGATTTTTTTGGTGACCCCGGTTGAGATCTCCTCAAGCGTGAGCGTCACTTTGATACGGAGGTTAGCCCCTTTACGGCCTTTTGCCCTGGTACCGCCCCTGCCGGATGCGCCCTGAAAGAAAGAACCAAAGGTAGAATCATCAATAATATCCCCGAACTGCGCAAAAATATCGTCCATCGTCATACCCCCACCCGAGAACCCACCCCTGGGTTCGCCTGCGTGGCCATAGCGGTCGTAGCGCGCACGTTTATCGTCATTGCTCAGCACTTCGTATGCCTCGGCAGCCTCTTTGAACACTTCCTCTGCCGCCTTATCCCCGGGGTTTTTATCGGGGTGGTATTTGAGCGCCATTTCGCGATAAGCTTTTTTAATAGCGGCTTTATCAGCATTTTTGGGCACGCCCAGTATTTCGTAATAATCTCTTTGAGCCATAGCAATAACGCGTATATAACCTGGTGGCCGGATTAACGGCTTTTGTTCACCAGGCATTAATGAAGTAAAGGGATACTATTTGCCCACTACGACTTTTGCGTAGCGGATGATTCTGTCGCCCAGGCGGTAACCTTTTTCTATCGTATCCACCACTTTACCCCGCAGCTCTTCGGTCGGTACGGGTATTTCGGTGATCGCCTCGTGCAACTCAGGGTCAAAAACAGTCCCGTTCGTGACCATTGGTTCCAGACCCAGGCCCTTGAGGGTAGAAAAAAGTTTGTGGTACACTAACGACACCCCTTCGCTCATCACCTCCGTGCTGCCCTCGCGCTCCGAATTTTGTTTTGCACGGTCAAAGTCGTCGAGGATAGGCAATAGAGCGGTCATGGTGTCCTGGGAAGCCGTTCGCATTAACTCCGCTTTCTCCTTGATCGTGCGTTTTCGCAGGTTGTCGAAATCCGCATAAATACGGAGGTATTTTTCGCGCAGCAATTCGTGTTCGCTCAATAACAGGGCATACTTTTCTTCCGGGCTGTTTTCCTGCGGTGTTTCCGGCATTTCTGTGGCCTGGCCTTCAGGCCCTGCTTGCAGATCCTCCTGCAGATTGGTCGTTGTAGATTCCTGTTCCTTCACGTCGTATCGTTTATTTTAAAAATTCGTGGCCATCGGCGCAGAGTGGAGCTATCGGCGCTGTTTTGATGCCTGAAAAATGTTCAACAATTTTTTTGCCAAGCAATAAATTCCGCCACTTTGTCATAAAACACACACCCGACTGACAGGTTTTACAAGGATGGCCCGTGCATTGTACAAAATGGCAGTATATAAATACCTGTGTTTCGTCGGGATAGCCCCTGACTAAAAAAGGCGGTTTCTCTTTTCAATCACACCGAACACCCTCTTAATCTTAGCGATAGATTAATTTTCCTCTGTTTTTGAAGAAAGGATTTCGGCTACTCTTTCCGGTCCGGGATCCACGGCGATGATTGTTCCCTGGGGATGGAGCAGAAAGGCAGTGGGCAATTGGCGCACCTGATACTTTTGTGCAATGGGGCCAGAAAAAAAACGCAGGCTGGGGCTCAGGTCCAGGATATGATAGGGCCAGTAGAGCTGGTCGTTTTCAATAGCCAACGTCCAGCTATCGGGGTCCTTTTCCACGCCTACGCTTACGATGGTGAAGCCCACCGCATCTTTGAAGCGTTTCCCGGCAAATTGCCTGTAAACCTGGGTCCAGCCAGTATTCTGTGCGCGACAGGGGCCACACCAGCTCCCCCAAAAATCCAGGAGCACATAGTTGCCCCTCAGGCTGCTGAGGGTGAATGTGCCGCCATCTTTCAGCACTGCCTGGAAATCCGGTGCTTTTTCCCCCTGCACAAAGCGGGGTTTAAAATAAACATACCTGCCAGCCACCAGTACCGTTAAACCAGCAAAGAGGATGAACAACAGCGTTCGAAAGGATAATTGCATTGCTTAAGGTATTTACCGTTATGACCTTAGTGTGGACAACCCCCCATCTACGCCGATGACCTGGCCTGTAATCCAGGAGGCCTGGTCGGAAAGTAGAAAATAAGCAAGTGCCGCCACATCGGCTGCATGGCCAATCCGTTGCAGGGGGTGACGTTTTGCGGCAGCCTCGGCTTTTTCAGGGGAATTCAGCAGGCCCTGGGCAAGGGGCGTCTGGGTAAGGGATGGCGCGATAACGTTTACGCGGATTTGCTGAGGGGCCAGTTCGGCAGCAAGCGATTTCCCAAGCCCTTCTACCCCGGCCTTAGCGGTGGCAATTGAACTGTGAAACGCCATGCCTGTTTGGGCTGCTACCGTGCTGAACAACACTACCGAAGCACCTTTTGCACGCTTGAGCCGCGGGAGGCAATACTGAATTACCCGCACTGCCCCCAACACGTTCTGATGGAAATCACTGATAAAATCCGCCTCGCTGAGCCGATTGATCGTCTTTAACGTAATACTGCCCGGGCAGTAAACCAACCCATGAATAGTATCCGGAAGCGATTCCAGTGAATCGAGCGGGTCTTGTACCGCATCAATTGAAAAATACTGCGTAGCCAGGGCCGCCAGCTCGGGACTCAGCGTTCGGGCAACCGTATAAGTCCCGAATGCTGGTGCCGCCATTTCAGCCAGGCTCAGACCGATGCCCTTGCTGGCTCCTATAATCAAAAGATTTTTCATTTTCTACAATGTGTTTTTCCTGCAACAAGGAAAACGGGCCAATGTTTAGCGCTTAGTCCCCAAGGTTGTCACAACAGGCCCATTTAAAAAACGTGCGCTTATCTTTTTTAACGCACTCACCACCAGGAAAAAACCCCATCAGATACCATATCCGTAACCTTTCCCTCCAAATAAACCCACTTATGGTCCCGGGTAAATATCTCAACCCTCCAGACCAGCGGCACCATCACGCCGTGGACTTCCTGATACCCGGAATACGTAGTTGTCCACGTAGAATTGCCCAGCTTTGCTATCATGCTTTCCAGCAGGGCATCCTGACCAAACTGCAGCGTAAAGGCCAAAGGAAAGGCGGGGTCAATCGTCCGGGCAACAAGGGTAGATTTACCCGCTACCTCCCAATCGAGCGAAGGGGTAAGCCATAAGGCGGGATGCCATACCGCAGTAGCATAATACTCTATTAATAAATATGCCCGAAGATTTGAACAATCGGTAAAATACGGACGGATGTTGAACCCCCACATTTTTTCCACCCACCGGGCCTTTTCACCGGACAAGATATGCAGCAAGGAACGCGAGCGCAGAAGACCCACCGTCACATCTGCATACCACACCAGTGCCGGATCTGATTGTAGCGCAATGAAGCACTTAGCTTCAAAAGGCTTCCAACCCTGCCCTTCCCGAAACCTGACCGCTCCTTTCTGCCGCATCCGCAGGACATTCCCATAACAGGGCTGAGTATCAAACCTGCCTGCACGAAAATATGCCCGCAGCAATTCAGGATATTTTTCATAATCCGGAGGGCTGCCCGTCCTCGTTACAGGCTGCCGGTACAGCAAGGCGGCCTGGCGCTGCGCTTCCTTGCGAACCACAGCAGCGCCAATGATATCAATTACCCCTGTCGCAATGAAAACTACTACTAAAACTGAGACCACCATACGCTATAAGGTCTTTTAACGCTCGGATTCATTAATGGACTTGCCGGCAATATACTTTTTGACTTCCTGATCAAGAATAAACAATGGTACCGAGCCATTTTCAAGGATGACCCGGTGAAAATCCCGTATGTTGAACCTGGCGCCGAGGACCATTTCTGCATTTTTTCTTAATTTCCGGATAGTGATCTCGCCGATTTTATAAGAAACCGCCTGCCCTGGCCACCCGATATAACGTTCGATTTCCGTTTCGCACTCGTGCAGGGAAAGTGCGGCGTTAGTGCTTAAGTAATCCAAGGCCTGTTGCTGGCTCCAACCCATATAATGGATGCCGACATCAATGACCAGGCGGCAGGCGCGCCACATCTCGTAGGTCAGGCGACCAAAGTCTTCGTAGGGGGTCTCATAGATACCCATTTCTTTACCCAGGTACTCTGCGTACAATGCCCAGCCCTCGCCAAAAGCGCTGATATAATAACTGCGCCGGAAAGCCGGCCCTGTACCCTGTTCTTCCGCCAGTGCCATTTGGAGATGGTGGCCGGGCACAGCCTCGTGCAGGGTCAGGGCAGGAAGGACATAAAGCGGCCTGCTCTCCAATTTATAGGTATTCACCCAATAGTTGCCCGCACGATGATTAGCGGCAGAGCCGGGAGAATACCTGCCACCTGTATAATTGGGTGCGATAGCCTCCGGAACGGGTTCAACGCCATAACTCAGGCGTGGGAGAGGGTCAAAATATGCCGGCAGACGGCCGTCAATCTTTTTTGACCAGTAAGCGGCTTCCTGTAAAAGGCGGCGTGGGGTAGCCGCGTAAAACTGCGGATCGGTGCGCAGAAAGTTGAAAAACTCGGCCAGCGTTCCGGAAAAACCAGCCTGGCGCATCACCGTACCCATTTCCGCCCGGATACGTGCCACTTCCTGTTCTCCGGTAGAAAACACTTCCTCCGGCGTCATCTCCAGGGTGGTGTAATGTGCGATTCGGTTGCGGTAATATTCCCGTCCACCGGGAATCCCGGAAATACCGGGCTGCTCCCGGCAGGCAGGCAGATAATCCTCCTGCATGAACTTATCGAAAGCCGCATAAGCGGGCACGATGCTTTCAAAAATGACCTGCCTGCCAATATTGAGAAGAGAATCCTGCTCTTTGGCCGGCAAATCTGCAGGCATGGCCTGCAGGCTTTTCCAAAGGGCGTTCTTCGCAGGATCCGGGTTGGAAAATGGCGCGATCAATGCCTGATAATTCCCGGCTACACTTCGTGGAGCCACAATACCCCGCTGTATGCCCAGCTTCATCAACTGAATGTGATCGTCCAAATAGCGGGGGTAGGCCCTCAGCCGTGCTAAGGCACGCCCCACGTCATCCCTGCTGCGCATCTGGCCCCGAAAAGCCCCGCCAGCCTGGTTATAGAACCCTCCTTCCGCATTAAAAGGAATGAGGTACATTTTAAAATCCGCCTCTGAAAGCTCATCTGCCAGTATAAAAGAGAAAATCTGGTGATTGATTTTATCCTGCGCATTCAAATTTTCCACAGCGATCTGTCGGGCCTCCGCCTGAAGTACACGATAAAACGAAGCCCGTTCAAGAATAGCGGCTTCTGTGACCCGGGGAAAGCCTTCCGCCCTGCGGTTGGCCAGCTCAAAGGAATCCTTTATCGAAAATAAACGGTGCAGACGTGCGGCATCCGCGCCAGACTGCCCGTGTAAGTTGGTAGCCCCACCGAAAAAAGCAAGGGCAAGAAGCAGGTAATAAATGTTTCGCATGGTTAATATGTATTAGACTTGTTGCGAGGGGTCAGCAAGCAGGGAAAAAGCGTCTTTTTTGTCCAAACGAAGTCTTTTTTAGGGCGTATAGCCTTGCTATATGACCAAAAAAGGCGTAGTGTGAGCGAAAAAAGGCCTTTTTGACCCCTCGATGACCCCCCTCGCAACAGATTTTTTAATGCCGAATCCAAATATTCGCAGAATAATTTCTAAAATTTATTTTTCTTTGAAAAATAAATTTTTGCAGGCCGATCAAAAAAGATGTCCGGCCTTGTAAAAGTCCATTGCTGGCCAATGCCGCCAGAAAAATACCTAAAGCACTGCGATATGTCAAATCAAAATACCCCTCAGCACACCCTGGGGCTATTTTCTGTAACCGTAATCGTTATCAGCCTGGTCATCGGGATGGGGATATTCAAAATCCCGGCACTGGTAGCGGCGACCTCGGGCACGGAAAGCATTTTCTTTGGGGCCTGGGCCCTGGGCGGGGCCATTGCGCTCTTTGGGGCGCTTACCTACGCGGAAATCGGTGCAAGGCTGCCGGTAATGGGCGGGTATTATAAAGTTTTTGCAGAATGCTACCACCCCGCAGTCGGTTTTACTGTAAACGCGCTCATCCTGATATGCAATGCCGCTTCCCTCGCTATTGTAGTGCTGGTGGGGGCCGATTTTGCGAGCGATCTCTTGTTTGGCAAACCTGCAGGGCCTTTGTTCAATACCGTTGTGGGAATTGCGGGGGTTGCTCTCTTTTATGGCGTGAACATCCTGGGCCTCAGAACCAGTAGCCACACTCAGAATTTTCTTACCTTACTGAAAATCGGTCTGATCGTACTTCTGATTTCCGCCCTCTTTTCTGGTGTACAGGTAACGCCGCACGGGTACGAAGACAGCACGCTGTATATTTATGACGGGCAAAATGGCTTGTTTCTCCTGATGGCCAGCCTCATCACCGTTTCGTTTATGTACGGGGGGTATCAGCATACGATCAACTTTGGCAGTGAACTCAGCGCAGGGCACATATTGCGGAAAAGCATTGTCATTGGGCTGGGCGTAATTTTATTTGTCTATATCACTTTAAATTACACCTATGTCCACGTCATTGGTTTTGAAAAAATGAAAAACACCACTGCAATCGGAGCCCTGCTCTGTGAATCGTGGTTTGGAAAAGCAGGGGCTAAAGTATTCGATGCGATGATGTTCCTTTCCGTCCTTTCTTACGTCAACATCCTCCTCATGACCAATCCCCGGATGATGTTTGCGATGAGCGAGGACGGGGTTTTCCCGAAGTTGTTCCGTTGGCGGCATCCGCGCACTGGCGCCATGATCCCCGGGCTCACTGTTTTTGCCCTTGCTACCATCCTTGTCGTGTTCATCGGCAGGGGCATTGATAAAATCCTGGGGTTCACGATGTTTCTCGACAGTATTGGCATGTGTACTTCTGCCGCTACGATTTTCATTCTGCGAAAGCGGGGTACCGGCGAGCATCTGGTGACAGGTACGCGCCTTCGCCGTTTAACGCCGTTTTTTGCTACTGTTTTTGTGGCAGGATATGCTGGCATCGCTATTGCCGTAGTACTCAAAGACCCCCGCTCTGCCGCATTGGGCATGGGGTTGCTTTTATTTTTTCTCGTGATATATTTTCGTTTTTACCATAAAAAAGCAGCTTAGTAAAACTTTGGTTTGCCCCCCAACCGATAAAAGCAGGGGAGCAGCGGTCATGCCTCAAAATTTTGATTCTTATGGATTTATCTTATATCCTCAACGAAATGGCGGAAGATCGGGACGCTTATTTCAATGCCATTGCGCCGCCGATTATCCAGACCAGTAATTTCAGGGTAAAAAAAGTGGATGAGCTCAGGGGATTGTTTGAAGATGAATATAGTGGCTACCTGTACAGCAGGGGACTAAACCCCACGGTAGATATTTTGAGAAAAAAACTGGCTGCACTGGATGGTGCAGAGGATGCCCTTGTTTTTAATAGTGGTGCTGCAGCCATTTTTGCCGCGGTCCTCGCCAATATCCAAAGCGGGGAACATATTGTAAGTGTGCGGCATCCTTATACCTGGGCACAACGGATGTTCGATATCGTCCTGCCGCGGTTTCAGGTGGAAACGACCTATGTGGACGGGCGCCTGACAGAAAATTTTCGTGCTGCTATCCGCGCAAATACCCGGATCATCTACTTGGAAAGCCCTTTGGGCTGGTCGTTCGAGCTTCAGGATCTGCGTGCTGTTGCCGCCCTGGCAAAAGCGCATGGGATTATCACGATTTGTGACAACAGCTACTGCACCCCGCTTTACCAGCGTCCTATCGCAATGGGTATTGACCTCGTGCTGCAAAGTGCTACCAAATATATTGGCGGGCACAGCGATACGGTGGCAGGTGTACTTAGCGGCAGCAGCGCTATGATCAAAAAGATTTTTGACAGCGAATACCTCAATATTGGCAGCGGTGTACAGCCGTTTAACGCCTGGCTTCTGATCCGCGGGCTCCGGACGCTGCCGGTTCGGCTCGAGCGGTGTGCCAAAACGACGGCCCAAGTCGTTTCTTTTTTGGAACAATGCCCCCAGGTCGAAAAAGTCTTGTTCCCGATGAGTCAGAATTTCCCTCAATTCACACTCGCCACTGAACAAATGGATGGTGCCTGCGGCCTTTTGAGCTTTTACCTCCGTGCTGAAAGCAGGGGCCAGATTGTGCGTTTCTGTGAAAGCCTGCAGCACATTTGTATGGCAGTGAGCTGGGGAGGGCACGAGAGCCTGATTCTACCCCGCTGTGCAAGCCTGCGCGACGAAGATTTTGACCCCTCTGATGCCGGGCATCGCATGCTTCGGATGTATGTCGGCCTCGAAGATGCCGATTATATCATCAGGGATTTACAGCAGGCGCTGGTCTGTTAAACCCCCAAAAAATTGCTTTATACAACCCCAAATGACTTGCGAGATAGTCTTATAGTTAAATCCAGTAATATGAAAAAATACTTATTCACCGTATCCCTGTTTAGCTGGCTGTTTTATCTCCCGTTGACAGGACAGGCCCCTAAAGAAGATATTCTGATTGGCACTTTCACCAACAGTCAAAATGGCCTGCTCCTTTCCGTAAAGCTGGTTACTTCAAACACCTATGAGGGATTCCTGGAGTATCAGGGAAAACGCCATCCCTTCAGCGGCAGCAGGCTGCTGGGGATGTTGTCCGGGGAATATACCTATGAAGGGGCACAGATAAGCTTTACACTGGCCAGAATTATGAATATTTATTACCTGACCAGCGATGGCGTATCGCTGGAAATGGTGCGTACTGCTGCCAACCCGGTAAGCACTGCTCAGGCCGGGATCGTTAATCCCCCCTCCAATACGCCCCCACCAGCTACCATCCCACAGGGGCCGGTCTCCACCAATGCGCCGTTGGCAACGGGCACGCGTATCAACGATCCCTATGGCAGCTTTACCTTTCAGTTGCCTGCAAGCTGGAGCCATACGACACCGGAAGGCTCGAATATCCTCATCGCCAATCAAAACTACAAGGCACAAATCAGCATTGTACCACATAATTATTCCAGCCTCACAGAAATCAGGCAAAATACCACCGATATCAGGAATGCCGAATCAGGTACTGCCCTAACAGCCATTGTACGCGATTATGGCAGCCGCGGTCTTTTCATTCGTTATGAGGGCCGTGTACAAGACCAGGAACTAATTATGGAGACGGTATCTATGATATCGCCATACGGGGGTGGCATCAGCGTAGCTGGTGCCGCTTTAGGACCGGATTATTCCCGGGAAGTCGCTGATGCCGTTAAATCAATTGCCAACAGCATACAATTCAAAAAAACAATAGATACGCCAGTCGTACAACAGTGGCGGCAGCGACTGGCCAATAAGCAGCTGCTCTATCTCTACACAGGTAACGGCCTGTCGGAAAAAGCTACTATAGACCTATGTACGAATGGCAGCTTCCAATACAGCAGCAGTGATGCTTTTGTCTCTGGCGGGTATTTTTCAGACCAGTTAACCTATACAGGTAATAATGCCAATAGTGGCAGCTGGAAAATCATTTCCAAGAACACTTTTCCCGTATTGATGTTATTTTACAAGGGGGGTCGTGTAACCGAATATTCGATTGCTGCCCGGCAAGCCGGCAATGAAATCAACCTAAATGGCAAGCGTTATTTCGTGCAGGCGTCATCAGCCTGCAAATAAGAATACCATACAAAAAATCATCCGATCAACTAACTGAAAGTCAATGAACAATCCTTTTCGTACTATTGGCGCGGATTTTCCCGCTTCCGTCGTCGTTTTGCTTGTGGCCGTGCCCCTTTGCCTGGGTATTGCGCTGGGTTCAAATGCCCCTTTATTTTCGGGAATCATTGCCGGGATTGTCGGTGGGATCGCCGTTGGGATGCTGAGCGGCTCGCACCTTAGCGTTTCGGGTCCTGCAGCAGGCCTGACGGTAATTGTTGCAGCAGGTATTGCCCGCCTGGAAAGTTTTGATGTCTTTCTACTGGCCGTAGTCATCGCTGGAGTGCTGCAGTTGGTCTTTGGCTTCCTGAAAGCAGGGGTAATCGGCGACTACGTCCCCAACGCCGTGATTAAAGGTATGCTGGCCGCGATTGGCATCATCCTCATCCTCAAGCAAATACCACATTTGTTTGGATATGATAAAGACTTTGAGGGCGATGAGGCATTTTTACAGCCCGACAACCAAAATACCTTTTCAGAGCTATTCAACGCATTGAACTACATCCAGCCCGGTGCTATCCTGATCGGCCTTTTTGCTATGGCCATTCTCGTGATCTGGGAACTGAAATTTATCAAGTCCAAAAAAGTATTCCAGCTCGTCCCGGGGGCACTGGTCGCTGTCATTGCAGGGACTTTGCTCAACGAATGGCTCAAAAGCAGCGGATCGGAACTTGCCCTCGAAGCCGTTCATCTGGTGGCCTTGCCCGTAGCTGCTACTACATCTGAATTTTTCACCTTCTTCACCTTTCCCGATTTCAGTGGAGCCGCAAACCCCCAGGTGTGGATTACGGCCCTCACACTTGCTGTCGTTGCCAGCCTGGAAACCTTATTGAGTATCGAAGCCGTGGATAAGCTCGACCCCTACAAGCGGGTAACACCCAACAACCAGGAGTTGAAAGCCCAGGGAGTAGGGAATATTATTTCCGGGCTACTCGGCGGCCTTCCGGTAACCTCCGTCATCGTACGCAGCTCGGCAAACGTTTCAGCAGGGGCAAAATCTAAAAATTCTACTATCCTGCATGGAGCCCTCATGCTCGCACTGGTCTCTACAACGCCCTGGCTACTCAACAAAATCCCCCTGTCTGCACTTGCCGCCGTACTCATTTTCGTCGGCTATAAGCTGGCCAAAGTCTCCCTTTTCAAAGAATATTATGCCAAAGGCTTCGACCAGTTTGTACCCTTCGTAGTCACGATACTTGCCATTTTGCTGACCGACCTCCTCGAAGGCATCATCATCGGTATCCTCGTTGGCCTTTTCTTCCTCATACGCAGTAACTTTCGCTCTGCGCTGCTCGTCGTTTCGGACAGGAACAATTACCTTTTACGCCTGCGCAAGGACGTAAGCTTTCTGAACAAGCCTTTGGTCAAAAATGCCCTGGAGTCCATCCCCGATAACGCCTACCTGGTCATTGACCTGAGCAGGGCGGATTTTATTGATCAGGATATCGCCGATTCGATCAATGAATTCCTGGCACACGCCCCTTTGAAAAATATTCAGGTCGAAATCCTGAAAAGCACTTTCAAAAACACCATACACCTCAACCTGATCGAAAATCAACCCGCATAAGTATATAACTAACAAAAAATCATTGCACAATGAAAATTTACGACAAGCTCCTTCTCCAAAATAAGGCATGGGTACAGGAAACCTTACAGGACGACCCGGAATTTTTTAAAAACCTGGCTAAAATCCAGACTCCTGAATTCCTCTGGATTGGCTGCAGCGATAGCCGCGTTCCTGCCAATCAGATTACTGGTACTGCACCGGGTGAGGTCTTCGTCCATCGAAATATCGCCAATATGGTCGTACATACCGACCTCAACATGCTCAGCGTACTCGAATATTCGGTCGTTTATCTCAAGGTTAAGCATGTAATTGTTTGTGGGCACTACGGGTGCGGGGGCGTCAAGGCGTCCATGAACCGTCACTCCTATGGCATTATTAATAAATGGCTGCGTAATATCAAGGATGTTTACCGCATTTATCGGGAAGAACTGGATACAATCCCCAACGATGACGACCGCACCAACCGGCTCGTGGAACTCAACGTACGGGAGCAGGTGATGAACCTGGCCAAAACTTCTATTATCCAGAAAGCATGGCAAAATGAACAGCGCCCGCACTTACATGGGTGGGTCTATGGCCTCGAAGATGGGATTATCAAACCGGTTTTTGAAATGGAAGCAGGCACCCGGATAGACCCCCTCTACGAATTTGATAACCTGCCTAATGAATGACCTACGGGGCAGCGTGGTGAAATAGGCTGTTCTTTATCTGCTATAACGCCACTATGCCCGTCAACCATTTTTTTGTTTGCTCCAACACGTAAAAAAAGTAATTTTAGCAGGTATTTGCAAAAGCTGTACCACTAACTGGTATCGGACTTGTTGCGGCAGGATCACCCCGGGCTAAAAATGGCTCTTTTTCGCCCACACGATGACCTATCGCAACAAGTCTGTTTAACTTTCAAACCGCCTAAAAGTCACTGTCATGGCGAATATCCAGGTCAAAGATGTGAATGTTTTCTATACCGACTCCGGCGAAGGCAGCGAAACGCTGGTCTTCTCCCACGGTCTGCTCTTCAACGTACACTTGTTCGACAATCAGGTAGAGGCGCTCAAAAGCCAGTACCGTTGTATTGCCTACGACCACCCGGGCCAGGGAAAAAGTGGTATGCCGGCTAAAGATTTCGACATGGAAGATCTCTACGAATATGCCGTAGGATTCCTCGAAGCCCTCAATACCGGTCCTGTCCATTTTATTGGCCTCAGTATGGGCGGCTTCGTCGCGATGCGGATCGCCGCGCGCAGACCAGATCTGGTCAAAAGTGTTATCCTCCTCGACACTTCCGCCGATACGGAGCCAAATGCTTTTAAATACAGCCTGCTGAATAACATCGTCCGTTATTTCAGCCCAAAACCCGTTGCAGGGACTATTCTGGGCATCATGTTTGGAAAATCCTTCCTCGCCGATCCTTCCCGGGATGCCGAACGGGAAAAATGGAAACAACATCTCGTGCAATTGCCCAAAAACATCACCCGCTCCGTCAATGCCGTCATCGGCAGGAAAGGAGTTTTAGAGGAAATCAAAGGGATCAAATGCCCTGTTCTCGTCGTTTGCGGGGAAGAGGATGTTGCAACCATTCCAGAAAAATCCCATCGCATCCATGAACAAATCCCCGGCTCTATCCTCAAAATCGTTCCTAAAGCCGGCCATTCCTCGAGTATCGAGCAACCAGGGCCGATCAATGCGGCTATTCAGGACTTCGTCGAGCGGCAGCACGAAGGATAGACAGCCTCAGCAACCCCGACAACGCCCTTTGTGATAATCGCCATACTTTATATATCATGTACAAAAAAGCACTCTGCCTTAATCCTAACGGATCACGTCTGTGCCGGATATTCCAATATCTTCTGATGGGGGCGGCCCTGATTACAAGTCTTTTCCCGATTAACGCACAAAATTTCGATCCGTACCCCCCAAAACCAACCCCGGACCGCATCATCCTCACCTGGAACGGAGACCCCGCCACTTCACAGGCGGTCACCTGGCGTACAGATACTACGATTATCGAGGCTTTTGCCGAGGTGGCCATCGCAGGCGACATGCCAGAATTTGTCCTTAACGCTGCCCGCGTCAACGCACGCACGGAAAAACTGATCAGCGATAAAAGCGCGGCACACTATCACTCGGCAACATTCGGACAGCTACAGCCCAATACACTCTATGCCTACCGGGTAGGGGACGGAAAGTACTGGAGCGAATGGTTTCACTTCAAAACAGCAAATAACTCCTCCGCACCCTTTTCATTCATTTACTTCGGCGATGCCCAAAACGACCTGAAATCCTTATGGTCCAGAGTTATACGGCAAGCTTACAGTACATTGCCCGCTGCCGATTTCATGCTGCATGCCGGCGACCTGGTCAACATATCCACAAGGGATGAGGAGTGGGGAGAATGGCATTATGCCGGTGGCTGGATTTTTGGCTCCAAACCAAGCATCCTCACCCCAGGCAACCACGAATATCCACGGGGCAAGGACGGGGACAGGATACTCGCACCCCACTGGCGACCCGGCTTCAACCTTCCGGAAAATGGTCCTGCCGGCCTCGAAGAAACAGTTTATTACACAGACTACCAGGGTGTCCGTTTTATCAGCCTCAATACCCAGGCAATGTTAAACAACCCTGAAATGACGGCCCTGCAAAAGCAGTGGCTGGAAAACCTGCTCAAAAATAACCCTCACCCCTGGACGATTATCACGCATCACCATCCTGTTTATTCCACGGCAATCGGACGCGACAATAAGGAAATACGGGACGCTCTCCAGCCCTTGTACGAAAAATATGGCGTTGACCTCGTCCTCCAGGGCCATGACCATGCATACGGCAGGGGCCATAACATCCATTCTGGCGCCAAACACTATGAAAAGGGCCCCGTCTATGTAGTCTCTGTCAGCGGGCCAAAAATGTACCACCTCAATTTTGACGAATGGATGGAACGCGCCGCCTCAAACACCCAGCTATTCCAGATTATCCGGGTGGAAAACCAAAAAATTATTTACGAAGCCTATACCGCTACGGGTAAACGATATGATCAGTTCTCCCTCACCAGAAAGAAAAACGGCACCAATAAATTTCAGGACCTCGCACCTGCAAACCAAAAGGAAAACCTCGAACTACCCCCACCCGTACAAAAAAGCATGAAGGAAGAAGATATCAATATTTACCGACAGAAACTCCGGCAATACCTGCAGCGCAAAGCGGCCAACTGAGTAAAAATTAATAAAGAAATAAAATCACCGCGATACACCCTGCGTTAATCAGCCCAAAACCGTAGAGCAGCAAACGCCGCGTATAGGATTCAGAAAGGACCAGCGCATAGAGCATCTTCAGCAGGTTATTGGCCGTGATGGTTTGCATTGCCGCCAGCGCAATACGCTCAACAGACAACGCCCCGCGTTCTTCCTGTAATAAGCTGATCAAAAAAGGGTCTATATCTGCCAATCCGGCAATGAAAGACAAAACCGGAAGACCAGCATTACCGTACTGCTCCAGTGTGTACTCCGTGATCAGAGAAAAAAAGATGTATAGTGCAGAAAAAACCAGGGCCATCCTAAACTCCAGTGGGTTTTGCCGTACCGTCAGCATATTTTCCAATACCGCCCCCGCTTTGCTCCGACGCTGATATATAAAAAAAACGACCAAAGCACTCCCCGCGATGAGCGCACCAAAATAGGGGGAAAAAAACAGCGCCAGCTCACCTTTAAACAGCCAGATCAATACAAAAACACGGATGAACATCATCATCGTCGCCGATAAAATCCCGGCTGCATATTCATGCGGCGTTGATATCCTGTCCTGGCTACGCTTTGAAAGCAGGAACGTCGTGGCTGTACTGCTGTAAAGCCCCCCCAATACCCCCGATAAAAGTGTGCCTGCATGGGGATAAACATACTTTTGCACCAGATAACTGAGATACGAAATCCCCGATATGGCCACGACCGCCAGCCATAGCTTGTAAAAGCTTAAAGGAAACCCTTCCAGCAAAGGCGCTTTTGGTGCAAGCGGCAAAATTACCCCTGTGATCATGATGAACTTAGCCAGGGTGATGAATTCCTCCGAAAAAATCCGCTGCGAAAAGGCCTTAATCTGCTCTTTAATCTCCACCAGCGTAATCACCAGCACAATGACCAGCAAAGCCAGCCATAAAGGTTGGGTTTTCAGGAGTAAAGGCAGCGTATATACCAACTGGGCCACCAATACTTTCGTCAATCCAAAATTTTTGAAATGCCAGATATTTGAAAAATAAAATATTGCGAGAAAAACGGATAATGCTGCCCAGCCCGACATATAACCCGCAGGGAAATAAGTGCTGCCTTCCAGGAGTACAAAACCCAAAATACCCACGAAAGCAAGCGTACGCTCTGTACCAAAAAATGCTTCCCCTGCTTCCCGCTTTTCCTTTTTTTTATTTAACTCCAGGCCGATAATAAAGGAAAACACCACCGTAAGCAAAAAATTCACGACTGCGGAAACGTCAAAACCCTCCATAATATGTTAAGATTTTTTTGACTTTTAATCTTTTTGCATGTCAGTACTGTATATTAGACTTGTTACAGCAGCATCATCAAGGGATAAAAATAATTCTTTTTCCACCATGCTGACCCGTTACAACAAGTCTTTTAACAACCGGGGATATGCACAAGGTATATCGCTTCATTTCAAGCACAAATCCACTATATTCGCAGCTCAAAAAGACTGACAATGCCAACGCTATACGACCACTACCTGGAATCGGCCCAATTCATCCGAAAAAAAACAGACTTTGAGCCTGAATTTGGCATCATCCTCGGAACAGGCCTCAGTGGCCTTGCTTCGGAAATCGAAGCGGTTTGTACGCTACCCTACGATATTATCCCCCATTTCCCCATCTCTACCGTAGAAAGCCACCAAGGAGAACTGGTACTGGGCTATCTGAGCGGCAGAAAGGTAGTAGCCATGGCTGGCAGGTTCCATTTTTATGAAGGATACAGCCTTCAGCAGGTCACCTTCCCCGTCAGAGTACTCCAGATGCTGGGCATCAAACGGCTGCTCATCAGCAATGCCGCAGGAAGTGTACAGTCAAATATCGAAGCCGGAGATATCGTATTTATACGCGACCACATCAACCTTCAACCCGACAACCCGCTGCGCGGGCCTAACGACGAAAGGTTAGGGCCAAGATTTCCGGATATGCACGATACTTATGACCGGTCGCTGAACGCACAAGCCCTCAGAATTGCCCGCGAAAATGACATCCGTGCGCACGAAGGGGTCTATCTTGCATTACCCGGGCCTAACCTGGAAACCCCTGCTGAATATCGCTTTGCCAATATCATCGGCGCGGATGTGGTCGGAATGTCCACCGTGCCCGAAGTCATCGTCGCCCGTCACATGGGCCTGCCCGTCTTCGTTGTCTCTGTCGCTACCAATAAATGCTTCCCCGTAGAAGAAATTGTCAGTACTTCCGTAGAAGATGTCATCGCAGTTGCCAAATCGACCGAACCTAAACTCGCCCTTGTCTTCAAATCGCTGCTCAAAATCATGTAATCAACCGCCATCATGCCCCCAAACGATCCAAATACCTATTCGGAACCAGCCTTCATCGAAGTGATCGGTGCACGCGAACACAACCTGAAGAATGTGGATATCCGGATACCACGCAACAGTCTGGTGGTGATCACGGGCATCAGCGGCAGTGGAAAATCGTCCCTGGCCTTCGACACCATCTATGCAGAGGGGCAACGGAGGTATATGGAAACCTTCTCCTCCTATGCCCGTCAATTCATCGGGGAAATGGAGCGCCCGGATGTAGAACGCATTGATGGCCTCAGCCCAGTCATCTCTATCGAACAAAAAACGACTGGCCGAAGCCCCCGATCAACGGTCGGTACTGTAACAGAAATATATGACTTCCTCCGGCTCCTCTATGCACGCATCGGCGTTGCTTATTCCTATGCCTCCGGTCAACAAATGTCCCGATATAGCGAAGAACAGATGCGGGAACGCATCTTTGAACTTTATGAGGGCAAAAAAATTACCCTCCTCGCACCGCTCGTCCGCGGAAGAAAAGGCCACTACCGCGAATTGTTTGAGCAGGCCCTGAAACAGGGCTTTACCAAAGTGCGTATTGACGGGGAAATCAAGGACATTCTTCCGGGTATGCAGGTGGACCGGTACAAGGTACACGATATCGAAATCGTCGTAGATCGGTTTTCCCCAAACAAAAACCACCAGGAAAGGCTGAACAACTCGCTGGCCAGTGCACTCAAAATCGGCAAAGGGCTCATTTTTGTCCTCGATAACGAATCAGAGACCGTTACCGGCCTTAGCAAACACCTCATAGACCCGGAATCCGGGATATCCTATGAAGAGCCTTCCCCCAATACTTTCTCTTTCAACTCCCCTTATGGAGCCTGCCCCACCTGTAATGGACTCGGCATAATCACCCAGGCCGATTTAGGCAAAATCATCCCCGATGATTCGAAATCCATCAACGATAGTGGTATCGTCCCCTTGGGAGAAGTACGCGACAATCTCTCCTTCAAACAACTGCGGGCATTAAGCAAAAAATTCCAGTTTTCTTTTTCAACACCAATCCGGGATATCCCCAAAGCAGCAATGGATATCATCCTGCACGGTGGGGGACCTGTACTCGAAATCCAGTCCAACAGCAGTGATAATTCCTATAACCTCGCATACGAAGGCCTCATCAAAATGTTGGAACGCTGGTTCAACGATACTTCTTCCGAAAAAATACGCCGATGGGCAGAGGAATTTATGTCCATCGGAGACTGCCCCGATTGCAAAGGGCTGCGCCTGAAAAAAGAATCGCTTCATTTCAAGGTGCACGATAAAAATATCGGCGAGCTATCGGAAATGGATATCGCTGAACTCGCTAACTGGATACAACTGGCCGAAAACTACCTTCCGCAGCGCAGCCTGTCTATCGCACGCGAAATCCTTAAAGAAATTCGCCTTCGACTGAGCTTTCTGCTCAATGTCGGTCTCGACTATCTTACGCTTTCCCGACCGGCAAGGACCCTCTCGGGCGGTGAATCCCAAAGGATCCGCCTCGCAACACAAATTGGCTCCCAGCTCACCGGTATTACCTACATTCTGGATGAGCCCAGTATCGGCCTACATCAACGCGATAACCAACGCCTGATTTCCGCTCTGCGGCAGCTCACCGACATCGGCAACACCGTTCTCGTCGTCGAACACGATAAGGATATCATGCGTGCTTCGGATTACCTCATTGACCTGGGGCCGGGTGCGGGCAAACATGGCGGGATGATCGTCGGTGAAGGTACACCGGAAAACTTCCTTAAATCAGGCTCCCTTACCGCAAATTATCTGTGCGACGCGGTGGGAATCGAAGTACCCGCCCGCCGACGCGCACACAGCGAAAAATCCCTGCGACTCTTTGGTGCAAAGGGCAATAACCTGAAAGACCTGAACCTCGAAATCCCTCTGGGGCTGTTCGTCTGCGTCACCGGAGTTTCTGGCAGCGGCAAATCTTCCCTCATTAATGAAACCCTTTACCCCATCCTGCGCAACCATTTCTACAATAGCTTACAGGAACCCCTGCCTTATTCCCGGATCGAAGGGCTGGAGTTCCTGGATAAAGTAATCGAAATTGACCAGGCACCCATCGGGCGAACACCCAGATCCAACCCCGCTACCTATACAGGGGTGTTCACCGAAATCAGAAAAATCTATACCGAATTGCCCGAAGCAAAAATCCGGGGCTATAAACCAGGCCGTTTCTCTTTTAATGTAAAAGGCGGCCGCTGCGAAGAATGCGAAGGGGGCGGAATGCGCGTCCTCGAAATGAACATCCTCCCCGATGTATTTGTGGGTTGCGAAAAATGCCTGGGCCGCCGCTATAACCGCGAAACCCTCGAAGTCCTGTATAAAGGAAAATCCATCTCCGATATCCTCGAAATGCCCGTCTCCGAGGCTGCTGCTTTCTTCGAAAATATACCAAAAATCTACCGCAAACTCAAAACCCTGGAAGAAGTAGGCCTCGGCTATATTACCCTCGGACAACAGGCAACCACCCTCTCCGGCGGCGAAGCCCAGCGGGTAAAGCTTGCCGAAGAACTCTCCAAAAAAGATACCGGTAAAACCCTCTATATCCTCGATGAACCAACTACCGGCCTCCATTTCGAAGATATCCGGCACCTCATCGCCGTCCTCAACCGCCTCGTTGCCCACGGAAATACCGTACTCGTCATCGAACACAATATGGACGTGATCAAAGTAGCCGACCATATTATTGATATCGGTCCGGAAGGCGGCCGAAAAGGTGGCCATATCCTATGTGCCGGCACCCCGGAATTTATCGCCCAATGCCCCGAAAGCTATACAGGAAAATTTCTGACCATAGAACTAACAGGAAAAAACCACTCTGATTAATTTATTCTTCCCTATTTTAGCACGGCTAATTGATGGTGTAATCCGCTATTTCAGTGCAAGCCTCAATAATTTTGATTATCTTTATCTTGATGGTATGCCTTCAGTGGCCATCAAAAGCCTAATGCTAAGGAATGGTTTTCATCGCCGCACCCGCTACGGGCCAATGTTTAAAGGGCATCTTTTATGACCAGGGAAGGGATTAATTATTTTATGCGGGCTTACTTGAAGTTGCGGTACCGGCAATTGTGGAAAAGTACTTTGCAACCCTCCGCCGTACAGCAAAACCAGTGGTACCAATTACTGCAAAAAGCCCGTCTGACTGCATGGGGAAAAAAATGGGGCATAGACCAAATCCATACGACCGAAGATTATAAAAAAGCTATCCCCCTGTCAGAATATGAAGACCTCAAACCGTTCATCGAGCGTATGATGTATGGCGAACCCGACGTACTCTGGCCAGGAAAAGTAAACCGCTTTTCAAAATCTTCCGGTACTACCGGCTCAAAAAGCAAATTTATCCCGGTAACCGCCCCAAACCTGCGCCAAACGCATATTCGCGGTGCATGGGATGCAATGGCCTTAATCTACCACGCACACCCCGATGCCCGAAACTTCGCCGACAAATCCATGCTCATGGGGGGAAGCCTCAGCCGCTTCGAGCATTATCCCAAAACCCTCATTGGCGACGTATCCGCAATTATGATCAGTAATATGCCCCGGATTGGCCGACCGTTTTTTATCCCTGATCTGGAAACCGCCCTCATAGCCGACTGGGAACTAAAACTCGAATTACTCGCCAGGGCAGGGGCAAAGGAAAAAAAAGTGGTCATGATCGGTGGCGTACCCACCTGGACAGTCGTCCTGTTTCGCAGAATCCTCGAAATTACCGGTAAATCCTCAATGCGCGAAGTCTGGCCGCACTTCCAGGTCTATTCCCATGGAGGGGTCAGCTTTACCCCCTACCGCGCTCAATTCGACTTGTTCTTCCCCGGTCCGGGAATAAGCTACCAGGAAGTCTATAATGCCTCTGAAGGTTTCTTCGCCGTTCAGGACGACTTCCAAAAGGAGGGTATGCTCCTCCTCCTCAACCATGGAATCTACTACGAATTTATCCCCATGGAAGAGTGGGGAAAACCCCAGCCCCATACCCTATCAATACAGGAAGTAGAAACCGGAAAACAATATGCGATCGTAATCAGCACCAATTCCGGGCTTTGGCGCTATCTGCCAGGCGATACCATCTCTTTTGTTTCCCTTTCCCCTTTCCGCATAAAGGTTACAGGGCGGACAAAGCAATATATCAACACTTTTGGGGAAGAGGTCATCGTAGATAATACCGACCAGGCACTTGCGGTAACCTGTGCCCGGCATTGTGCTATCGTACGGGACTATACCGTCGCGCCTGTTTTTCTTTCCGGAAATACCAGGGGCGGGCACGAATGGCTCATAGAATTTGAAAAACCGCCCGAAGACCTCAACGTATTTGCTGAACAACTAGACCAAAACCTCCAGCACATCAACTCGGATTACGAAGCTAAGCGCTATCGCAATATAGCACTCGCCCCCCTGAAAATAAGGGCGCTCCCCCCAGGCGCCTTTCTCCAATGGATGAAAGCACGCGGAAAACTCGGCGGGCAACATAAAGTGCCGCGGCTTTCCAACTCCCGCACAACAGTAGAAGATATCCTCTCCTATTTTGTGCCAATCCGATAGCACCGGACCTGTAACACCCCTCCAAGCCCCTTTAAACCGCTGCAGGAACAGCATATCTCTTCCTCTCATACCCCCCTGCTGCCGCTATAGGGAAAATATCCACTACATACCTATGCAATCCCGGCCTTCTTTTTTTCCTGAAAAAAATGCTCCAGTGCTTCCAATGCCCCTATCGCATTGCGGTAAGTCTCTTCCATAGCAGCAGAATTGTCCATACCCGCATAAAGGGCGAGCTCACAATTCTTCAGGATCTGACGGAAAGTATCCACCAGGGGCTGTCCCAGTCCCTGGCGTTCTAATTGTTCAAGTAACCGTGCCTGGGACTGCTCCGACAACGGGACCTGGAGCCGTTGGGAAAGGTATTGCAAAAAGGCATTTGAAACGGCCTCATAAAAATACCTGCTCTCCCCTTTGTGTAAGTGCCGGGCCGCTGTCTCCAGCCACTTTTCAGCAACCTTTCCGATATCTCCCGACCGATGGCGTACACCTGACCCAAAACGCCGCCGGTAGTGCTTAGCCCCCACAACCACGCCAAACGCAAGGAAAGGCAAAAATAATGCCGCCCAAAATACTGGTTGTTGTACCCATCGCTTTTTCCCCATGGAAAGATCCTGCACCTCCATAAGCCCCGTACTGCTTTCAGGGACGTCTCTGCTTCCCTCAAGTTGCTTAGCAGGTAGCCTTCCCTGCCGAACCTCGACCTCAAAAACCTGAGGTGCCAACGTGGAATATGTACCCTTTTGCGGGGAAAAATAACTGAATACCGGGGCCAACCTAAATTTGCCTGTCGCCCTGGGGGCAAGCAAGTATTCAAATACTTTTCTGCCAACCCGCTTCCCACCAGACTCCCCGTAGTTTTCTTCCTTTACCCTGGGCTCATAAATATCGAATGAGTCCACACCCTGCAAACCAGGGGCTTCTACGCGCTTCAAATCACCATCCCCCGTAACAGCGAGCATCAACCTGAACGCATCATCAGTAGTAGCAATATTGCGGTCGAGTGAAGCCTCAAAGGAAAAATCACCTACTGCCCCACTAAAAGAGACTGGAGGCCCGGAGGGGAGCGGCCTCACCTTCAACATCACAGGTGCTGTGCTTACCCCAACCCTTTTTATATCGGCACCAAAGAAGAAGCTCTCCGCTCCGGCATCCGTTACAATACCCAGTTGCAGAGAGGCCGGCTGAATAGTCAGCATCCCGGCCTTCTGCGGATATAAAGACAGGCTTTTTAATACCTGGCTATAATATTCGCGGCCATTTATAATTTCCCGCTTCACTTGTGGGTTTATGCCGGAAAGGTCTTCCGCATAAAAATTCAGGTAAGGAGATTCCTCCACAATATTGAAATGCTGGACCTCGACTGTTGTAAAGAGCGTATAGTCCAGCCGTACCTGCTGGCCGACGTACGCCTCCCCAACGTTCAGCGATGCCCGGACGAAGTAGTCGGGTGCATCGCCTGATTCCCCGGAGTTTTGCTCAAGGACTGTGATCGCAATGGGCTGGGAACGGAAGTTGCGCCCGATCCGGTCTATAACTCCTTTGATTGAAGCACTCCCTATATACAGCTTGCCCGTACGGCGCGGCTGCAATACGTAGGAATAAGACGCTTCCATACGAACCTGCCCGTTGATAATTGTCGTACTCATCCCTCTCGAAGGCCCGGAAATGATACGGAAATCTTTGAAATCAGGTGGACGGAACTCGCTCCCTTCCGCATTGCGGAGGGTGAAGGTGACCTGGAAATAATTGTCTTTAAAGACTTCCTGCGCATCGGCAAATGCTTCGAAAGAGGGCGCTCCCGACTGGGACCGGGCAACAATCGGAAAAAAGAGTAAGGATGCAAAAAAGAGAATAGCCGGATGAATAAGCCGTTCCACCATTTAAATTTTAACTGTTTTACGCTTTTTTTCCGGGATTTCTTTTGGCAGGGGAGGAAAAGATGGCCCATTGCGCCCAAAAAAATCGCCGAAATCCATCCGAAAAGGATTGGGGGCCTTCTCCACTTCCGGTTGGGGCACTCCCCCTGGATTAGGACCTACATAAATCTCCATGGGCTCGGATTCAATATGCTTTCCATCCGCTTCCACAGAAGCTGGTGGGATCGTAAAAAAGCCTTCCCGCGCAGGGCGCACGATAAAGCTGTAACGCACCTTCTGTGTACTTTCGCCATTGACCATCGAAAAAGAAGAGGAGGTATTGGGTCCCGAGAGCAGCTCCAGATCCGGGTCTAAAGTCGGCATGGAAAAGTTCCGTGCATTAGCATTTTCCAAAAGAAAAGAAACTTCAAAATAATGTCCCAGTAGCACGGAATCACTGCTTGCTTCCGCAACAAAACGGACCGGCTTCTGTGCAATGGCAATGCCGGACAGCATTGCAAAAAGCATCGGCAAGAGGAGGTTTTTTTTCATAGACAAGTCATTATATTAATGCTACCAATCTTTTTTGCTTTTTATCGCCTGCCCAGGGTCTTTACGCATTTTTGACTGTACTTTTTTTTCTTCCTGCCCTGCGATACGCAGCAGGGCTTCGGCTTCTTCACGGCTGAGTTTTTGGCCTCCTTCCCCAGGCTGCCCTGGGGAAGGGGTTTTGGAGGATTGCGGCTCATTCCCGGGTTGCTGCCCGGGTTGTTGGTTGGGCGGGGGAGGTTTTTGCTGGCTGGAGGATTCGTTCCCTGGGGATTGTTGGGGAGGGGGGGGAGGTGGCGTTTGCTGGCGAAGTTTTTTCTGCGCCAGGGTCAGGTTATATTTTGCAGAAACATCCGAAGGGTCGTTGCGCAGGGCATTTTTATATGCCTCAATACTTTTTTCCAGGTTTCCTGCCTCGAAATGTGCATTACCCAGGTTATAGTAAGCTTCTGCCCTTTTTGCAGAAGAAGACGCTTGTCTTGCTGCTTGTTCGAACTGCCCGACTGCCTCTGGAAAGCGGCCCTGGTAGTAAACGGAATTGCCCAGGTTGAAGTGCCCATTGGCACTATTGGACCTGGCAAGGGATTTGCGGTAATATTCCTCTGCCTCTGGATATCCGCCTTTTTGATAGTACCGATCTCCGTCCCGCAGTAATTTGTGGGCATCCTGTCCATTCAGGGATACCGTTATCCCCGCGGTTGCCAAGAGTATTGCGATGAGATAGTGCATTCCGGTAGCGTTAAACATTATGCTGGTACAGCGAATAAAGAACCTCAAAAGTACCCTGTCGGTTCAGATCAAAGTATGAAACAAATTCCAGATTTGCGTGACAAAAAAGCATACGGTCAATCCTAAACCAATGGGCAGAAAGGTAGCGATAATCGTCCATTTTAAGCTGCCCGTTTCCTTGTAAATGGTATAAATCGTCGTAGAACACGGATTGTGCAGTAGGCTGAACAGCATCAGGTTGATTCCGGTGAGTAAGGTCCATCCGCCTGCCCGGAGTACCTGCTCGGTATCCTCAATGGCGTCGAGCTCGAATAAAATGCCCTGGCCTTCGCCGACGCCCCCCAAACCAGAATGTAACACTGTTAGCATAAGGACGGTCGGGATGACGATTTCGTTGGCAGGGATGGCGATGATGTATGCCAGGAGAATTACCCCGTTCAGTCCAAAAATCAAGGCGAAAGGTGTGGAATAGTGGATAAAATGCCCGGCAAGGCTGGTGCCGTCAATAGATACGTTGCCCACCAGCCAGATGACCATGCCGGCGGGGATCGCAAAAACTACCGCCCGCCAAAGGACAAAGACCGTGCGGTCCATAAGCGAAGTATAAAGGGTCTGCCAGATTTGTGGTGGCCGGTAAGGGGGCAATTCCAGGCTGAATGCCGATGCCTCCCCTTTGAGCAGGGTCTTGCTCAGCGCCCAGGAAACCAATAGGCTGAAACCAATACCCAGTACTGCAATTCCTACTACTGCCGCCGAAGAAACAATACCCGCCAGATATGCCGGTACAGCCCCTCCAATGAAAATTGTGGCAATCAGGATTTGTGTAGGCCATCTGCCGTTGCAGAGGGAAAAGTTATTTGTAATAATCGCGATCAGCCGTTCCCGTGGGCTATCAATCACACGGGTAGCGATGACACCGGCAGCATTACAACCGAAGCCCATACTCATTGTGAGTGCCTGCTTCCCGTGGGCTCCCGCTTTTCTGAACAGGCTGTCCATATTAAATGCAACCCGCGGCAAGTATCCCAGGTCTTCGAGTAAGGTGAAAAGCGGGAAAAAAATCGCCATTGGCGGTAACATTACCGAAACTACCCACGCCATGGCCAGGTATGCCCCGTCAATCAGTAATCCGCTTAGAAAGGCGGGCGTGCCGATGCTACCAGCAAGCTGCCGCAGCCAGGGATGGGCTGTATCTACTAAAAGCGATGCCAGCATCCCGGAGGGTACATTGGCCCCGGCAATCGTTAGCCAGAATACCAGGGCCAGGAGCAGGAGCATAATTGGAAAGCCCCAGGTCCGGCTCGTCACCAATTCATCAATCCGGCGCTCCAGATGATAAGAGCTACGATCTCCTTCCTGGCGTACAGCTTTCCGGGCAATCCGCGAAGCATCTTCATAAACAGACGCGATGATGGTGTCGTGAAAATCCACACCCAGGCCCCAGCGGAGTTTATTGGCCAGGGAAAGTAACTCCTGGCCAGTCTGCTCATTGTTTTTTTCCATAGCAAAAAGCATTAAATATTCAGATTGAGCGTACCTGGACTAAGCTGACCCAGCCCACCGCTCTTTACTGCTTCTATGATGCTCTGGTCCCCTTCCAGCAGGCGCAATGCGACCCAGTTGAGGTTCGGCATGCCTGGAAATGATTCCCCCAGCTTTTTGGCCAGTACTTCCACTGCATGCTGCAGGGGTGCAGAACGCGGCTTGATCCGGTGAGGCTTACAGGTATAGCTTCCCGATGCCACTTGTGCGATAGTGCTGATGAGCTCGTCCATGCCCTCTTTCTGCCGGGCTGCAGCCGCAATAACCGGGATACCCAATTCCCGGCTCAGTGTGCGTGTATCAATCCCGATCTGATGGCGACGCGCCTCATCCATGAGGTTGAGACAAAAAACTGCACGGTCGGTAATTTCCAGGATTTGAAGCGCGAGGTTGAGGTTGCGCTCCAGACGGGTGGCATCTGCCACGATCACTGTGACGTCTGGCCGCGCGAAGAGGATAAAGTCACGTGCGACTTCTTCATCCGTGCTCGTCGAGAGCAGGGAATAAGTACCGGGCAGGTCCACCACTTTATAGCGCTTATCTTTATAAGAAAAACCACCCTCCGCCCGGATTACGGTCTTTCCCGGCCAGTTGCCCGTATGCTGCCTCAACCCCGTAAGGTTATTAAACACCGTGCTCTTGCCCGTGTTGGGATTACCCGCAAGGGCAACGACATAATCCACCCGGTCCATTGCGATCCCGAGACGTACCAGGTGTTCGACATGATGTACAGGACAATTTTCACAATTCTGGTTGCTCATTCCGCTTGGTGGTTTAAAGGTTCTATAAATATGAAATCAGCCTGGGATTTCCGGATACCGACCAGTGCCCCCATTACGAGATATGCCACAGGATCACCGCCGGCACTGGGAAAAGCATACTCAACTACTGCCCCGGGCACAATCCCCAAATCCATCAACCTTCTGCGCTGCTGGCCCCGGCAAGCCGGAGCAATACCTTTGATCTGGGCCTTTTCTCCAACCCTGAGAGACGAGAGTTGCGCATATTTTTCCCGGAGCGGCTCTCGGTCTATTATTCCCTCTACCGTGATATTGACAGCGAGAAGCGGGCTAAGGATACATTCCTCCCCGTTTGCCGCAAATTGAAGGCGCTCTTCCGATACATCCATCATATATACCTGCATGCCGGGATATAAGCCCAAAGCCACGATTTGAGAGTAAATCGCTTTAGGCTCATCTTCGATGTGGGCAATCCGGGCGAGTTCTCCTTCCTGCATTTCACTCATCGGCTTACCACTATAATCGGGCAACTCGCCGGCACTCGAAGGAATCGGATCTCCGTGCGGGTCAAATACCGGGTTACCCATCCGGGCAGCCAGCAGGTCTGCTGCTGCAAGGGTAATCTCGTGTTCTTTCATGTCTGCCTGGCCATGCCAGTCCAGATGGTGCGTACCCGTTTCGTCTGCCAGATAACGCTCCCATATCCGGTGTACCCGAATGATCCGCAATGCATAAGACCGACCCAGTTCGCTCAATTTGATCATGTCCCGATCCAGTGCGATCAGGCCAATATGGCGGAGGCTCTCGAGCAAACGGGCCGTTTTGTCGGTCGAGATGTGCAGGTTACCAGCCAGGGCGTTTAGCCGGCAGGGGAGTCCCTTGTATTCGCAGTCAAATAAAAATTTCAGTGCATCTTCAAGAAGGATGCGCCGGGCATTGAGGCGGTCGTTCGTTATTCGTACAAAGAGCCCTTTTTGTGGCCAGAAGACCAGCAATACGAGGGACAGGAACAAAATCCCCCAAAACAGGGCAAGTATCGGTTGGATGTCCATTCGCTGTAATTTTATTCCTCGTGTAATATCTCGACGAAAATATGCTCCGCAAACTTGCAGGAGACACTGTGCGTAATCCCTTCGACTCTAATCTCCATAGAACGGTCAAATGCCCGCGTCTCCCCAATTTCAATGATAATATTCAGGGCAAGGCCGATCTTTGAAACGTACCTCAAAAAAGCAATAGAGTCGTCGCTGACAGAAACCAGGCGGCAGATATCCCCGGTTTTCAGTGCAGCAAGGGCTATCTTAGGCTTTAAATCAAATTCGCCAAATTCATTGGGTATCGCTTCGCCGTGTGGATCCGTCTGTGGAAAACCCATAAAACGGTCTAATTCTGCCATCAGCTTTGGTGAGCGGATATGCTCGAGCTGCTCTGCGACCTCATGCACCTCATCCCAGGAAAAATTGAGGTACTTGAACAAAAAAGTCTCCCAAAGACGGTGCTTACGGATCAAGCGCACCGCAATGGCCTTGCCCCCTTCTGTAAGGGACAGCTTACCATATTTTTCATAATCTACCAGGGCTTTGGACTTCAGCTTTTTCAGCATATTGTTGACCGATGCAGGGGCGACACCCAGATAATCGGCCAGCCGGTTGGTCCCCGCACGTTCGAGTTCCTGTTCTACACTCAGATGAAACAATGCTTTCAGATAATCTTCTTCTGCTTTTGTAATATGCATAACAAAAATTGTTAGCCAAATCTAACTTTTTTTGTTATAAAATGCAAATATTTTTCTCTTCATTAAAAAAAGTACCCCTTTTCCGATGCAGCAATCAGAAGAAGTTCTTTGAAACGAAAGGAGAAAACGGATGAAAAGAGGATGGAATAATTTCTTGTAACTGGAATACTTTAATCCCCAACTCTGCTTATCGCAAGCTCAGGAACAGAGATCAAAAAAGGATTTTTTAACCAAAAGCGTTTACTTTTTTAGGTATTGACAGGCCCCAAGAGTACTATCGAAAACGTAAAGATGTGTGTGTAGGAACCTCAGAGCTGTTTAGGCAGCTGAAGCGCCCCTGCGGCCAAAGGGCCAGCAATATTCAAGTAGCCAGAGGAGTAATGCAATAAAGATAAACGGCTGGAAATAGCTTTCGTATTCGCTAAACACGCGCTGTTCCATTTCGCGTTTTTCAATCCGGTTAATTTGTGTCAATAGCTGTTGCATCGTACTTTCATTACCGGATATCAGGTTGAAATAACGCCCTCCCCCTTCGCTGGCAAGTTCCCGGAGCATCTGCTCATTGAGGCGGGAGCGTACCGGAGCACCTTGTGCATCTCTTTTATAATCTTCCTGCCCGCCTGTTTGTACCGGAATAAAGCTGCCTTGTGCTGTGCCAACGCCAAGCGCAAAAACGTTGGTTCCTCCGGTGCGGAGGCCTTCGAGTTCCTCCGGCACGGAGGCTTCGTGGTCTTCGCCGTCGCTGATGAGGATCAGTGCCTTACCACCTTTTTGACCTTGGGAAAAATAGCGTTTTGCTACCTGGATCGCTGCAGAGATGGACGTTCCCTGATCCGGAATATTTTCAGGGCTCACACTATTGGCAAAAAGGGCCACGGCAGCGTAGTCCATCGTCAGTGGCACCTGGAGGTAGGCAGTCCCGGCGAAGAGGATAAGCCCGATTTTATTACCCCTGAGCTGAAGTGCCAAATCTGCTGCGAAACGCCTCGCACGTTCCAGCCGACTAGGGGCGATATCTTCTGCCAGCATACTTTGCGATAGGTCCAGTGCAATGAATACTTCGATACCCTTACTTTTCACTGCTTCCTGCTTTGTTCCCCACTGGGGGTTTGCCCATGCGACGACGAGCAGGGCAAATGCCAGTGCCCACACGATCGCCCGGCGCTTCATGCGGTTTTCCTGCCACCCTTCCAACAACCTCACAACCTGCCGCTCCTGGCCAAACAAGTGCATATTCCGCCGCAGGAGTACACCGCTCAACCATGACACGACGATTGGTAGTGGCGACAATACCAGAAAGTACAACAGCTCTGAATGTTCGAAACGGAACATATTTTCGTTATTTTGCCCAGCATAGGCCCAGGCACGTTTCTCGACATAACAATACCTGGATTTAACGCCCTCTGCTTAGTCTGTAATACTTTTTACAATGCTATGCCTTAAAGCAAATTCCGTCAATAAAATCAACAATCCGGCCAGTAACCAAAATCGGTAGGCCTCGCTGTAACGCTTTATCGCCGTGACCTCGATCTTTGTTTTCTCCAGTGCATCAATTTCGGCATAAATTTTTTCCAGGCTCTGTTCACTGGTTGCACGAAAGTATTTCCCCCCGGTCATTTCTGCGATTTGCTGCATGAGCGTTTCGTCAATTTCTACACGGGCGAGGCCGAAAATATATTGCCCGTCACTGCGCCGGCTTACGGGGGTCAAAGCATCCCCCATACTTCCTACGCCAATGGTATAGACCTTAATCCCATATTGGGCTGCAATCTCTGCGGCGGTAGCTGGCTTAATATATCCGGCATTATTGACCCCATCGGTGAGCAGGATGATTACCTTACTTTTCACCTCACTATCTTTAATCCTGTTCACCCCGGTAGCCAGGCCCATGCCGATCGCTGTACCGTCTTCGAGAAACCCGCATTGAAGCTGGGCAAGGAATTGTTTGACTACGGCGTGATCGGTCGTCAAGGGGCATTGGGTGAAGGCTTCACCTGAAAATACGGCAAGCCCGATGCGGTCATAAGGCCGGCGGCCAACAAATTCAATGGCTACCCGTTTGCTCACCTCCAGACGGTTGGGCTGGAAATCCTGTGCGAGCATACTGCTGGACAGATCCATGACCATCATAATATCTATCCCCTCCGCCCGAATACGCTCTTCTTTTAACATCCGCTGCGGGCGGGCAATCGCTACGGATAACAGCACCAAAGCCAAAAGGCGGAGATAAGGCAGCGCAAGCCGCAGGCGGACTCGCCAGAAGGATATTTCCCCTGCCCCCGTTCCCTGCAGGGAAGAAAAACGCAACGTCGCCCCTTCCTGTGCGGTGCGCCGCTGCCACCACAGTGCCAATACGATTAACAAAGGGGCCAGCAACAGCATTTCCGGGTTTAGAAACCGTAAATCACTCCAAACGGCCATCATCCAACTCCAGTTTTGTCGCTTGAACAAAATCAAAAATAATCTGCCAGGCCGCTTCGTGCCGCTCCAGCGGCAGATCGGCTTTTGCAAATTTCACCCAATCCGCATCGCGCATCACTTGATGGGCAAGCGCTATCCACTCTTTTTCTACATCGGAAACTTCCAACAAGTGCACAACCTCCTCGGTAACCGATTCCAATGCCTGTACGGAATAGCGCCGGGAAATATATTCCTTAAAAATATGCACGAGCTCGGACTGGAAGGTTTTAAACTGCTTTTCCTCCAGTAATGACTTTTCCCTCAATGCCTCAAGTCGTTCCAAAGCGACGATATGGGGTGGCGCCAGCGGTACCGCAGGTTCCCCGGTCAATAAGACAGGAGGCGGTTTTCGGCGCATGCGCCTGAACAGGTAAACCATAAGTGGTATTGCTGCCAATATAAGGGCATAAGGCCAAAAGTCAGCTAACCGTACTGGCTCTTTCCATATCTCTTTAATCGGCTGTAGGCGGGCTGTATCTGTGACCAAAGGCACTGGTCGCACGCTAAGAAACAGGTCGTTACTAATTAACCGGCTTCTACCCGAAGGGGTTTGAATATCTACCGGAATCGGGGGTAAACGGTAGTCCCCGGAGTCAAAAGCAGATAGAATAAAATCCTGGACATACGAAATACCCTGGTCTTGTATAAGGGAATCCCTCCTTAGCGCCCGTCTGCGCTCGATACCCTTTACGGTAGCAAGCGTATCCGTGGCAATGCGCAGTAGCAGACTTCCCGGTGGCAATACGATTTCCATCCGCAGCCTGATTTCATCGCCGATGAGGATATCCGTACTGTCGAGACTTGCCCGCACCCGTCCCTGGCCTACTGAACAAAAGGGCAGGATTATAAACAGCAACAGGGGTAAATTGAGCAATTTAAGCCTTATGTTCATCTGCCGGATCGCTTTTGAAAAAATTGCAAAAGTGCCTGAACGTACGATTCATCCGTTTTAAGGTCCACCACATCCGCCCCCGTTTTGAGGAACGTCGTGCGAAAATACCGGCTGGAACCTATGTAGCGCGCTGCGTAAGAGGCCCTGAAATGTGGATTGCCCGTATCCAGCCATAGCTTTGCACCCGTTTCGGCATCTTCCGCACGAAGCAGGCCAACATCGGGAAGGATTTATTCCCTGCGGTCGGTGACCCGTACCCCGATGACATCGTGGCTACGTGCTGCGACCCGTAGGGCATCTTCGTACCCCTCCACAAAAAAATCGCCGAT
>JBEIGB010000011.1:0-60584 GCA_040382095.1 Lewinellaceae bacterium
CATTTTATTGCTGGGTGACAATTTCCTTTCAAGCCCTGTTTTTTTTTATTTTTCAAACAAAAACCAAAAAAATCTCCGCTTCAGAGAATTTTATTCTACCGCAGAAGGCGGCAAAAGGGGCTTTTTATACAACCTCAAACTTTTTCCGGAGTCTCTGCCCCGACTCATTGCACGGCCCCGGACAAGCCTAATCCTTATAGAGCAGATATTGCTTCCTTTTCACCTTATACTGGGAAAGCGCGGGTTCCCAGGAAGCCCGGATTTTATCTTCGTTCCAACCCTGTACAAGCTGGGTGCGCAGGGAAGCGCCGCCGGCCAGCTTATCTATAAACATCCCTTTGAGGAAGAACGAATCCTTTTCGGGATAGTTCTGATAAAAATGGATAAGGTAATCCAGATGGATTTTCCCCCAGCCCCGGATTTCTTCGGGGTCAAGGGAAGTCAGGTCGTAGCCCCGGCAGGGTTTTCCCTGCAGGAAGGGCTGCATGGCGCCTTCTTTAGGCTCGGGCGTGAACGTATAGTCGCCGATAGGGAACCCCGGTGTACCGAGTACCTGAAACTGTTTGTCCGTACCGCGTCCAACACTTACCTGGGTGCCTTCGAAATAACAGATGGAAGGATAGAGGTAGATGGCACGCATGTTGGGGAGGTTGGGAGATGGTTTCCTGGGCAGGACGTAGGGCGTTTGATGGGTATATTCACTGCATTTAACCACTTCGAGTTTACAGGTCACCCCACCCTTTAGCCAGCCCTCTCCATTGACCATCTGTGCATACTCTCCTACCGTCATACCATGAACGACGGGTACGGGGTGCATACCGACGAAGGAGCGGTAAGCAGTGTCGAGGATCGGACCATCCACAAAGTGCCCGTTTGGGTTGGGCCTGTCGAGTACCATCAGGGGCAGCCCCTGTTCGGCACAGGCTTCCATGACGTAGTGCAAAGTAGAAATATAGGTGTAAAAACGCACCCCCACATCCTGAATATCAAAAATCATGAGGTCCAGGTCTGCGAGGTCAGCCGGTGCGGGCTTCCGCCGGTTCCCGTACAACGATGCCATGGCAACCCCGGTCTGTGGGTCTTTGCCGTCCTGAATTTTCTCCCCGGCATCGGCGGTACCGCGCAGGCCATGCTCGGGCACAAAAACCCGGCGCACATCTACCCCCAGCCGGAGCAGGGTATCCAGCAAATGGGTTTCCCCAACAATCGCGGTATGGTTGATGGTCAGTCCCACCTTTTTACCCTTCAATTTTGGAAGATATGCGTTGAGACGCTCCGCCCCGGTCTGCAATTTTTCAGGCGGAAAATGCCGGACAGCCGGCTGTACCGATTCTTTTGCGATTAGTACAGCAAGCCCGAGTGTCATAAATAATCCAACAATACTTTTTACTATCATCACTATTTTGTTTTTTTTGTTTTATTACTACCTTTACAAAAATAGGAAAAAACCAAAAGGAGAAAACAGAATTTTTAGTAGGTGCTTAAACTACCGGAAATTTGATGCCGATGCAGAAGCATTATGCCATAATTGATATAGAAACCACCGGAGGACGGGCACAACGCGACCGGATCACGGAAATTGCCATTGTATTGCACGACGGTGAGCAAGTCGTCCAAAAATGGGAATCGCTCATCAACCCGGAGTGTTATATCCCCCATGGGATTACGGAGCTGACGGGCATCACACAGGAAATGGTGCAGGATGCACCGAAATTTTACGAAACTGCAAGGGAAATCGTCGAGTTGACCCAGGATGCTATTTTTGTAGCGCATAATGTGCGTTTTGATTACGGATTCCTCTGCGAAGAATTCAAGCGCCTGGGTTACACTTACAGCAGAAAACAGTTGTGTACCCTGCGCATGAGCCGACAGGCATTTCCCGGGCTGCCATCCTACAGCCTTGGTAAACTGGCGGCATCTCTGGGCGTACGCCTGGACAACCGCCACCGGGCAATGGGAGATGCCAGCGCCACCGCAGAGATTTTCCGCATGATCCTTCAAAAACACCAGCTCAGGGAGGAAATACAGGTGATGATCAATATGGGCATCCGGGAATCCAAGCTACCCACTGGTATTTCCCTCGAAAAAATCCACGCCCTGCCGGAATCCTGCGGGGTCTATTACCTCCATGATGAGAACGGCAACGTGTCTATGTCGGCAAAAGTCTCAATATCCGCAAACGCGTCGCCGATCACTTTGCCGACAACAGCCCCAAAGCCGGCAAACTGCGCCAAATGGTCAATGAGGTGAGTTTCGAAATAACGGGCAGCGAACTCGTCGCGCTACTGCTCGAGTCGCATGAAATCAAGCGGCTCAACCCAGCGGTCAACCGCGCACAACGGGCCCGCAGCTATCCTTATGCGGTTTATTCCTGGGCGAATACCGATGGCTATCTCTGCTTCGGCATGGATAAAGTCTCGTCCAAAGAAAAAAAATCGCTGAACCTCGTCGCAGAATATGCCCAGTCAGCACATGCCCGTGGCCACCTGCAGAGCATCCGGGAGCAATTCGAGCTTTGCGCCAATTTCTGCGAAGATACCCGACAGAAAGGGCCCTGCTTCTTTTTCCACCTGCACCAATGCCGGGGGGCATGCAAAGGCATTGAAACGCCCGACACCTACAACGAACGCGCCCTCCTGGCAATGGAAAAAATGGGCACGCTCTTCGATCACGATTTCTATCTGATTGATGAAGGACGAAATACCAGCGAAAAAGCAGTGGTATTTGTCGAAAACGGGATCTACCAGGGATTCGGCTACCTCGATGCCGCCGACTTAAACGGTAATCCCGCTGTGTTGGGCGATGCGGTTAAAAAATTTCCGGGAAACCCTGAAACCAACCGGATTATCCACCGTTACCTGCATCAACACCCCACCCTCAAAATCATAAGGATTTGAAAAACAATACGTATGCCCCGATGATTGCCCTGCTACCTTCCATTCAGCAGAACCTTCATTTCCTCCTGCAGCCGCGCCGCCTCTGCCGCCGCTTTGCCCGCAAAATCCGGTCCGCTCCCGGCGTACAGGATACTCCGCGACGCATTGACGAGTAGCCCGCAATCCTTGTTTAATCCTGCCGTAGCGATTGCACGAAGCTCCCCCCCCTGGGCGCCTACACCGGGCACCAGAAAAAAGTAATCCGGTGCCAATTCCCGGATATCCCGGATAAGGCCCGGATGCGTGGCGCCGATCACAAACATCAGGCGTTCCGGCCCGGCCCACTGCGTCGCTTTGGTGATGACTTTTTTGTAAAGCGGGCCCCCATTTTGTCCATCCAATTGAAAATCCGCACTGCCCTGATTGGAAGTCAGTGCCAGAAGAATAGCCCATTTACCCGGAGATTGAAGAAACGGCGTCACGGAATCTTCGCCCATGTACGGTGCGACCGTGACTGCATCGCAGGGAAAGGTTTCAAAAAAGGTTTTTGCATAATACGCGGAAGTATTACCGATATCGCCCCGCTTAGCATCTGCGATGATGAAATGCGTATCCCCGATATATCGCACGGTTTTCTCAAAAAGTTCCCATCCTTTGATCCCCATAGCCTCATAAAAGGCCAGGTTTGGCTTATAGGCCACACAGAAAGGGCGGGTAGCGTCAATAATCTGGCGGTTGAATTCCCAGATGGGGTCTTCGCAGCTTTGCAGGCATGCTGGCAGGCGCGCGGGGTCAGTATCCAGGCCCACGCATAGGAAAGAAGACTTTGCAAAGATATTGGAGATGAGTACTTCCCGCAACATAACACCGATTAAACCAGTCCGTTGATGGCAACCACCCCTTCTACTTCCGGTACCTTGATCTTTATGGCCTGTTCGATCCCGGCGCGCATCGTCATAATCGACATATTGCAGCTTTGACAGTTCCCGAGCCATTTAATCTGTACGATCAGCTCCTCTGTGATATCTACGACTTCCACGTCGCCGCCATCTACCGCAAGGTGGGGCCGAACATCGTTCAATGCCTGGTCAATGCGCTGTAAGAGCCGGTGCTTATCCGTTAAGGGCATAAGGTTAATTTTTGGTTTGGATTACTTTTGTCGGCTCCATGAATTCATTGCGCAGGGCGACCTGCCGCAGGGTATTCTGCGCGACATTCAAAAAGGCTTCTTTTACCTGGGCGTCCCCATTTCCCAAAACTGCGGGCAGGCCCTCGTCCCCTGACTCCCGGATGCCCTGCACCAGGGGAATCTGCCCAAGGACCATACTATTGCTCATCTGTGCAAGCTTTTTACCCCCGCCCTGTCCAAAGATATAATAGCGGTTATCGGGTAATTCGCGGGGGGTAAACCAGGCCATATTCTCCACCACCCCAAGGATCGGCACATTGACGGAGGGCAGGAGGAACATATTCATCGCCTTTATGGCATCCACGACGGCCACTTCCTGCGGCGTGGTAACGATCACTGCCCCGGTGACCGGAACCGTCTGTACCAGGGTGAGCTGGATATCTCCGGTACCCGGCGGCAGGTCAACGATGAGATAGTCCAGTGGCGGCCATATCGTATCGTTGAAAAATTGTTTGATGATACCAGCCAGACGGGGCCCACGCAGCACCACTGCCTGCTCGGGTTCGATGATAAAACCGATGGAAATCAGGAATATCCCGTTAGATTCCAGCGGTACCATTTTGGGTTGGTTATAGATGGATTGTATCTTTGGCCGCTGCCCCTGCAAACCGAACATCGTCGGCATTGAAGGCCCGTAGAGGTCGGCATCTACAAGGCCCACTTTGGCCCCCAACATACTCAGACCCAAAGCGAGATTGGCAGCAACAGTGGACTTGCCCACACCGCCCTTGCCCGATGCCACGGCGATAATATTCCGTATATGGGGAAGGGGCTGGTCTGGCTGTACGGCATCTGCGTTGCGCGCGGCCATGTGCACATGAACGTTGGCATCTGGATAAAGCTCCCGGACAGCCGCCTGACAAGCAAAATTCAAGTCGGTCTTGTACTGGTTGTTAAGGGTAGGGAGCTCCAGGGTGAACGCGACATTGTTCCCCTCGATACGCAGGTCGCGCACCATGTTCATGGTAATGAGGTCCTGCCCGGTATTAGGGTCTGTGACCCTGGTCAACGCTTTGACGACTTTTGCGGTTTCGATTTGCATATTGTTCCATGTTTGGGCGAACGTAACGCCCGCAGGGGTACAAGGATTAAAGCATAAAAATACAAACAAAAAACAAGAATAAACAGTTTACATTTGCACTGCCATGAAAGTCCATACGCAAATAGACCATTTACCTGTATTCCGGAACGCCGTACTGACGATAGGGTCGTTCGACGGGGTACATAAAGGGCATCAAAAGATTATCGGGCAGGTAAAACAACTGGCCCAAAATATCGGTGGGGAGAGTGTGCTGGTCACCTTCCATCCCCATCCGCGTACCATTGTGTACCCCAAAGAAGGCAACGTACAGCTCCTCAATACGCTGGAAGAGAAAATCGAGCTCCTCGAGGCTTTCGGTATAGACCATCTCGTGGTAGTTCCTTTCACCATCGAATTTTCGCAGCTCAGCGCCGACGAATACATCGAGCGCTTCCTCGTCGGGAAGTTCCATCCGGTCATTATTGCAATTGGTTTTGACCATCGCTTCGGATTAGGGCGGCAAGGCGATATCAATTTCCTGCGCTGGCACGGCAAAAACTTTGGCTATGACGTGGTGGAGATCGAGCGCCACGATGTAGAAGATATCGCCGTATCTTCCACAAAAATCCGCCGGGCAGTGGAATCGGGGGATGTACGCAGGGCCGCACTGCTCATGGGGCATTATTTTACCCTCAGAGGCAAAGTCGTACATGGAAAGAAAATAGGCAAACAAATCGGCTTCCCTACCGCCAATATCGAGCTTAGCGATAAAAATAAGCTACTCCCGCCAGATGGGGTTTATGCGGTCTTCATCCGGCTAAAAACCGAACATTACGGGGGCATGCTGTATATCGGAAGCCGCCCCACCCTTGAAAATAAGGGGTCCCAAAGTATAGAGGTGAACATCTTTGGATGGAACCAGGCGATCTACGGCGAATCAATCGGCGTAGAGTTCATTGATTTTATCCGCGGCGACCTGAAATTCGAGCATATTGGCCAGCTACGCAGGCAACTGGTGCGCGACCAAAATGCAGTGGAAAACCTGCTGCTCAACGCGCCCCGCCTTGGCCCCGTGCAGCCGGTTTTTAAAAGCCCTTCTGTAGCGGTCGTCCTTTTGAATTACAACGGGAAAAAATACCTGGAAGCTTTCCTGCCCAGCCTCCTGAAATGCAGCTACCCCCAACTGGAAATCGTAGTAGCCGACAACGCATCAGAGGACGGCTCTATGGGATGGCTTGAAAATTCGTACCCGGAGGTCAGGCGAATCCAGCTACCGAAAAATTTTGGTTTTGCAGAGGGCTACAACCAGGCGCTGCGCAAAATTCGTTCGGAATACTTTGTGCTGCTCAATTCAGATGTAGAAGTAACCCCCGGTTGGCTCGAGCCGATCATCAAACTCATGGAAGCGGACAAAACGATTGCTGCGGCACAGCCCAAAATACGTGCGCAGCGGGACAAGTCGCTGTTCGAATACGCCGGCGCCTCCGGTGGCTGGATGGATTTCCTGGGATACCCCTTTTGCCGGGGGCGCATCCTTTCCGAGGTAGAAAAAGATGAAGGCCAGTACAACAGCGTTCAGGAAGTCTTCTGGGCCAGTGGCGCGGCGTTCGTGGTACGTGGTAATTTATTTCACAACTTTGGAGGGTTCGATGGGACTTACTTCGCCCATGCCGAAGAAATTGACCTGTGCTGGCGGTTCCGTCGCGCCGGATACAAGGTAGTCGTACATCCGGGGTCAGTGGTTTATCACGTTGGTGGTGGGACCCTAGATTACCTCAGCCCGTTCAAAACCTATCTCAACTTTCGCAATACCCTTTTTACCATTACAAAGAATGAGCCGGTCACAAAACTGCTTTGGCTTATACCGCTGCGCTTCCTGCTCGATGTTGCCGCTTCCTTTTTATTCGCGGCCCAGGGTAGGTTTGGTCATATCGGGGCAATTATGAAAGCCCATCTGAAATTTATCCCCAGCATTGGCCAGGTGTTGCTCAACCGCCAGCGGTATAATAAACTGATCCTGAAGCACCGGATCAGCAATTTTCCAAGGAAAGCCGGCGTTTATGCCGGAAGTATTGCCCTGGACTTTTACTTCCGGGGGAAAAAGCGGTTCAGTGAACTCATCCAGCCATGAAAAACGAAGTGCGTATTCTTTTCGAGGACGATGCCCTGTTGATTGCGGACAAACCATCCGGAATGCTCTCCATACCTGAACGTTTCGACCCCCTAAAGGACAATCTGCTCGGGAGATTAAGGCAACAGTACGGACAGGTAATGGTCGTTCACCGCCTCGACCGGGAGACCAGCGGCCTGATCTGCTTCGCGCGAACAGAAGCAGCGCACCGGCACCTCAGTATGCAATTCACCGGGCGCCAGGTGGACAAGTACTATGTCGCCCTCGTGGATGGCAGGCCGGCACCTCCAAGTGGAACGATAGATAAGCCTATTGGCCCTCATCCATCCATTGGCGGCAAAATGGCCGTTACCCCCAATGGCAAGGCTGCGCTCACCTTATACCGCGTTTTAGATACTTACCGCAATTTTAGCCTGGTGGAAGCCAATATCAAAACAGGCCGTACCCACCAGATCAGGGTCCATTTCAGCAGTATCGGGCATCCGCTGGCGGTGGATCCCCTGTATGGCAAGCGGAACTGCCTTATGCTTTCCGAAATCAAGCTCCGCAACTTCCACCTGGGCAAATTCGAAGAAGAAAAGCCATTGATGCAGCGACTCACCTTGCATGCCTGGCGCCTTGGATTCATCCACCCCGTCAGCGAAGTACGGATAGAAGTCGAAAGCCCGCTTCCAAAAGATTTCAATGCCCTGCTCCGGCAACTCGACAAATGGGGTAGAAAATAAAGCTGTAATCAAAGTGTTGCATGAAAGAAGCATTCCGAAAATCGGGAAAGGTCGCGCTGATTACTGCCATTGTCCTGCTTCCACTTTTAGGAAAGACCTATCTCCTGGAAGTCGAAGAGGCATTTTCTGCTGAAATTGCACGGGAAATGCTTGTGGCCAAAGACTTTGTACGCCCCCGATTCGACTTCGTGCCGGCATGGGAAAGGCTGCCCCTTTTATCCTGGATGCAAGCATTCTGTTTATGGTTGTTTGGCCCGGGTGCTTTTGCCATACGCTTGCCGAATGCAATTTGTGGTATTCTTACGATGGTGATGTTGTATAAGCTCGGGGCACGCCTGTACGACCATCGGTTTGGCATGCTCTGGGTCGCTGCTTTTTTATCGGGTTTGCTTCCGGTATTTCTTTTCAGATCGGGGATAGAAGCCCCCTGGTCGGGGCTCCTGATATTCCTTGGGCTTGTACACCTCATCTTTTTCTACTGGAAGAGTATGGGTTCCGGGGTTCACCTCCGCTGGCCCGTTTCCTGGTACCTGTATAGCGGCGGGGTCTTTATCGGGCTCGCCTCCCTGTTGCGCGGGCCGGAGGCGGTAATATTGCCTGCCATCGTGCTGGGGATCTATTGGCTATATAAAAACCTGCGCTTTTACATCAGCGTGCAGCAATTTTTCCTTTTCTTTTCCCTTGCAGCAATTATCCCCTTGATCTGGCTCAGTGTGGACGGCGTCCTGAACGGGCCGGATGCCGTTATGGCCATCCCTGCTAACCAATGGAGCCTTTTTTCTGTAGCCCCGGAGGGACTGCGTCAATTTTGGGGGTTTTACCTGATTGTTTTCATACTGGGTTGTTTTCCCGCTTCGCTTTTTGCGATCCAGGCCTTACGATACCGGACCCCCGAAAACCAGGAAAACGAAACCCATGAGCATTTTGAACAAAATGATTTTCGGCGCTGGATGAAGATGATGTTATGGACGGTACTGATTTTCTACACCCTACGCAGTGCAAAGACGCCCCACGATGCCTTCGCGGCATTTTTCCCCCTCTCCTTTCTTTCTGCATGGGCGGTATATCAGATACTCGATAACCGGCAGGTATTCGAACGCTGGCTACGCATTACCATTATTGCAATAGGGGGGATATTCGCTGTCCTGGGCACCTTTTGGGCATTGACAGGATACCCGGCTGGAATTGTCGCCCTGGGGATGGGAAAGTTGTCTGGGATATCCACAGCAGTGCCGCGGCCTGTGGGCTTGCCGGGTATTGTTCCGGGAGCAGGATTGGTTGTCCTGGGAGCGGTTGCATGGTGGTACCTGCGCAAAGGTGCGGCCCTGTCGGCATTTAGCTGGTTATTCGCCGCATTTACTGCCTTTTCTCTGATGGCCACTATAACCCTGCTACCCGTAACGGTCAGGAATGCTACTGGCGCGGCAATCGAATTTGCCCGCTCCAAATCCGGAGAAGACTGCTATGTGCTTCCTTTTCATTTTAAAGCACCTGGCCTGCTGTTTTATTCGGGGAAAAGCGCATCGGCGCACCCGGCAAGCAGTAGGGAAGACTGGCTGTTATTTGGGGAAACCGATAAGACCGTATATATCATCGCGAAGCACCGGGATGCTGGCCAGCTCTCGGGGTATGCGCATATCGAGGAGCTTTACCGGAAAGACGGATATGTATTCTTCAGACGTTTATACTAGGTCGGACCGGGCATTATGGCGATGGGTGGGGATCCTACGGCGGACCCGGAGCTTATTATCTGCCGTATTGTTTCTTTGCGGAAATTCTAATGCATACGATCCCCCCTCAGCTCCAGGTCTTTCATAATTCCGGCTTCGTATTCCAGAAACTGTTGCCAGCGTGTGCGCACGCGGTTTTCATCAAAGTACAGGCGTGCAAGATCGAGGAACAGGCGGTAATGGCCTGCTTCGGAGACCATAAATTTGTGATAAAAATCCTTTAGTTTGTCATCCTGGATATAGAGGGAAAGCAGGCGGAATCGCTCTGCGCTGCGGGCTTCGATTAATGCGCAGACCAGGAGTTTTTCCAGGAGGCGTTCTTCGCGGGATCCACCTTTCAATTGAAAATCCAGCAGGCGGTTAACATATTCATCTTTGCGTTGCTTACCCAGTTTCAGGTGGCGTTTTTCCAGTTCCTGCAATACGAGGCGGAAGTGGCCCCACTCCTCTGTAACGATTGGTGCAAGTTCGCGCACCATTTCTTCTTTTTCGGGGTAGCCCTGGATCAGGGTGATACAGGAGGTCGCCGCTTTTTGCTCGCAGTAAGCATGATCGGTAAGGATATCCTCCAGGGACATTTCTGCAAGGTTCACCCAACGGGGATCGGTCGGCAGTTTGAGTCCGAGCATTTGCACAGGCAGTTGCTGCTGGTCTTCGGTTTCCATCATTCCCATGTAATATTTTATGCCGGGTACAGCGACAGGACTTTTCACACGACCCCTGGCTAAAAATGGCTCAATTTCGCACTACACTGAACTATCGCAGTAAGCTATTTATCCAGGCAGGACAGTTGTTTCATAAAAAAATCGAGGTTATAAACGGGGTATTCCTCATAGCCGGAGCTCCAGAACACCCTTACTGCATCCAGTTCGCTGGCCGATAGCAGGCCGAGGACGCCCTGGTCAATCAGGTACTCCACGCGATAGGTGAGTTCTTCCCGGCGGGTATCATAGCTGCCTTTGGCCATAGACCCGGAAGCCAGGTTCACATGTTGGCCATTCAGGAGGCGCAGGGTAAGGATACTGCCCTTTTCGATGAATCCGTAAGCCTCCCGGGCATTGGGATAAACGAAAGTAAATTCGAGTACCAGGGAGCGGAAGCCCCCCGAAGAAGTCATAAAACCCTCACAACGGAGATATTCCCTGTCTTTAAGAAAGAGCCGGAGGTGTTCGTGGGTATAGGTAAATAAAAGCTCTTTGCGGAGTTCTTTGCGCCACCTGCCGCCGGACTCGTCCATTCCATTGAACGTAAACGCGCAGGAGTTGCCTGGTGCCCTTGCAGCCAGACCTTGTTTAAAGTCCGTATCGAGGGCATAGCCCGGATTGGCAGCAGCCACGAAAGCCGGTGCATAAGTTTGGACCAGCTCATCGGCTTTAGGCAATACCAGCTGGCTTTGCCTGCCGGATTGTACCTTATTGAGTTGCTGCAGATAATTCCCTGAATTGGCCGCATTTTCTGCGATTTCCAATTCTTTTCGGGCAAGTACTGCTTCATTTTTAGCCTCGATTTCGTTCTGACGGGCGGCGTTGAGGCGCAGCGTATTCCTTTGAGCATCCGGGCCCTGGACCGTAGAAGTGGATGCAGTTTTCTGAATTTCCGCTTCAATGCGTTCGCGCTGGAGCGTAGCTTGTTTTTCACGGTTGGAAGCAATCGCAGCGGCATCCCGCGCAAGTTGTGTCCTGCGTGTTGCAATGCGCAGGGCATCTTCCTCTGTTAAGCGGACAGGAACGTTCAGCGTGCCGATTTCCACATCGGATTTAGGATAATCCTTACCCCCTTGCGACTGGCCGAACAATTGCCAGGTGCCATCGGGAAGAACGATGATTTTCTCCCCTTTTTCATTGGTGCGTATTTCACCCTGGGCGTAAGCCATATGGGTATATACACCAGCGAACATAATAGCCGAAAGCCATAACCCTTTTCTCATAAGCCTAAAATAGATTTAGCCGGACTCATCAAAAACATTGGGGAACGGCAGGTTTGCTGCCGGACTTTCTCTAGTAAATTTAATGTTTGCCCTCTCAAAAGCGATCCACCGGTATTTTCCGGTATGTTACAACAAATATAAAGTATTTTTATTATCAAATATTGTGCCTTAACATGAATGATGGTTTTTAAAGTCTTTTTTTTTGCTTACCGTCATTAAAAACCTATTATGCTTCAGCGTGATACGAATAATCAAAGTACATGCAACCGACACGGGGTAAATATTGTCAAAATAAGCTATCTTTCCCCCAACAAAACGACGCTCTCGGAAAAACAGGAGCTGTTGTGTAAGTCATTTGCCGCATGAGGGGCTAAAATAATGCGAGACCGCCCTTTGTTCTGGCGCAGATTCTCCTGCAATTCGCGATACTGCATTTAATGGGAATGACTTTACTTTTCAAGATTGGTTTTCTGCCCATCAGGATTTGGGATATCCTGGACGTCCTGATCGTAGCCTGGCTGTTGTACCAGATTTACCGTCTGTTAAGGGGCAACGTAGCCTTTAACATCTTTGTAGGTTTACTCGTCATCTATATGATTTGGGGGATCGTCAACCAGCTGGAGATGGATTTACTGGCGGCGGTCCTGGGGCAGTTCGTCAGCGTCGGGATGATTATTATTGTAATCGTATTCCAGCAGGAGATCCGGCGATTTTTGTTTTATCTCGGCAACAACACCCTTCGCAGTCGCCTCGATTTCCTGGGCAGATGGCTGGGCAGCAGCCTGGATGTGTCCGAGGGCAGGGAGATTTATCTCCGTGCCCTTAAAAATGCTATGTTGCGGCTCTCGCGTCAAAAAATCGGTGCGCTGATTGTCCTCACCCGGGATATTATTCTGGATGAAGTGACCTCCACAGGCTCCGAGTTGGACGCTGCAATTTCGGAGCTGCTGGTAGAGAGTATTTTTCAAAAAACGGGTCCACTACACGACGGGGCACTACTGGTACGGCGGGGCCGGCTCATCGCAGCAGGGTGCATCCTGCCGATTTCCGAAAATAATGATTTGCCAAAATTTGCCGGGCTGCGCCACCGCGCTGCGGTAGGGATTACCGAAAAATTTGGAGTGGCCGCTTTCGTGGTCTCAGAAGAAACCGGGCAAATCGCGTTTGCCCACGCAGGAAAATTACTAACTAATCTTCAGGAAGATGAAGTGGAAACTTTGTTGCGCCAATACCTGATGTAAACCTATCCCGCCACGCTGCCAAATAACATTTGGAGGCTGTCTCACCAGTGCTTTGGCGGCTGCCCCGAAAGCCCTTTGGCGGAATTCGGCGGCAGAATATATTTACTCCGCTTCGAGGCTTTTCACACCACCCCAACCCCAGCTAAAAAAAATGGCCGATTCACAGCATTTGTCGAATATGCTTTCAATAAGATTCTTACCTTCATCAAAAAAAGTTAACGACTATGCAACCTGTCCAGCAATACATCCACGAAAACAAAGGGCGGTTTCTCGAAGAACTCCTTGAACTCCTTCGTATCCCTTCGATCAGTGCAGATCCGGCTTACAAAGGGGAAGTACGCAGGGCTGCCGAATATGTCGCCGAAAGCCTGCGCAAATCGGGTGCCGATCGTGTAGAAATCATCGAGACTGGAGGGCATCCGGTAGTCTATGGCGAAAAAATCACTGCCCCCGACCTGCCGACTGTCATGGTCTATGGCCACTATGACGTACAGCCTCCGGACCCCCTCGACCTTTGGACTACAGGGCCTTTCGAACCTGAAATCCGAAAAACCCCTCTTCACCCCGAAGGCGCTATCTTCGCGAGGGGTTCAGCAGATGATAAAGGGCAATTCTTTATGCACCTCAAAGCTTTTGAAGCGATGAGCGCCAATGGCCCTCTGCCCTGCAATATCAAGTTTATGATCGAAGGCGAAGAAGAAGTGGGATCCGCAAATCTGGAAGGATTCCTCAAAGCCCATGCCGGGCGGCTGAAGTGCGATGTCATCCTTGTATCCGATACCCACATGATCGCGCGCGATGTCCCTTCGATCACCGTCGGCCTGCGCGGGCTCAGTTATGTGGAAGTAGAAGTGCAGGGGCCCAACCGCGACCTTCATTCCGGCCTTTACGGCGGTGCCGTCGCCAACCCGATTAACATCCTGGCTAAGATGATCGCCTCCCTGCACGACGAAAACAACCACATCGCCATCCCCGGATTCTATGATGACGTAGAAGTAGTTGCCCCGGCAGAACGGAAGGCCATGAACGAGGCCCCTTATGATGAGGAAGCCTACAAAAAGGAACTGGATATCCGGATGGTCCATGGCGAAGCGGGCTTTACTACCCTGGAGCGCACTGCCATCCGCCCCACCCTCGATGTCAACGGGATATGGGGCGGCTATACAGGGGAAGGAGCAAAAACAGTCCTGCCGGCAAAAGCTTTCGCCAAAATCAGTATGCGCCTGGTCCCCCATCAGGATCCGGAAAAAATTACGGAGCTGTTTGCAGCGCATTTCAAAACGATTGCCCCGCCGTCAGTGAAAGTCCAGGTACGTTATCACCATGGAGGTTACCCCGTAGTCACCCCCACAGATACCCCCGAATACCTGGCCGCCCATAAGGCTATGGAAACGACATTCGGAAAAGCACCAATCCCTCAACGTGGAGGAGGCAGCATCCCTATTGTCGCCCTTTTCGAAAATATCCTGGGGGTCAAAACTGTATTGATGGGCTTTGGGCTGGATACCGATAGCATCCACTCACCCAATGAACACTATGGGCTCTTTTTCTTTTTCAAAGGCATCGAAACAATTCCGCACTTTTACCAGTATTACGCCGAACTGAAAAAAGATTAGCGCTACCGTAATACCCTTACAGGATTTCATTTGAGCCGGAAGCAGCAATCAATTTCTGATATCCTGTTAAGTCCGTCTATCATCCAGCGATTTGAACCTTGAATGGCATAATTTTGAATACCACACAAGCACTTGCCCAATGTACAAAAACCTTTTCTTAGCAGGATTCCTGCTGGCTTGCTTTTCCTTCGTCAAAGCCCAAAATGGCGCCTACCCCGATATTGACCGAATGGCCGATCAACTGGAAGCACAGGTCATCCAGTGGCGACGGGATTTCCACCAGAACCCGGAATTGAGCAACCGGGAATTCAAAACAGCTGAAAAGATTGCGGCACATCTCAAGTCACTTGGCCTTGAGGTGCGAACCGGTATAGCGATAACCGGGGTAATCGGAATCCTACGCACGGGCAGGCCAGGTCCGGTAGTGGCACTCCGTGCCGATATGGATGCACTTCCGGTCACAGAACGCACGCCGGTGCCTTTTGCATCCCGTGCCCGTGGCGAATACCTAGGCGAGGAAGTTGGGGTAATGCACGCCTGCGGCCATGATACCCACGTGGCTATGCTCATGGGTGCAGCTCAAATCCTCGTCAATATGAAAAGCCAACTGAAAGGTACCGTTGTATTCATCTTCCAACCCGCAGAGGAAGGCGCACCTCCTGGTGAAAAAGGTGGGGCCGGGCTTATGGTCGAAGAAGGCGTACTGGATGATCCCAAGGCCGATGTCGTTTTCGGGTTACATATCAACGCACAGACAGAAGTGGGAATGATCCGCTTCAAACCAGGTGGCACTATGGCAGCTGCCGACCGCTTCGTGATTACCGTGAAAGGGAAACAAACCCATGGGTCAACGCCCTGGACGGGAATTGATCCGGTCACCGTAGCGGCACAGATTGTATTGGGGCTTCAAATGATCGTTTCCAGGCAAACCGAACTGACCCGGGAGCCTGCAGTAATCAGCGTGGGGAAAATATCCGGTGGGGTGCGGAACAATATTATCCCGGAAGAAGTGGAGTTGGTGGGCACTATCCGCACCCTTGACCCACAAATGCAGGACATCATCCACGAAAAAATCCGCCATACAGCCACTAATATCGCGGAAGCCTCAGGGGCAAAGGCCGTTGTAGAAATTGAACGCTATGTTCCCGTAACTTTCAACAACCTGGAACTCACCCAGGCAATGGGCCCTACTATGAAACGGGTCGCAGGGGAGGACAACGTCGTCCTGACCCGCGCAGTGACCGGAGCAGAGGATTTCTCCTTTTTCGCTAATAAAATCCCGGGACTCTTCCTCTTCCTCGGGGGTATGCCAAAAGGGAAAAACCCCACGGAATCAGCCCCTCACCATACGCCCGACTTCTACATAGACGAAAGCGGCATGAAACTCGGCGTCCGTATGCTGTGCAACCTGACCGTGGATTACATGAAAATGAGCAAATAGATCAGAAGGTATGATATGCGGTTAAACCTGTCGTGTATGCTCCTGCTCGCCTTACTCGCCCACCGGGAACCGGCGCTGGGCCAGTCAGCGACCTGTAGCGGTAACCTCGGTGAGAATATTTTCACCGCAGGGGATTTCGGCTCCGGATTTGTCAACATCCTGCCCGACGACCCGCGTATTGCGCCGGGATATGCCTACACCCGCCAGGCCCCCCCAAACGACGGCTTTTATACGATTACCAATGATATGCGCAAATGGGCATCTGCGTTTGATTGGGTGCGGGTGAAAGACAATAGCCAGGACCCCAACGGCTACATGATGGTCGTGAACGCCAGCTTCCAGCCAGGGCTTTTCTATGAACAAAAAGTAGATGGGCTTTGTGAAAATTCCCGCTTTGAGTTTTCTGTGGATGTTTTCAACCTGATTCCCGCCGGAAAAAACAAAATAAAACCTAACGTCTCTTTTCTGATTGACGGAAAGGAAGCCTTGACGACCGGTAATGTGCCAGAGAACGAACGCTGGAACACTTATGGTTTTGTATTTACCACTGCTCCCGGGCAGACATCTGTCACCCTGGCCCTTCGCAATAATGCCCCGGGAGGTAATGGCAATGACCTCGCACTCGACAATATCTCTTTCCGGGCATGTGGGCCAAAGTCTTTTATCCTACCTACCGAAATTGCCAATATCTGCGAAGATGGCTCGCCTATTGCACTCAAAGCGACCGTCATCGGAGATGAGTACTCCTCCCCAAAAATCCAATGGCAGGAAAGCGTTGACGGGGGCGCCCAATGGAAGGATATTCCAGGGGCAAGGGATTCCATTTATACCCACACCAGGCTTTCAGGAGGTTATTACTATTACCGCTATCTGATCGCCAACAGTGTACAAAATTTACAAAATTCCAAATGCCGGATTGTGTCCAATATCAAAATTGTACATGTCGTACCAAAATTTTATACGATTGCGGACACCATTTGCCAGGGGCTGGCCTATCGCCTCGGAAATCAACAGTTCACGGCCAGCGGAGTGTATGTGGATAGCCTGAAAACGGTTATCGGCTGCGATAGTATCGTAACCCTGAATCTTACTGTTGTTCCTGACCCCCTTATTTCCGCCGATCTTACCCTCAAAGGGCCTACCTGCGACGCACCCAGCGGAGGGTCGGTTACTGTTGACCGCATCCTGCGGGGCAATCCCCCATTTTCGCTTATCGCCAATGGCAGGGAGCTAGGCAACGTTCAACGCATAGACGGACTAAATGCCGGCAACCATACCATTCGTATCACCGACCGCAATGGATGCTCATTCGAAACTGTAGCGGCACTGGAAAATCCTTTGCCATTTACAGTGGATATTGGACAAAACCTGGAAGTGGATTTAGGGGAGACGGTTAATATTAGCGCCCTGAGCAACCGGCCAGTCCTGGAATATCGCTGGCAATACACGCCCGCAATAGACTGCCCCAATTGTGCTATGCTGGAATGGCTGCCCATCAGCTCCGGAATGCTGTCTGTTTATACCCGCTCGGATAAAAACTGCATCGCGACAGACTCCCTCTTTATAAAAGTCAATAAAATCCGAAGAATCTTTATTCCGGATGCATTTACCCCTGACGGCGATGGGAAAAATGATTTATTTACCGTTTTTGCGGGTATCCCCAATGTGAAACGGATTGAGCAACTCCTGGTTTTTGACCGATGGGGCGGGATCGTTTTTGAACGCCTCGATTTCCCTCCGAACGACCCATCCCTTGGCTGGGACGGCAGCGTCCATGGCAAAGCTGCACCGGAAGGACCTTACGCCTATATAGCGCGCATTCGATTTCTCGATGAAATAACCGAAGGGTATTCAGGGGATATCCAGCTGATCCGCTGATCCGTCTTGTTACTTAACCTGCTTCCCATGTTTCATCACCATATCCACATCTTGTAGCAATGCGATGTGGCGCAATACGTCCCCATGGACTGCAATGATATCCGCGTATTTCCCTTCGGAAATCGTCCCGTAGTCTTTATCCGCTCCCATTGCCTTGGCAGGCCAGTAGGTCGCCGCCTTAATCGCGTACATCGGGTCGAACTTGAATTGGTTGACCCATACATCCAGTTCGTTCCAGGTACTCTGGCAATGGAACTTCATGGGGATACCACTGTCCGTGCCGATCAGCAATACCAGGCCGGCGGATTTAAGCTGATTGACTTTGCGCTCCAGGGTGGGTTTGCGAATAGGGTTTAGCTGAAAATAGGCCATCCTGCTGGGATAACGGATCGAATTTTTAATATCTGCGACGATGGAATCCGGAAGGCCGAGGTGCCAGCAGTCGTTGTCGAGTTTTTCCGGATTGTCGCGCATGTATTCGTAGTTGAAAAGGCCTTCCACAGTTGGCGTCCAGTACAGGGGGCCTTTATTCATCTGGGCCGTGCGCTCTACGATCATGTCAATGATATCTTCAGGATATTCCGGTGCGGAAGACAGACCGGTATGCTCGAAGCAATCTACCCCGGCCTCAAGTCCACGCCGCACCTCCTCCGGGCGATGGGCATGGGCCACCACCGGTAACCCGTATTTATGGGCTTCGTCCACGATTGCCTTCACCTCGTCCATGGTCATTTCATCCTGGTCAATCAGCTTGATACAGTCCACGCCGGCTTCTGCAAGCTTTTTGACTTTTGCCCGCGCATCTGCGATGCCGTTGACACCCCAGCGGAAGGCTTCGGTACCGGGATAAGGTTTATGCTGTAAGAAAGGCCCCGACATAAACATCGTCGGTCCGGGGATCTCGCCCTTGTTGATGCGGTCGCGTACCCGGATACTCGCTTCCAGCGGTGCCCCCAGGTCGCGGGCCCCGGTCACCCCGGCCATCAGCAACTGATGCGCAGAGGACGGCATGATGACATCGGCCAGCAGGGGCAGATAGGTGGAATCCCAGTGCGCATAATCGCTGTGCCCATTGATCATGAGGTGAACGTGCATGTCCCAAAGCCCGGGCATTACGCTCATACCTTCTGTGGAAATCACCTCAGCGCCTTCCGGCACTGCGAGATTGCCCTGATGGCCCACTGCTTTTATACGCTCCCCCTCTACGATAATAACGCTGTTGTGAATAGGCTTTCCTCCAAAGCCGTCAATCAGCGTACCGCCGACAAGGGCTTTAACGCTTGTATTTTGTGCAGTAATGCTGGAAAAGGCGACCGATGCCAGAAAAAGAAGCATAAATTTTTGCATAAAACAATTTTTAAACTCCAATTTACGGAAAAATAGATTCTCTCCTGAGTTATTTCTAAAGGCCGTACGAAAAGCCCTTCCAAGGGTTCTGATACAAAAATGTCCTTTGGCGGCAGGATAAAATTTTTTTTAACGCGGATGCTATCCATTTTGATTCGCAAAATGGATAGCATCCGCGTTAAAAAAAAGGATTTACGGTACAGCCCCCAGAAAAATTTAGCGACTGTCTCATAAGTACTCTGTCGCCTTCACCGCCAAAGGATTTGTGAGACAGCCTCGTCTTTTTACAAACCCCCAGAATATTTTTTTACCCCTTCGAGGCTGGGTCATCAATATAATTTTGACTTTGACCTTACTACGCCAACAGGCCTAAACACGAGCGAGGCTCCCGTCCCCGTCCAAAATATCCCGGATATTCCGGTACACGGGAATATTCCCCTGGGATAGGATAGTCTCCGGGAACTCCCATACGGCCGCTGTAATATCCTCCTCGGCTTGCGGATACAGCGGCTGTTCTTCCGCATACATTTTAAACCAGAAAGTGACCTTGAGCATGCGTTTACCGGAAGCGGTTTTGTAGGTGTGGTAGGTTGCTGGAAGTGGGTCACCCAGACGGAGCGTTTTGATACCTGTTTCTTCCCGGACTTCCCTCAACGCGGCAGTTGGTGGATCTTCTCCTGGGTCAATTTTACCTTTGGGGAGGTCCCAGTGGCCCAGGCGGTGGATGAAAAGCACCTTTCCGGACGGAGCAACGACCACGCCACCACCTGCTTCCACCTTTTGAAAGCAATGGAAAAAGTCCTTTTCCAGATTACCGAAGTCATCGGTAAATAGCACCACCGCGGCATAGCGCCGGGTTTTTTCGAGCATATCGAAGTAATTCGGCAGGGTTTTGATCTTTCCGGAATAGCGGCTGATCAGCACATTTCCCTGTGCCTGGAGCTGTTCAATAAGCCCGGCGCCCGATTGCAGCAGATAAAGCGGTGTTTCGTTGATATAGATTTTATACATTTGCCAAAAAGAACATGGAAATTGCCAATGAAATTGCGGGCATATTGCTGCAAATAAAAGCAATTAAACTGAGCCCGCAAAAGCCATTTACCTGGGCATCGGGCATGCGGTCCCCTATTTATTGCGATAACCGCAGTATCCTCTCCCACCCGGGTTCCAGGGATCACGTTGTGGAGGCACTGGTGCGGCAGTCTGCTGCTTTCGCCCCATTCACCGCCGTAGCCGGCGTCGCCACCGCCGGAATCCCGCATGGCATTTTGCTGGCCGACCGCTTGCGCCTGCCTTTTGTTTATGTGCGCGACAAACCCAAATCCCACGGGCGCCAAAACCTGATCGAAGGCGAGCTTGCCGAGGGCGCTACCGTCCTCGTAGTCGAGGATTTAATCTCTACTGGTGGCAGTAGCCTGAAAGCGGTGGAGGCGCTGCGCGAGGCCGGGGCTACAATCTCCGGAGTACTCGCGATTTTTAATTATGGATTTCCTGAAACCGCACACGCATTTCAGACCGCCGAATGCCCACTCGCTACGCTGAGCAACTACGATGCCCTGCTAAAAAAAGCCCTGGACATGGGCTACATCTCCGATGCAGAAAAAGCCCTGCTCACCGATTGGAAACACGACCCCAGGGGGTGGGAGGAACGCTTTACATCCGGCCATTCCGCTGTCAAATGACCTGAAAACCGTACGCGTAGGGGTCGTCCTCCGGATCAATAAAAATCGTGTTGTACCCCGTGATTTTTGCCCAGCCCTGGACAGAGGGGATGATCGCTTCATACCCTCCGCAATGCGTCTTTCCTTCAACCCGCCCAACAAACTGGCTCCCGATATAGCTTTCGTGGACGAAAGCGTCGCCGATATCGAGCTTCCCTTTGGCCGCCCATTGTGCCATCCGGGCGGAAGTACCTGTACCACAAGGGGATCGGTCAATCGCTTTATCTCCGTAAAAGACTGCATTCCGGGCATGGGCATCAGCCGAGAGCGGTTTACCTGTCCAAAGGATGTGGCTAAGCCCACGGATAGCCGGGTTCTCGGGATGCTGGAAAGCAAACTTTTCGTTGAGGCGGCGGCGAATCACCGGGCTCCAGCGGATTAAATCTGCTGCCGTATATTGCTCTATACCCGGAAAATTAGGCTGCGGGTCAACGATGGCATAAAAATTCCCTCCATACGCTACATCAACAGTCAGGGTGCCCAGATCAGGGCACTCTACCTCCAGATCAGTACGGTAAAGGAAAGAAGGGATATTCGTCAGCCGGACCCACTGCACTTTCCTGTTTTCGACGGCATATTCGACCAGTACAATTCCCGCAGGCGTTTCCAGGCGTAGCTTACCGGGCACTTTTGGAACGACCAGGCCTTCCTCCAGGGCAATCGTGACCGTACCGATCGTACCATGCCCGCACATAGGCAGGCAGCCGCTCGTTTCGATAAAAAGAACACCAATATCGTTCTGCGGATCCACAGGAGGATAAAGGATACTCCCCGACATCATATCGTGGCCACGGGGTTCAAACATGAGTCCTTTTCGGATCCAATCGAATTCTTCGAGGAAATGCAGGCGCCGTTCCATCATGCTGCCCCCTTTGAGCAAGGGTCCGCCCCCGGCAACCAGGCGCACTGGGTTGCCACACGTGTGAGCATCAATACAAAAAAAAGATTTTTTCATTCTTTGCCCCATTTACCGTTAAAAAACCGGAAAATCCCGGAAGGGTTACCATCTTTCAGCGCATCCGGCAGTAAAAAGTCCGGGCAATTCTGATAAGCCACCGGCCGTACGAAGCGCCGTACTGCCTGCGTGCCGACAGATGTAAACCGCGCATCCGTTGTGGCCGGGAAAGGCCCCCCGTGCTGCATCGCATGACCGACTTCCACACCAGTAGGGACGCCGTTGAACAGCAAACGACCCACTTTTTCCTGCAGGACTTCCGCAAGTGCTTTCCAATCTCCCAGCTCGGTATTTTCCCCCATTATCGTTGCGGTGAGTTGCCCGTGCAGGCTGGCAGCCACCGACTGCATCACAGCTCTATCCTTACACCATACGACGAGCGTCGAAGGCCCGAATACTTCTTCCTGCAGGGCAGGCGTAGCAAGAAAAGCCTCTGCTGAAACAGTTGCCAGGGCGGGTCTTCCTTTCCAATCGTCCCCGATACGGTGTGCTGAGGGATATGCCGCTGAAACACCTGGAATAGAAAATTGGGCTTCTTTCCGCTGTTCATAATTTTCAAAAACCCCCTTATTGAGCATTGTGGCAGGGGCTACCTGTGCCATAGCCGCAGCCAGGGTGCGGACAAAGGCCACACCAGCGGCGTCTTCCATAATGACGATCAGCCCGGGGTTGGTACAAAACTGCCCTGCCCCCAGCGTCACAGATGCAGCAATCGCATTGGCCAGACCTTCACCATTGGCCTGAACGGCCAGTGGGAGAAGGAACATCGGATTAATACTACCCATTTCGGCGAAAACGGGGATTGGCGCTGTGCGGTCGAGTGCTGCACGAAATAAAGCCATCCCACCCTGATGCGAGCCGGTAAATGCTACGGCACGGAGAGCAGGGTGTTGTACCAGGTGAAGGGCCACCTCCGTACCCGCATCATTAAGGGATGAAAAAACACCATCCGGCATATCACAGCGACGGGCAGCGCGGAGAATTGCCTCTGCAACCAGGGCATTCGTTCCGAGGTGGGATGGATGAGCCTTTACCACTACCGGGCAACCCGCTGCGAGGGCAGATGCGGTGTCCCCTCCCGCGGTGGAAAAAGCCAGGGGGAAATTGGAAGCAGTGAATACGGCGACCGGACCGATTGGCTGTAACACATTGCGGATATCCGGCCGCGGCAGCGGCTGACGTTCAGGCAGCGCTGTTTCGATGATTGCGTTTACCCAGCTCCCCTCTTCCAGGAAATCCGCGAACAGACGCAACTGCCCGCAGGTGCGGCCGCGCTCGCCCAGGAGCCGGGCTTCCGGCAGCCCGCTTTCCTCCATCGCACGTTCGATCAGGGGCGGTCCCAGAGCCTCGATCTCGGCTGCGATTGCCCGCAGGAAAGCCGCCTTGCCCGCCGCCCCGACAGACCGGTACGCGTGGAAAGCAGATACCGCCTTTTCCATCGCAGCATTGACCACTTCCCTTGTGGCTGCGTGAAAGTGCCCGGGCAGCACTTCCCGGCTGACCGGGTTGACCGACTGAAGGGTCGGCGTGCCCTGTGCGACAGATTGGTATCCAATCCGGTTGGCAGTGTTGATCATATCAGTCGTTGATTTTGATGTTCAAATAATCCGGAAGTACGGGACGATCGGCCAGGTGTTTTTCCAAAAGCGCGATTACCCTTGCACGTTCCGCTCCTTCCAGCGGGACGCGCGGTGGCCGCACATGTTCATTGCCCAGTCCGGTCATTGCTTCCGCGAGTTTGATGTTCTGTACGAGCTGGGGGGAAATATCCAGTTCCAGCAACGGCAGGAACCAGCGGTAAATGGCGAGTGCCGCCTCTGTCTGCCCACTTTTTGTAAGGCGATAAACCGCTACCGTCTCTGCGGGAAAGGCATTGACGAGGCCTGCCACCCATCCATCTGCCCCCATGAGTAATTCTTCCATCGCGAGTGTATCCACGCCGCAAAGAAGCTTGAACCTGTCGCCATAAGCTGAACGCATGCGGGTCACATTGGAAATATCCCGGGTGCTCTCTTTCACCGCCTGTATATTTTCATGTGCTATAAAATCTTCGAACATCGGCACGGTGATTTCGGTCTTGTAATCCACCGGATTGTTGTAGAGCAGGATGGGCAGATCTATACTTGCCGCAACCGTTTTAAAAAACCGCACCGTTTCCGAAGGTGTAGGGCGGTACATCATCGGCGGGAGCAGCATTAGTCCGTGAGCCCCTGCCGCTTTTGCCATCTTCGCAAGCCGCACCGCAGTCTGGGTAGCCCCCTCGGCAATATTCAGGATTACCGGTACTGTCCCTGATGTTTGGTCTAAAGCTGCACGGAGTAGTTCCAGGCGTTCTTCATGGGTAATCGTACTGCTCTCTCCCAGGGAGCCGCCGATGATAATACCAGCCACCCCCGCATCCACCTGAGCCTGGATATTATGGAGAAAACCCGGAATATCCAGGGAACCATCTGCTTTGAATTTTGTCGTCACGGCGGGGTACACCCCTTTCCAGGATACTTGCATATCAAAAAATAATTTTATGAAAAAACAATTAATTCAGTTAACTTTTTATATCTTTAACTTAGATCGCGTTGAGACGGAATTTATCAGCGCGGAAGCGAAAATGCCAAAAATTTGAAACTCCGATTCAACTTATGGGAAAAAAATATTTTGCCTGGCTGCTGCTGGGCGGGCTTTTCATCTGCTATGTCATCAGCAACGGGGTTATCCTGAACACCCTGCCCATTTTTTATCCGGCCCTGCTGGAGGAATTTGGGTGGGATCAGGCGAAGGTCACGCGCCCTGCACAAATGTTGTTTTTTTCCGTTGCCCTGATCTCGCCTTTTGTCGGATTGTTGCTTGACCGGGGCAGTCCGCGCAGGATTATGCTGACCGGAATATTATTAATGACGGCTGCTTTTTTTGCTTTCGCCTATATCCGGGACCTTGGGCAGATGATTGCGGTGTATTTTCTATTCTCATTAGGGATCGTGATGGGAGGAATTATCCCCAGCATGTATATCCTGACCAAGTGGTTTGTGCGTTACAGGGGTATTGCGGTTGGGATACTGCTTGTCGGCTCCAGTTTTGGCGGCACGATTTTCAACCCGATCGCTGCCTGGGGCATTGGGGCATTTGGGTGGCGGGGTGCGCTGCTATTATTGGGTACCATTGCCGGGGTATGTATGTTCGGGTCCTTAGCCCTTTTGATCCGGAACCACCCTTCTGAATTTGGCCTGGGGCCTGACGGGAAAGTACTGGGGGACAGTAGCGGCGTGAATAAGGAGGTTGCCCAGGCGGCGGAAGGGCCTATGCTTGGATCCACCCTGCGCAGCCCTTCGTTTTACCTTCTGATGCTCGTTACCGGGGGCATGTGGTTTTGTATTGTGGCGGTTATTCAGCACCAGGCCTTATATTTCAAAGATATTGGCGATAAGCTACCTGCTTCTGCGGGGGTATTGAGTGCTTTTTTCTTTTGCAGTATTTTAGGGAAAATCATTTTCGGGAAACTCGGCGACCATTATCCCAAAAAGACCATTATGTTCGCTGCAACCCTTAACCTTGCGCTCGGAGCAATATTCCTTTACCTGCTGGGCGATTATCCCGGACTGGTCTGGGGGTATGCCATCGTTTTTGGAATTGGGTTTAGTGGAACATTCACGATGATCCAGTTGTTAGTAGCTGGATTTTATGCAGGGAAAGCATACGGCAAGATCCTTGGCCTGGTGACTATGGTAGATACGATCTCTGGCGTTATGGGTATTCTGGTACTCGGGCAGTTGCGTGCAGCACAGGGAAATTACGGCCAGGGCCTGCAGATTTTAATTGCAATCAGCATCATCGCGGCAATCAGCGTACCTTTTTTAACCCCCCCAAAAACCGTGCGGCCGCAATAAAAAGCAAACATGAGCCAAACCAAGAAAAATAAATATCTGCTCATACCCCAGCAGATGCGTATCGAGAAGCGCATAGAAGAGACCCTGATCCTCACCCTGATTACCCTTGGCGACCGTCTCAAAAAGCGGCGGGATATTATCAGCCAGGAGCTGGGGATTTCCACCCAACAGTGGCTGGTCCTTCTCCACCTCGCCAACGACCCCAACATCCCCTATTTACAGCGCAACCCACAAAACAAAGCGCTCATGGCCTCGGAAATTGCCGAATCCCTGGACTCTTCCCGCCCCAATGTTTCCAATATCCTCAATATCCTGTTGGAAAAAGGGCTAATTGTACAAATCGAAGATGAAGAAGACCGCCGCAGGAAACGCCTCGGGCTGAGCGAACGGGGTGCGGAACTCGTCGGCAGGCTGCAGCCTGAACGCAGGTCGCTCAATGAAATGCTCTTTTTCCAGCTCTCTGACGAGGAAAAGGAGCAATTCCTGTACCTCGCCGAGCGTGTCCTTGAACAACTGGACGAATACCTGCAGTACAAGCAGTTCGCCGAACCGATCGGGACCGATTAATTATCTGATTATGCGCTATAAAGCCCTCGCCCTGCAAATCACCTGCGATGCAGTCAATAGCTGTAGCTCCCGTTCGGCTGCAACAGAGCGTATGCTCGCTGCCTGTACGCGGATCGGGCGGCAAATCCGTGCCTCCAGGCTTTTCATCGGACAGGACCTCCGCCTTGTGGTCTTACCGGAATATTTCCTCACTGGCTTTCCAATTGGCGAGAGCATACCGCAATGGCAGGAAAAAGCCTGTCTCGAACCGAAAGATTCGGTGTTCCAGGCACTTTCGGCAATTGCCTGTTCCAACCAAATCTTCCTTAGTGGCAACGCGTATGAATTGGACCCGCATTTTCCCGCACTTTATTTCCAAAGCAGTTTCATCATAGATCCGGATGGGGATGTCATCCTCCGGTACCGCCGCCTGAATTCCATGTTTGCCCCTACACCCCACGATGTCTGGGACGAGTACCTCGCGATTTATGGTCTGGAAGCCGTATTCCCGGTAGCAGATTCGGCAATCGGACGCCTTGCCTGTATCGCCTCGGAAGAAATCCTCTATCCCGAGATCGCACGCTGCCTGATGATGCGTGGGGCCGAAATATTCCTGCACTCCAGCTCGGAAGCCGGAAGCCCCCTGCTGACGCAGAAAAATGTGGCCAAACTGGCCCGTTCCATCGAAAATATGGCCTATACCGTATCTGCCAATTCTGCTGGTATCAGCGGGACGGATATCCCAATGAGCTCTACCGACAGTGGCTCTAAAATCGTCCATTACGAAGGGCATATCCTTGCCGAGGCCGGCCCGGGAGAAAGTATGGTCGCCAATGCTACACTTGACCTCGATAGTCTGCGTGCCGCACGCCTTCGTCCGGGTATGGCCAACTACCTCGCCAGGCAACGCAATGAGTTGTTTGCCGAAAGCTATGCAGGGCATACTGCCTATCCTGCAAATAACCTCCTGGGGAAATCTCCTGAGCGCACCCATTTTATTCAAACCCTTCAGGCCACTATTGCGAGAATGCAGGCGGAAGGCCGGATTTCATCTGTTTAAGCCCTGCAACTCCTCCCATAAATCCTTTTTCCTGCTTTATTGCCAGAGCACATAAAAACCACCTGAGATGTCCCTGAATCAACCATTTGCAGTGCGTAACCCGCGTACGGGAGCGGCAGATTATTGTTTTAATTTACCGGAATCTGCAGAAATTAAGGCCAAAACCAAAATTCTGCGCACAAACCAGGCGGAATGGGCTGCGATCGGCATCGAAGCCAGGATAGATGCCTTGCAGCAGTGGAAAGCGGCCGCCCAGGACAGGCAGGCGGAACTTTTGGCTGCACTGTGTGCAGATACCGGCCGAAAGGGCGAGAGCTTGCTGGAAGCGCAGTTGCTTTTTTCGGGTATTGACCGCTGGTGCGGTATCGCCCGGGATTTTTTTTCCGAAAAAATCACCCGCAAGACCAGTGTACCTTTCATTGAAATCCATCAGGATACGGTTCCTTATCCATTGGTTGGGGTGATCAGTCCCTGGAATTTTCCTTTACTGCTATCCATCATTGATGCTATTCCCGCGCTGCTCGCCGGGTGTGCCGTCGTTGTCAAGCCCTCGGAGATTACGCCCAGATTTATCGGGCCATTGCAGGCAAGTATAGATGCAGTACCCGGATTATCCGGCGTGTTGCAGTATATTGAAGGCGATGGGCAGACCGGGGCCATGCTCATCCCGGAAGTGGACCTGATCTGCTTTACCGGAAGCGTTGCCACAGGAAGACGCGTTTACCGGGCGGCGGCGGAATATTTCATCCCGTGTTTTCTTGAACTTGGGGGCAAAGACCCTGCCCTCGTTTTTGAGGGGGCTGACCTCGACCAGGCCAGTTCGTCTATTTTATGGGGCAGTTGTGTCAACTGTGGCCATTCCTGCCTTTCGATCGAGCGGGTGTACGTCCAGGAAAGCATTTTTGATCCATTCGTACAAAAATTGACGGCCAAGGCAAGGGCTATCCGCCTCGCCTACCCTACCATGGAAAGCGGCGAAATCGGCCCGATTATTTCTGCGCGGCAGGCGGACATTATCAACGCCCATTTGCAGGATGCGTTGGAGAAGGGTGCGATCCTGCATTGCGGCAGTCCTGCCTGCGAGCAGCATGGCGGCGGGCTATGGCTCAGGCCCACCGTACTCACCAACGTCCGCCACGATATGCGGATTATGCAGGAAGAGACCTTTGGCCCTATTATTCCGGTCATGTCCTTTAAAGACGAGCAGGAAGCACTGGAACTGACCAACGACAGTCCCTTTGGCCTAAGTGCCGCCGTCTTTGCCTCTACCTGGGAAGCTGCAGAAAAAATCGGCAGAAAAATCGAGGCCGGCGCCATCAGCATCAATGACTGTGCCCTGACGGCCATTATCCATGAGGGGGAGAAACAATCCTTCAAGGCTTCCGGCATCGGCGGTACCCGGATGGGCCCGGGGGCGTTGCGCAGGTTTTTCCGGCAAAGAGCGATGATTGTGAAAACCCAGCCTGTTGCATCGCCCTGGTGGTGGGGGTAGGCTCAAATACCTGCTAAACCTCATTTCCCCGAAGTATAACTACATGTTTGCAAAATACGATATTATCCGACTCCAACCCCTTCCTGCTCATGTACTCTGCTGCGGATCCCATCGGCTGGAGAGCCCCGGAGCGGTCAATGGCAAAAGGCGTATATCCGAGCGAAGTTAGTAATTGTTCTGCGCGGAGGTAGGTATCTCCTGATCTTTTGCCGGAAAGATACTCCATAATGACCACCGGGGAGGCCTTTTCCAGAAAATGTCCCATCCCTTGTATCACCTGGTATTCTGCTCCTTCCACATCTATTTTGATGACTGTCGGGGAAAGGTTTGCCTTTTCTAAATATCCATCAAGGGAAACGGCCTGGACGCGGTACTCCCGTGGCGGGTTCTCCCCTATCCAGGCATCTTGCCGGAATTGCTGGATGTCCAATGCATTATACTCGGCGTATTGATTGGGGAATTCGTAGAAAACCAATTCGCCATCGGTGTCTGAAAGGGCGAGGTGATGAGCAGTGATACTTTTGAAAGAGGCCGTATTTTTTTGTAAAACTTTAAACGTTGTCGCTGACCCTTCAAAAGCAACGACCTTTCCACTCTGGCCCACCAGTTGAGCGGCCAGCAGGGTAAAATAGCCGTAGTGCGCACCTGCATCCACCAGGATATCGCCTTTCTTCAAACAATGGATCAGAAATCTCGCCAGCCGGATTTCGGATTCGTGGGTCTTCCCGCCGGTCAGGTAGATATCGGTGCTGGAGGGGAGCAGTACGTGCATATCCTGGCCGAAAAAAGTCCTGCAAACGACCTCCTTTCCCTGCTTGGTCTTTGCATATACGAGCTCCCGGAACAAGATCGCATGGACATAGCGGAATGGCCGCGTCAGCAACCTGTGGAGGCGGGAAGCCGTGGCGACCCGCTCCAGTGCGTCGAGTTTTTTTATCAGCTCCGATTTTGGCATTCGAAATGGTTGTGCAATGAGTCGCGTAATGGTCTATGGATATTTTCAACCACCTTTCCCTCCATTTTTCACAATTCTGAACACCTGGCGGGCGATTTTCACCAAAAACAACCCATCGGGAAGCCGCGAAAGATCAATGGAATTATCCTGGCCGGAAATCAACAATTGCCCTAGTCCATTGTACACCTGAAACCGATGGACCGTTGCATCGGATTGAATGAATACCCGGTCGCTGGTCGGATTAGGGAATAATACAATCCCACTTTCTTCGGCAGGCAAAAGCCTGCTGCTCGTGGTCGTTTGGTTGAAAGGAAAGACACAGCGTTTGAAAGCAAGATATTTCGGATTCAGGGTGTCTTTTTGTTGTTCCATGATCCCCCAGCTACCGTATTCGGAATATCCCTGAACTGAAGAAAAATGGCAGAACAACTCCCCGCCCGCCTTGTACCAATCATCCATATAGGTGCAATAGAGTTGCTGCATGGCGGTATCCCTGTTGGTATCTATGAGCTTTTTGGTCAACTGTTCGATATTGGTATTACCTCCGGTCGCTACCAGGTGCTGCCCCCCTTCATAGCTGATGAGTTTCAGTTGGTATTTATCTGCCACCCGTTTATTTTCTTCCATCCATGCTTTGGAATCAGCCATGGATTTTTTCAATTCCTGGAGAATTTGTGATACCGTGACCGAAGCGACCAGGCCTTTCGCTACCAGGTCATCAGCGACTTCATTTCCAAAATAAGGTGCGATCGCTACTGCATCGGCCTTTACCCTGTTGGGGTTAAAAAGCGGGTTATTGAAAAAAGTGATCAATTCTTCGGTCAGCCAGCTATTAGCAGCCTGGGAGGGAATAATCCTGACCAGGCGCTGGGTACCGCCAAAGGCTTTTTCAAACAGGTGGAACACATCTGCCGAGCGCTTGGCCGTAAACTTCCAGGCCCTTTCCCAGGGCTGGCCTGAAATCCCGATCATTTGGGCCATCTCGGCACAATCCTGGTGCTGGGAGAAGAAACTGTTCCAGATTTCATTGCTGTACTCCAGGTAAATCCGGGCATTCGGGTGCAGGGATTGCTTCAGCAGGTTTGCCAGGTTGGTGATATACGCATCATCGGCTTTATGTGGGATATTGATCCAGATATCTTTACGGGTCTCGTTGGCCAGTTGGACCACATATTCCCAGGCCGCCCCGCCAAATTTGGCCTGTGTATAGTAGTTGGCGGGCGTACGCTCTGCCCAGGTTTTTATCGGAGAGCCATTAGTATTGGTAAAATCCATAAAGCGGATTACCTGGAAGTCTTTCACGAAATGCAAAAGCTCCCGGGTGAAGGTCTGCGTAGCGAAGTTGTTCACATAGCCCGGCAGGATAAATTTAATATCGTTGATCGGGCTGCCCTTATCGGATCGGGTGATTTCAATAGAAACTGCACCCGTCACATCTACCAGGGTATCTACCGGACAGTTGAAGGTGCCCCTTGCGCCAAAGTTAAGCTGTACCTGCCCACTGCCCTTCACGATTAGCCTGAACTTCCCCCTGGGTGTCGCTTCGAACAGGTCCCAGATCAGGAGGGTCTTCACCTTTTGTGGCGGATTGATCCCATTGCGGTAGGGGATCTCCAGCGGATACCCCGATGGTCCAAGCGGGATTTTCACCTCTGTATCCCAGGGGCCGGTATTATCTGCATTGGAAGAAATCCATTCCCTGCACTGCTTGAACGCATCTGTGAACACCAGCTCGGTGGAGTAATCCGCCACGTACGACAAGTTGATGCCGATGGGTCGGGTGATCTGGGCGTTTACGAGTAATGGGAGGAGGAGGACTACACAAAACGATACAACGCATAATCCTAGCAAGATCCTTGAATTGGCTGTTTTTTCTATCATTATCTTACAATCATTTAAACAGGTGTTCTGTTTCGTATTCAATGATTTGGTATGAAGATGCCCAATTCTGCGGTTCTACGCGGCTTATATTCAATCCATCATTCTGCCATTTAGATGGATTATTAAAGATATATTGTCTAATTGCCTTTAATTCCTTTTCATTTCGGATTATCCTATCATGATATCGGGACTGCCATTCAAAGTTAACATTTTTTTGATTCGCATATCTTTTTGTTGAGGATTTGAAGGCCCGAATAACCGCACCCACATTTCGCGATTGAGTACCAAATTGATTCGGTATCCAGTCAAATTTATCCTCACGATTAAAAATTAGAATTCCGTGTATATGATTTGGCATTACCACAAATTCGTCCACTTCAATAAAGGGATAATGTTTTGGGATTTCTCTCCAATATTCATTAGCAATTTACCCTATTATGGTGGGCTGTAACTGAAATGAACGATTGTGGGTCTCCATTGGATATTTCGGTGCCGTTGGGTCATGATATGGCAACCCAGAATCGCACGCCTCTACGATAGATCCGAAATAACATTGCCTGTTTTTTGTGCAAATGGTAATGAAGTAACATCCATTTGAGCTATAATCATACCCCTTCAACCGGGCAGAAGGTATTCTATATTTATTTTGGAATTTCTCTCTCATTTTATTTTTTTTAAATCTACGTAATTTTAGGAAAATGCGCAATCGCATTTTTGCAATCACCAGCGTAGAGACGCGCGATTGCGCGTCTCCTCCCGCCCGGCATTTTGGCGCCGTCGGTAAGATCATCGTATAAATGGGTATGGGAATCCTACATTATACGTGGTGGAGACGCGCAATCGCGCGTCTCTACTTCACCCGTTCATAAACAATTGGTGTAGCATAGGCTGTCAGGCGTTTACCGTCTTTTTCCAGGAGTTCCATGACCTCCAGGCGGCCGGGGGTAAATTTCTCGATGAGGGTGAAGGTCATACCGTTGTCCCAGGTATTGGGCGCATGGATGGTGAAAGTCTCTTTTCCATCGAAAAGGTATTCGGCAGGTTTGAAGCGGGGGGAAATCTTGAGGTCGGCAAAAGGAAGGACAAGGTTGGGGTTGCTGTTGGTGAGTTGTTCCATGGGCAGAGCAGGGGGCAGTTCGTAGGCATACAGGCGCACGGAGTTGTTGCCGGTATCCTCAAAGAAGAATAAATGGTGGTTGATGGTCGTAGGCTTATCCGGATAGGTGTAGTAACTCTCTTCAATAATCCAGAAACCCGCTCTTTTAGGCGCCCCGGCAATTTTTTCATCCCCGATCCTGTTAATATGCACGGCGAAAGGATGTTCCTGTTTTCCGAGCCTTCGCTCCTCTTCCACCTGACGGCTATTGTTAAAGTCCCCGGTGATATAGATTTTGAATAATTCGATCGCCGAAACGGCAGAGCGACTGGCGGAAGGAACGCCGCAGGCTGCACAACAAGCCGTTGCCAGCGCGGCAAGAAAGGTATTGAAGGAGGTTCTGCTCATTATATTGTACTTTTTTGAACGTCGCTATCTTGTACGGATTCCGAGGATGAGGTTGTGTAAAAGCCCCCGGCTTTTGATTTGGCGGCGAAGGCGGCGGAATAGCGGAATACTTTTTACACAACCCCAAAAAATTTATCTTATGAGACAGCCTCTTAATAGAATATTCTTTGGCGGCTTGTGCCGCCAAAGAATATTCTATTGCTTAAGCCAATCCCCGATTCCGTAAGGATCTTGTAAAGCGCCGGAGACGTGTTCGTGGCAGATTACCCATCGGCCATCTGATTTTTTCAAGACAAAAGAGCCCCGAAAAACCTGTTCGAAAACCTTTTCCCTGATTACCACGCGCAGCCGGATGATTCCGGCCACCCAGGCCATTTGCTCCGATTCTTCATAGAATGGTCCTTCTTCCCAAAAAATGGATTCCAGGGAAATTGGGGATTGGACAAAGTCCCCCCATCCTTTTTTGATACGGTCAAAGCCGAGCGTACTCAGGCGTGGACCCTCCAGGATGACATAAGTCCCTGGAGAAGGGTCATAAAACGACATGATCACATCGGCATCTTTGGCGATGATTGCCTGAAAAAAATCATGGACGGTACTTGCCGGCATCATAATAATTTAAAGAGATTCGAGTTCGTCCGCGATTTTTTCCAGGGGGATATTATGCTCAGGATGTGCCATAGCTTCCAATTCCTGCTGGACGATGCGCAGCACCCGGGCGATGTATTCGGCATGCCATTGCTGGCGTTCGGCTCCTGCTGCTTCGTCCGGTACATACGCTTCAATAGCAGACTGGTCCAGCAGGCCTTTATCGGCGAGCAGGCGCTCCAGGGTATCCATTCTTTCGCGCATGACCGCCAGCTCCCCGGCAACCGCCATGGTGATGTTCAGCACGCGCTCTACGGCGGGATCCTGAAAAAAATAAGGGCGTCCACCTTTTGCTTTGGTGCCGGCCAGTTTAATATAATCAACGGGTTCCATAAAGTTCTGATTTTAGATTTGGCTATTTTTTCCAGGCTCCGAAAACGTTCCATTTGGGGCTACGACCGTGGTCTTCTGGCTCGTCTTTGGGTTTTTCACCGGGATTGGCCAGGTCATTGACGGCTTTTACCCCGACTTGCATGAAATCTTCTGCCCGGAAACCCGCATGGACCATCAGATCGCAAGGGTCAATATCGTGCATTTTGGACCAGAACGGCTCGTTGTTGTAGTACGCGTCCCAGTCGCGGATGAACTGCTCGTACAGGTCCATATCCGGCGTATATTGCGGCTGCTCGATGTGTAAGGTGAGTCCTCCGGGACGCAACAAACGATGTACTTCTTCCATAATCCTGAAGATGGCTTTACCTGCCGTCTCGTGCAGGAACATCGTACTTTGTACCCAATCGAAAGACCCGGCTTCAAAAGGGGTGGATTCGCAGTTCATCTGAATAAAGTGCACGTTTTTCACGCCGAGGGCTACCGCGCGGGCGTGGCCATAGCGCAGCATCGGCGCACCGGTATCAATGGCGATTACCTCGGCTTCGGGAAAAGCCTGGGCGATAGGCAATACATTATGCCCCAGCCCACAGCCGATATCGAGGATGCGCCGGGGCTTAAAATCCGGATAAGTTTCGCGGACATAAGCGGCGATTGCTTTTCCGCCGCCGTCATTCAGCCTTCCGAGCATTCCGGCTGTAGTTACGAAGAGGCCGGCATCATAGTTGGCGGCATTGGAGACATCGCCCTCGAACAGTTCCCCATGGTAGCTCCCGGGCATGAGGTGATTGTCCATAATAGTTATATACGGAGGCAGGGGCATTTCCGGATGCAGTTCCAGGGTCGCTTTGCCGTCGTTGAGGGCGGCGGCCCGTTCTGCCAGTTCGTGCGCCTGTCGCAATACCAGGGAGCGACCAGCCTGCTGCCGCATTTCCATTGCCGACCGGCGCAGGGCGCTCCAGGCCTGGTAGTGGGGGTCGGACTTCATCGCTTCGCGCACTTCTTCGCGGGTCTCGAAATCGCGGCCCTTGCGCTTAATGAAATCTGGCCGCACCCGGAGTTCATACGCCGGTTTATTGCCGGGCGACACTACAGCAGCCAGGTGTTTGTTCAGGTTGGCGAGGAAATTGAAGCGTGCCCGCTCGTCGTGGGTCGTATCGGGCAGAAGGTCATGTCTGGCGATCTTTGACCAGACGGGAGGCAGGTTCTGCGACATAGTGGAATATTTTTGATGAACAACAAGTCTTATTTTCTCATCAATAGCCTAACCGGGTATCTTGTTCAATTGCCCTGGGGTCTCTTTCCTGTGGTGGGCCAAATCCGCCACCGCCGGGCAGGGTCAGTTCGAGAACTTCACCGGGAAAAAGTTTATCGAGGCCTTTCGGGGCAAGGGGACGGTGAGGGTGCAGGCGGATCATCCCTGAGGCACCGTTTTCTCCACCGAGCAGACCATGCGCCGAGGTTTGGGTTTTTTCGGTAAGTAGGGAAAGGTTGATGGGTTTTGTACCGATATTTTTGAAAGCAAAGATTTGCCCCAGCCCGCCGCGGTAAGTCCCGCCCCCCCCGGAACCCGGGGCGAGCGCCTTTCTGGTCACCAGCACAGGCGCGCTGTTTTCCAGGACCTCGACGGGGACATTTGCGACGTTGGTCGGGAAGCTGAGGGTATGCGCTCCGTCGCGATCGGGCCTTGCTCCATAGCCGCCATTGAGAAAAAAGTATTCTACATATTCCCGCCCCTGGTCGTCTGTACCATTGAGAACTACACACCAGCAGGCACTACCGCAATCCGCCTGGACCTGTTCAGGTACAGCCTGCGCCAAAGCCCCGAAAACCACCGAATGAAGGATATTACCTGTAATATTGCGCGCCCCGAGCGGAGAGGGTTTCTGGGCGTGGAGCAGACTGCCCCTGGGGGCCTTGACGTGGATTGGGCGGAAAGCCCCTTCATTATTAGGCACCTCCGGGCTAAAAATACATTTGACGGGATATGCGGTGTATGCATAGGTATAATTCATCACTGCATTGATTGCCAGGGAGTGGGCCGCAGACGTCCCCTCCCAGTCTATCATGATCTCATCGCCCTTAATTTGTACCTCCGCCACCAGGAGGACCCCCTCCCCCAACCCATCGCCGTCTGCGGCATACGTATAGCGATAGCTTCCATCGGGAGCCCTACGGATGGCTTCGCGCATCGCCTTTTCACTGGCACTGATAATCTGTTCCCCCAGGGCCTGCAGATCTTTTAAGCCATATTCCTGCATGAGCCGCATCAGGGAGCGGATACCCTGGTCGTTGGCGGCGATCTGTGCGCGAATGTCCCCAATTGTCTGCCGGGCTGCGCGGACATTAGCCTCAATAATGCGAAACAAAGTTTCGTTAGGCTGCCCTGCCACGGTGATTTTTGTCGGCGGTACCATCAACCCCTCTTCATAGAGGTCGCGGGCTCCCGCTCCCCACAAGGCCCCACCCATATCCGGGGAGTGTGCAATGGTGCCGATGAACCCGATTAACCTTCCCTGATAAAAAATGGGGGAAACAATCCCGATATCCGGCTTGTGACCAGCGCACAACCAGGGGTCGTTGGTCAGTACCGCATCCCCTTCTACCCAGGTATCTGCCGGAAAATAATCCCGTAGCAGGGCCTTGGTAAGCATAGGTAATACCCCTAGAAAAGAAGGGACGCTAATACTCGACTGTGCCAACGACCTCCCGTCCCTATCCATCAGCACTACGGCAAAATCATTGCTTTCGCGGGTGACGGTAGAAAAGGCGGTCCGTTGAAGGGTGGTACCCGCCTCGTCCACAATGGAAATCAGGCGCGCCCAGAGGATGCTCAGGGTAATTGGATCAAACTGACCGGGTGGAGAAAGGCTGGGTTCCATATTTCAATCTTCAGGATAGGATAAATCAATAATCAAATTGCGGAAGGCATCAACCCGAAGGCGGCTATCCAGCCCAACCACGGTTGTACTTTCTTTCTCTTCCACAATTGCGGGGCCCATCAGCTCTGTGCCCGGCGATAGCTGGTATCGGTCGAATACCGGCACGTTGCAAGGCCCATCCCCACCTGGAAAATAAATACTGCGTGTCCCTTTTTGTACCACGCCATTACTTTCCGAAATCACCTGCCGGGGAAAAAAATGTGGTTCGGGGCCACTGACTACGGTACGCCAGGTGACCGTTTCCATAGGGATATCAGCGATACCCCGGTTGTAGCGCAGCGCATAAGCCGCATTAAAATTTGCTTTAATCTCCTTCAGCGCATTTTCGCCGAGGGTTCCGCCCGGGATCTGGACAGCAATTTCATGCCCCTGGCCGGCATAGCGCATATCCGCTACCCGGTACACGCGGGCCTGCGCAGGCTCGACCCCGTTTTTCGCAAGAAAATCCATCCCTTCCGCTTCTTTTTCTTCCAGAAAGCGGTTGACGCGTGCCCAATCCATTTGATCCAGGTCATGAACGTAGCTGAACAAAAATTCGCTTGCTACCGGCGATACCAGAAAGCCCAATGCCGAAGCCACCCCTGCTGCAACCGGAATAATCAGCCGGGGCAGGCGGAGGAGGCGGGCGACCTGGAAGGCATGTACCGGGCCGGCACCACCGAAAGCAATCATCGTATATTTGCGCGGGTCCAGTCCTTTTTCCAGGATATGGACACGGGCAGCATTGGCCATATTCTCGTTTACAATCCGAAAGACGCCCATCGCTGCTGCTTCGATAGAAATTCCCAATGGGGTAGCCAGCATATCGGCAATTGACAAGCGGGCTTTTTCCCGATTCAGCATCATTGTACCGCCAAGGAAATAGTGCTCGTTGATATACCCCAGCACCAGATCTGCATCCGTAACAGTAGGGAGGCGCCCCCCCAGCCCATACGCTGCCGGGCCGGGGTTGGAGGCCGCGCTTTCCGGCCCTACCTGCATCAGCCCAAGGGCATTTACCCGTGCAATGCTGCCACCACCAGCACCAATTTCGATCAAATCAATCACCGGGATACGCACGGGCAGGCCACTGCCCTTTTTAAACCGCCTCACCCGCGCGGCTTCAAAATGATGGGTAATCTCCGGAGTGTATTCGTTTACCAAAGACGCCTTAGCCGTAGTCCCCCCCATATCAAAAGCCAGAAGATGGGGTTCTTCCACAAGCCTGCCAAAGAATACACTAGCCTTAGCACCACCTGCAGGGCCTGATTCCAATAGCTGCACCGGCTTCCTGCGGGCCTCTTCTATGGTTGTCAGGCGCCCGCTGGAGACCATAATCTGTATGGTGCCGTTGAACCCGAGCGCCTTTAAAGCAGCCTCCAGGGTCGCCAGGTAACGGCTGGTCAACGGCATGACCGTGGCATTCATGACCGTGGCGCTGCTCCGTTCATATTCTCTGATTTCCGGCATAATTTCGCTGGAAAGGCTGCAAAACAAGTGGGGATAATGTACCTGTACCAGCTCCCCGATACGCTGTTCATGCGCGGGGTTGGCAAAAGCGTGCAGGAGGCAAACCGCGACGCTCTCTACCCCGTCACCTGCGAGCTGCCCCAACAAGCGCAGAACCTCTGCCTCATTCAGCGGGCTCAAAATATGGCCATGCCTGTCCAGCCTTTCCATCACCCCAAAGCGGAGGTTCCTCGGCACCAGGGGTTTGGGCATATCCAGGAAGATATCGTAAATATCATAGCGCAGCTCCCTGCCGATTTCCAGGACATCTTCAAACCCTGCTGTGGTGATCAGTGCTGTTTTGGCGCCTTTGCGTTCGATAACGGCATTCGTCACCAGCGTCGTCCCATGCACGATTGTATGGATTTCGGAAGCCCTTAGCCCGTTGGCCTCCAGGATTTCACGGATGCCGTTCAGGATGCCTTCGGTAGGGTCGGGATATGTGGTGAGGGTTTTCGCAAAAGCAAGCTCGCCGGTATGCGGGTACAGCAAGACCAGGTCTGTAAAAGTACCCCCGATATCAATTCCAATTTTCATTTTAAAAAATTAATGGTATTCCTCCCCACCGCTGACGTTCATCGCTTCGCCGGTGATGTAGGCCGATTGGTCGGAAGCCAGAAAAGCGACCGCTTTGGCGATATCCTCGGTGAAGCCGGTACGCCCCAGCGGGTTGCGGTCCCGGATACCCTGGAGGTAGGTGTCGTAGTCCAGGCCCAGTTTTTCGCTGAAGAAACGGTTTTGCCAGTCGCCGAGTCCTGTAGTGATATGGTTGGGGCAGACCGCATTTACCCGGATGCCGTAGCGGCCGAGTTCCACGGCATTCGAGCGGGTGAGGCCAATCAGGCCATGCTTGGATGCGGTGTAGGCAGCGGCAAACGGGAAGCCGGACTTGGCTGCCTGGCTGGCGATATTGATGATATTGCCCCCTTTCCCCTGGGCCATAAACTGGATGGCCGCATGTTTTGAGCAAAGAAAAGCCCCCTTGAGGTTCACGTCGAGTACTGCGTCCCAGCTACTTTCCTTAAATTCTGCGAAAGGCTCCATCAGATAGCCCACACCGGCATTATTGACCAGGAGTTCGAGCTGGCCAAATGCCCCGACTGTCTGGCGCACTAAAGCGGACACTTCTTCTTCCACCCGTACGTCGCAGGGAACACAAATCACCTTCCCCCCGCAGTTGCGGGCATCTTCGGCAATCGCTTCCATTTCCTCTGTAGTGCCGATGTGATCGGTGCTGAACGAAGTCCCTTTCGGAATACCGAGGTCGCTCAGCACGATATTGCATCCCTCGGCGGCCAGGCGCATGACGATTGCCTCGCCGATGCCTTTTCGGCGCCCTGCCCCTGTAACGATTGCCGTTTTACCTTCAAGCTGGTACATCTGGAATGGTTCTGAAAGTCAATGAATATTATGGTGGAGCGCCTAAATTTCATCGGTCATCATAAATATCGGATTTTCTGCATAATCGCGGAAAGCCGCCACGACCTTACCGACTGCAGGATTGCCCACATCGGCAATAAGGCCGTCGAGATTGTTCACTTCGATAACTTCTACGTATTGGAACGGTGCGGGGCCTTCCGCACCAAAGAGGCCCGAAGACCTGAATACCCGGAAGCCATCCACCGAAGCGAGGCGTTTTACCGTCGGGATATCCATTTCTTTTGCAAAACGCTCGTAAGCCTCAGGGGTTACTCCTGGCTTCAGGTTGAAAAGGACGACGAGTATCGTAGATGCCATATTTTGATGGTTTAATGATTCAAAAAAGCACTGGAACCTGCAGAAAGCAGGCCCTGTACGGAATTGAGGATCAGCCGTGCCCCTTTATCTACGAGGCTCCTGGCCTGTGCAGCGGTAGCAGCGACCGTTCCGACCAGTTTACCCTCCTCGAGGGCAATATCGAAGATTTGATCAATCACCGCCTTTACTTCGGGATGATTAGGGCCATCCACAAAGCCCATGCTCATGGCAAGATCGCGGGGGCCGATGATGAAGCCGTCCACCTCCGGGTGCCGGGCCATCTCTTTCAGGTTGCTTACTGCTTCCAAATCCTCCACCTGCGGGAGGATGAGGATTTGGGTGTTTGCAAACGCCACATACGTTGCCTGGTCCATTGGCCCCATCATGTAGTTTGCCGAACGTACAGGACCGACCCCCCGAAGCCCAATCGGGGGATAGCGCACCGCGCTGACCAGCTTTTCGATATCTGCAAGCGTTTGAACGCCCGGCATCATAATACCCATGACCCCCGCATCGAGAAATTGCAGGATGAGCTTTTCATCCAGGCTGCGGACCCTGGCCAGCGGCGTAATCCCGGCGATTTCACATGCCCGCACGAGGTGGGTCACTTCAGAGGGGGTCAGTGGGCCGTGTTCGCCGTCAATCATATAAAAATCCAGCCCCGACCATCCGAGGTACTCACAGATTACCGGGTCAGAAGTAGGGGAAATAGCCCCGAAGACTGCCTGGCCGGACAACATTTTTGTTTTTACCTTATTTTCCTGCATTGTGTGTATTTTAAACCCTCACGATAACTCCCCCACCCTGCCCTCGGCAATCACGCGGCGCACAAACGCCATCAATCCACCAGCTGCCGCTACTTCCTCAACAAAAGGAGCCACGGGTACCGTTTGGAACACCTGGCCATTCGTCAGGTTAGTGACTATTCCGGTTGCAGTGTCCCAGGAAAGCATATCGCCTGTAGCGCATCCCTTTGCAATATCCCTGCAGGTCACAAAAGGCAGGCCATAGTTGATGGCATTCCGGAATTGCAGCCTGGCGAAGCTATCCGCAAAAACTGCACGGATACCAGCACCCATCAGGCCAGCGATGACGTGCTCGATACTCTTCCCTCCACCTGCAAAATTGTGTGCTGCCACGATAAACGTATAGCCCTGGTCGGTGAAGCCATTCTCGCGGTCGAATGCCGGATCAACCCCTGCCATGACCCATTTTGCATTTTCTACCGGATCAATAGGCGCCGTCCAGAACCGCTGGACGATAATATCATAGGCCATCACATAATCCCTGGCCACCCAAACTTTTCCCTGAATGACGGACATACAGCAGTTTTTTTTGATTTCAACGAATATGTGAAAAGCTTACGGTAGCTCCCTGGGGTCGGTAATCACCCCATAGATTGCAGAAGCAGCTACTACAGCGGGGCTGGTCAGGTAGATTTGTGCATTTTTACTGCCCATCCTTCCTTTCATATTCCGGTTGCCCGCGCTCAGGACGATATCCCCGTCGCCGGCGACCCCTGTATGGATACCGGCACAAGCCGCGCAGGAGGGCGTATCAATAGCAGCACCTGCGGCCACGAGGATTTGCAGGTATCCGCGTTTCATGGATTCCAGGAATACATCCTGACTGGCAGGTACTACCAGCATATTGACATCGCGGTGGATTTGTTTGCCCTCCAGGATACGGGCCATCATTTCCATATCCTCCAGGCGTCCGTTCGTACAAGTGCCGACAAACGCTTTATTGAATTTTCGTCCTGCCACCTGTTCGACCGGGGCGATATCGTCGAGCTTATCGGGAAGCGCAACCGTTGGACCGAGATTAGTAATATCCACCTCATATTCAGCATCGTAATGCGCATCTGGATCGCTGGTAACGGGCGTCCATGCGCCTTTTGCACGTCCTTCGAGGTATTGAGCGGTAACAGCATCGGGAGCGACGATCCCATTTTTTGCACCAAGGTCCACGGTCATGTTGCAGAGGGTCATGCGGCCGGCCATTCCCAGGGCCTCGATGGAAGGGCCACAAAATTCGAGGGATTTATAGATCAGGTGGCCGTTCCAGTGCATCATGCCCATGATATGCAGGCTTAGGTCTTTGGCCATCACCCAGGGCTGCCATTGGCCCGTGACGTGGAACTTAACGGATTCCGGCACGCGGAACCAGGCCTTTCCGATTGCCATGGCCACTGCGGCATCGGTCACGCCGACGGCATTGCCCACTGCGCCGACCGCCCCGTAGGTATTTGCATGGGAATCCGTACCGATGCTAATTGTGCCCGGGAGTACATGGCCTTGTTCAACCATGATCTGATGTGCGATGCCCTGGCGGCCAAGGTCGTAAAAATGGGTGATGTCGTGTTCGCGTACTACTTTCCGCCACTCGTTGAGCATGGTAGCAAACTGTTCTGTGGGTGGTGGGATGAGATGGTCGGACACACAGATTACCCGGTCTTTATCGAAGACCTGCCCCACACCCAGTTCGTGCAGCTTGGAAAAAGTCTGTTTGCCCAGATAATCCATCGTCATTACCGTATGTACATCCGTCCAGACCAGTTCGCCGGGGACTACCCGGTCGCGCCCGCTGTTTCTGGCCATAATTTTTTCGGTGATCGTCATTCCTGTTGCCATCTGTGGAGAATCGTATTTAAAAGCTGAAGCGCCTGTCCATACTATTTTTTAAAACGCTGATTTTGGGCATTTTGCTTCGTAAAATGCCCAAAATCAGCGTTTTAAAAAAATTCTTTGGTGGCGAATGCCGCCAAAGGACTTACAGGACAGGCTCAAATGAATTGTTTCGGACGAAGGTATGAAGACCGCACTATCAGCGGTTGGACCTCGACACCCCTTTGAACCGTTTTTCCCCGGCCGAAGCCCAAAAATCATCCGGGATTTCTTCCTGGGTCGCTGTTTTTCGCTCTTCGATCATGGTGAGCCCTTCGAAGGTATCGAAATAGCTCCATTTCCAAACCCTGATACGGTGTTTTTCTTCAGGGCCGATGAGGTCAATCATCTCATAAAGCTTTGAGCCGGGGCGGTCGAGATATTCCCAGATCAGGCATACGGAGTTTTGGGTTTCCCAGGAATGGCCCTTGATCCTTGGGTTGTCAAAGACCAGGATGCCCTCCTGATTAAAATGACAGGTGCCAAAATCATGGCATTCGTAATGCCCGTCTGCCCAGAAATATTCATTGACCTGCCGGTAGCTCCCGTCCGCTGACATACGGATGCTGAGACGGCTGTTCCACTGCCCGAGCAACGTGCCCTCAGAAGAAATACGCCGGTAAACCCCTTCCCAAATACCGGTATGCTTTGGAAAAAGTCGAAGATTTTTCATAATACGGACAAAAAATAATTCATAAATTTAATGGTTAACAAAATTAATCATTTATCTTTACAAAGATAAAGGTTCTTCTGCTTTTTTTATTTTTTTCGAAACAAAAAACCAATGCCATGGGAAGAAACATGTACAAAAATTTATTGTCCATACTGCTGATGCTGTTCATCTCGGCAGGCGTGTGGGCTCAAAGTACCGTTAGCGGACGCGTGACCTCCGCTGAGGACCGTTCTGCGTTGATCGGCGTTTCCGTTATTCAGAAAGGGACGAATTCCGGGGTAGTTTCCGACGAATCAGGTAATTACAGTATTCAGGTGAGCGGACCTGAGGCAATCTTGATTTTTTCCTATGTTGGTTTGCGAAATGTGGAAGTAACCGTAGGAAAACAGACGGTAGTTAACGTAGTTATGGAGTCTGATTATTCGACATTTTCGGATGTAGTGGTCACGGCCAGCCGGCAGGCGGTAAGGAAACTGGAGACGACAACGGCGGTGGAAATTATCGGCTCAAAGCAACTCCAGCGCAGCAAGCCGGAGGGTATTCTGGAGGCTATCACTTCCGCACCGGGGGTGTTCACCAATACCTCCCAGGGCCGCCGGGGCTTTGTAGTCACGCGGGGCTTTCCCGATGGCTCCCCCACGGGTGGTCTGGTCTATACGGGGATCATGCTGGACGGGATCCCGACCCTTGGCACACCAGGTAAAGTCCCGGAGGCAGGTTTTGGTTTTGACCTCAACGTAGAGCGGGTAGAAGTGGTAAGAGGAAGTGCTGCTACGATTTTCGGGCGTGCTTCAGCGGCAGGGGTAGTAAACGTGATTACCCGCACCGGCGGGGAAAAGCTGGGCGGTGCTGTGCGGCTCACTTCATACAACGATATTCTCGGGACGGGCAATTTCAACTATCGTGCGGATTTCAACCTCAACGGGCCGCTCGCGAAGAATCTGCGGTTCAATGTAGGAGGATGGACTATGCAGGACGATGGCTTCCGCAATACGGGCTACAAGGATGAAGGATACCAGGTCAGGGGTAATATTGACTGGCTCATCCCCGACAACAAAGGGAGCATCCGCGTTTATGGCATGGTTTCCGATTTCAACTTTCAGAACCTGAGCGATGTGGCACTCAATCCGAATACCCTGACGCTCGCCCCAGGCTGGAAAAACACCGATACCTACCAGTCGCCGAACCTCACGGGGATCAACTTCACCATCGTAGAGGGATCGGGTGCTGCACGCCGATTTGTACTCGATGCAAATGGCCGGCAGATTACCCGCAACCTTGGCCAGGCAATGGCTGGTGGCAGCTATGGCCGCATCAACCAGGCTGGTTTCAAACTAGACCACAACCTGGGTTCCGGCTGGTCGCTCAACAACCATTTCCGGTATCAGACCATTGAAACTGGGGTAAAATATGGCTTTGCCTTACCGTCATTCTATGCTCCAACTACAGTCTTGCGCCTCTATCTCGATGGCGATGCCGTAGATAAAGACCTCATCAACGAGTTCAGGATTAATAAAAGGATCGAATCGGGGAATAATCAGCATTTACTAAGCGCAGGAGTGTACTATTCGACCATCAACCAAAAACCGACGACGTACAGCTACCTGTATAACTCTACTACCGATCCGAAGAATATCCGGGCTTCAGGTATCTTCCCGGCTGGTTCGCCCGCCCCGACAACCGGCTCTATTACCCGCCGGGGCGATTATGATGAGAATGTTACAGCATTTTTCATCGGCGACGAGATAAAGTTTGACAACCGCCTCACCATCAATATCGGTGCCCGGATGGACATGCTTGACCTCGATATGGAAGAGACCAAAATCCCTTATGACAAGACCCTCACCCGTAATGAATCATTCAGTGATTGGTCAGCTTCTTTAGGTGCCAACTATCTCCTTTCCGATCGGTCGGCGCTATACGGCAACGTAATCCGCGCCTATCGGATGCCCGATTATTCGGCATTTACCTCCCTGGAAAGACGGGCTGACGGCAAATTCCTGCGCCTGCCCGACGGCCTCGCCGAAAACGAAGTGATATTCAACACTGAACTCGGGGTGCGTACCGGTTTTGAGGGTTTTGGCTTTGACGTGGCGCTGTTTTACACCAACATTGACAACCGTCTGGCCTCTATCTTCGAGGATGGTCTCCTCGTTTCCAAGCCCCTCGGCCAGAACCGCATCCAGGGTGCCGAAGCCAGTATCTCGTTCACCGGAATCCGCGGGCTGTTTGTCCGGTCGGCACTTACCTTCCAGGATGGACGCTTTGCCGACTTCAAAATCCCCGTCTCCAAAACAGGTACTAATCCCAACGTTAACCCAAGCGGTAACCTCTATGGCAATACATTGATCAACGAAGGCAACAACAATTATTCGATTGACCTGAAGGACAAAAGGATTCCCGGCGTGCCCAACCTGATCTGGAACTTTGTCGCCAATTATGAATACAAATACTTCGGCCTTGATTTCAGCGCCAATGTCAATGCTGGCCGCTACGCTGACGCGACAAATATCATCGAACTCGGCACACTGACCATTATCAACGTCGGTGCTTATGCCCGTCTGCCGATACGCAACAACCAGGATGTCCGGCTCGGCATCCAGGCACGCAACCTTTTAAATGCCGAGGCCATACAAGGTATCGCCGGCGTGGCCGATAACGATACCGTCCTGCTGAACAAGCAGCGCAACCCAACTTTCACCAATCTCCTGGCCCACGGCTACACCCAGTTGCCAGGTAGGGTCATGGTGACGCTGTCGTATAATTTTTGACAAAATCTGAAGTCTGGGTGTGTAAAAAGTATTTTGCCGCCGTAGGCGGCAAAATTAAATTTTCCAGAGCTGTGTTTTGAACGTATTTTGGTAGCAAAATACGAGAAAAAACAGCGCGGGAAAAATATTATTGGGCGGCGCAAGTCGTCAAATGACCAGCCAGGGGCTTTTACACCAGCCCAAAAAATTATACACCTCGTATGCAACAGTCAACCACTAGCCATCAGGTCCGGAGGGGACATATTATCCTGGAAGAACAGGGCTTGAGGGATGGGCTTCAGATGCTGCCTCAGCCAGTACCTACGGAAATAAAGCTGGAATGGATATCGAGCCTGGTACGTGCGGGGCTTAAACGCCTTCAAATCGCTGCTTTTGTCCATCCCGGACTGTTGCCCCAAATGGCCGATGCCGAAATAATTTTCAGGGCGCTTGAGCAGCAACCCGGCGTTGTGTACAGTGCCCTTGCCCTCAACCATAAAGGGGTAGAAAGGGCCGTTGCGTCAGGGGTCAGGCATCTGGCCATTTCCCTTTCTGCGAGCAACACCCATAGCCTGAAAAACACCCGGATGGATATCGAAACAGCAAAGGCTGATTTTGTCCGGAATGTAAAACTCGCCAGGAAAAATAATATCGTTGTGCGGAGCGGGATTCAATGTGCTTTTGGTTGCCGCTATGAGGGGGCAATCCCCCGCGAACGGGTGTACGACCTTGTCCGCCACCACCTCGATAGTGGGGTCGAAGAAATTGCCCTTGCCGATTCGACCGGTATGGCCAATCCCTGGCAGGTGCGCGAGATGATGGAAGAGGTACTGGCCCTGTGTGGGCAAGTCCCTGTGGCATTGCATCTTCACAACACCGAGAACAAGGGGCTTGCCAATGTTTTTGCCGCGATGGATGCCGGCATACGACAATTCGACACCGCTTTTGGCGGACTCGGAGGCTGTCCGTTTATCCGTAGCGCTACGGGAAATATCGCCACCGAAGATACCGCCCACATGCTCCATCAGGCAGGGTTTACGACCGGAATTGACATCTCCGGGGTTGCCAAGGTATCCATAGCAGCAGCAGGATGGCTGGGTCATCCGCTACCGGGAATGCTCTACCCTCTGGTAGCAAAAGATAATTAAAGTTATTGTGAAGAGGCCGTATGGTCATATAGTTTAATGCAGGCAAACCATCCCTTATGCCCGGTGTACCTGATGGTCAGACGACCGTAGAAAAAATTTTGTCGGCCCACGTGGGCCGCCGTGTATTTGCAGGGGAGTTGGTCATCACCCAGGTAGATGGCATTATGGCTACGGATACAACGGCATCCCTTGCCATACAGGCCTTCGAAGAGATGGGTGGGAAAAAAGTATGGGACCCCTCCCGGTGCGCCCTGGTCATTGACCACGCCGCACCGGCCCCTAATGAGCGCGTTGCCAATCTGCATAAATTCATGCGGACCTTTGCTGCCGGTCAGGGTATTCGCCTGTATGAAATCGGGGAGGGCATCTGTCACCAGGTCATGGTTGAAAATCGCCACGTTCAACCTGGGCAGGTATTTATAGGCGCTGATTCCCATACCCCTACTTATGGTGCGCTCAATGCGCTTGCGTGCGGGGTGGGCAGTACAGATCTCGCCGCAGTTATGCTTACCGGGAAAATCTGGCTAAAAGTGCCCGCGAGTATCCGCATCCGCTGCCATGGAAAACTCGCAGCGGAGACCAGTGCCAAGGATCTTGCCCTTTTTCTTGTCGGTCAACTGACGATTTCCGGGGCTACTTACCAATCTGTCGAATTTGAAGGGGAGGCCTTTCGTTCAATGCGTCTTGCAGAACGCATGAGCGTAGCCAATCTACTGGCAGAAATGGGCGCAAAGACGGGTTTTGTGCATCCGGACGGGCTACGCCTACCCTATGCTTTTTCCCCGGTATTTCCGGATGCCGATGCCGCTTATACCCGGGAGCTGGAATTTGATGTAAATGGCCTGGGGCCACAGCTGGCTGCGCCGGAATCCCCTGACAATACCTGTGACATTTCTGCTTTCGAAGGCACCCCGGTCCAATATGCCTTTATCGGCACCTGCGGCAATGGAAGGCTGGAAGACTTACAGGCAGCGGCAGCAATCCTTAAAGATAAAAAAATACCGGCAGGCGTCCGCCTTGTGATTGCACCCGCGTCCAGGAGCGTCCTTTTGGATGCGATGCTCGACGGCACTGCATATACCCTCGTGGCAGCAGGGGCGACGATTATCACCCCGGGATGCGGCCCATGCGTTGGCAGCCACGAAGGCGTTCCCGGTGATGGGGAAACCGTCATTTCTGCGGCAAACCGGAATTTCAAGGGGCGGATGGGCAATCCCAACGCCAGGATTTTCCTGGCTTCTCCGGCTACTGTGGCCGCTTCTGCCTTATGCGGAAAGATAACGCGTCCGAACCACATTAAATAGACTAAAATATGTCCATGATACAAGCATTAATCCGGCATCGCAGGGTAGTATTAGCCATTATTGCCTCTTCGCTGGGATTTTTCGTAGATCTTTACGACATTATTATCGTCAGCGTAGTCCGGCGGAACAGTCTGCTCGATCTGGGTGTAGCAGTATCGGACCTTCAGTCAAAGGGAGTTTTGCTCCTCAACGTCCAGATGGCCGGGATGCTGGTAGGCGGGTTTCTCTGGGGAATGCTGGGGGATAAAAAGGGACGGCTATCGGTGCTTTTTGGTTCTATCGCTCTCTATTCCACGATGACCTTTCTACATGCCTACGCCCCCAATTATGAGGTTTACCTGCTGCTGCGCTTTCTTGCAGGGGTAGGGCTGGCCGGCGAATTAGGAGCTGCGGTGACCCTGGTAAGTGAGCAAATGCCACCCCGGTGGCGCGGTATGGGCCCGGCCATTATTGGTTCTTTCGGGATGTTGGGGGCAGTTGCGGGAGCTTATATTGGCGGGCATTATTCCTGGCAATTTACCTACCAGCTCGGTGGGGGGATGGGCCTGGTATTGCTCTTACTGCGCCTGGGGGTAATGGAATCGGGCCTATACCGCCAGTTACAGGAAAAACAGGTACGCCAGGGCGATCTATGGCTCGTTTTGAGTGACAGGAAGCAACTGACCAAATATTGTGCCATTATATTGATGGGTTTCCCGGGATGGTTCGTCAACGGCGTAGTAATGACCTTTACGCCGGAGATTGCCGCCGGGATGGGTATGCAGGAAATCCCTTCGGTAAGCATGGTCTTTACGGTATTTTTCATCGGCTTTACCTTTGGCGACTTTTCCTGCGGGCTCCTCAGCCAATGGCTGCAAAGCAGGAAGAAAGCGATTTTCAGGTATCTTTCGGCCTTCGCCGTACTCATGCTGGCTTATTTTATTTTTGGCCATCGTTCGGTACAGGTATATTATACTATTTTCTTCCTCATGGGCATCAGCGTTGGTTATACCATCGTGCTCATCACCAATGGTGCCGAGATGTTTGGCACCAACGTCCGTTCACTTGTCACCACATCCTCGCTGAACCTGCTGCGTGCATCTGTAATCCCGCAGGCCACACTGTTCAACCTGCTGACGTACAGCATCGGAGCGGCGAAGGCTGCGGCGGTTGTAGGTATTTTGTCTATTGCCATCGCATTCTGGGCCTATCGCCAGCTAGAGGAAACCTTTCATAAAGACCTGAATTATGTCGAGCTATGAGCCAGAAACCAAAAGCGTTCGTTTACGGCGACAATATTGATACCGACCGGATTATCCCGGGCAAATATACCAAAACGCTGGATCGGCAATCCTGGGTAGCCCACGTGCTGGAGGACCTGGACCCCAGCTTTCGGGAGCGTGTCCGGGAGGGCGATGTGATTGCTGCCGGCGACAACTTTGGCTGCGGATCCTCGCGCGAACAGGCGCCCATAGCCCTCAAGCTGGCCGGAGTTTCCTGTGTTATCGCCCGCTATTTTGCCCGGATTTTTTACCGAAATGCCATCAATATCGGGCTGCCCCTCCTGGAAATCCCCGGTCACGATATTCAGGATGGCGACGAGCTCGATGTTGATTTACGTCTGGGAAAGGTGATTAACCTGACACGCCGGAAAAGCTATCAGGCCAACCCGATGCCGGAGGTTATGATCCGCATCCTGCAGGAAGGCGGCCTGGTTCCTTTTCTAAAAAAATACGGGGATTATGGGGAAGTGGGAATACACGCGTGACCGCGCTGCCTTCACTAGCAAAAAGATTTTCCACTCCCCCTCAAACTTAATCTTAAATTATCCCGTATGCAGGCACTGCCCCTTGAAGGATTAACCGTACTTGAATTTACGCATGCCGTGATGGGGCCGACGACCGGCCTCCTGCTTGCCGATATGGGTGCAGAGGTCATTCACATCGAACCACCCGAGGGAGACAGCACAAGACGGCTGAAAGGATTTGGATCGGGGTATTTTGCCTTCTACAGCAGAAACAAAAAAAGCCTTGCCGTTGACCTCAAAACCGGAGAGGGTAAAGCGCTGGTATATCGCATTACCGAAAAAGCAGATATCGTTGTCGAAAATTTCGGTCCCGGCACGATGGACAAGCTCGGTTTTTCCTATGAAAAACTCAATGCCATCAATCCCCGTCTGATTTATTGTTCACTCAAAGGATTTCTCAGCGGACCTTATGAAAAACGGCACGCGATGGATGAAGTCGTGCAGATGATGGGCGGTTTGGCATACATGACCGGTCGCCCGGGTGACCCCTTGCGGGCAGGTACCTCTATTGTGGACATTACCGGTGGTATGTTTGGGTATATCGGTATCCTGCTCGCCCTCTATGAACGGCAGCAAACGGGACAAGGCAAACAGGTCAGGGCAGCACTATTTGAGACGACAGCCTTTTTGATGGGTCAGCACATGGCCTATGCTGCCCTGAGCGACGGACCGGTACCCCCCATGCCCGCCAGGGTCAGTGCCTGGAGTATCTACCGAACCTTCAGCTCCAGGGATGGAGAGCAGGTTTTCGTAGGGGTAATCAGCGAAAAACACTGGGAACGACTTTGCCACGCTTTCGACTGGAAGGACTTTCTCGAAGACCCGCGGCTTCAGACCAACAATACACGCATCGAACAGCGGCAATGGTTTATCCCGGAAGTAGAAAAACGCTTCCAGGCATTTGACAAAGCGGAGATCATCGCCCGCTGTGCGGGAGCGGACGTCCCCTTTGCCCCGATTGCCCACCCCGAAGACCTATTCGAAGACCCCCAGCTCAACCAGGGGCAGCGCCTCCTGCCAACCATACTACCCAATGGCATACACACCAAATTGCCCGCATTTCCGCTGGAATACGGCAGTACAGATCCAGGCCTAAGGCTGCATCCGCCTCAAATCGGCGAGCACAGCCGGGCGCTCTTGCTGCAATTCGGATACTCGCCAGAAGAAATTAACGAACTGGTACAGTCGAAGGTCATTGCCGCACCTTAAGAGGCACACCCCCCCGTAACCAATTAACCACCATTTTAAACCATATAATATTCGTTCCATCATGCTCGATCTCATCGTAAAAAACGTACGCGTCGTAAGACCCAACAAAACAGCCGTAGAACTACTCGACCTGGGTATCCGGGATGGAAAGTTCGTGCGCCTTGCCCCCGAAATATTCCCGGAGGAGGGGAAAAAAGTATATGACGGCAAGAACCTGCTGGCCTTCCCCGGTCTGGTGGATGCACACATGCACACCGGCATCTATTCCCCGCTTGCCCAGGATGCCATCACAGAAAGCCGGGCCGCAGCGATGGGTGGCGTGACCAGCAGCCTGAACTACATGCGCACCGGACAGTATTATCTCAACAAAACCGGGCCTTATGCAGAGTTTTTTCCTGAAGTCCTGGAAATCTCGGACGGTAAGTTCCATGTGGACTACGGCTACCACCTCGCCCCTATCATGTACAGCCATATTGACGAGATCGAAATGCTCATCGAAAAATTTGGCGTTACTTCTTTCAAAATCTTTATGTTCTACGGGAGTCACGGGCTACATGGCAAATCCGACAGCCAAAATGATTTTCTGATGACGCCTGCGGGGGAACGGTACGATATCGCACACTTCGAGTTCATCATGCGCGGCATACAAAAGGCCATGCAGCGGTTTCCTGAACTCCAGGACGAGATCAGTCTGAGCATGCACTGTGAAACGGCAGAAATCATGCGGGCATACACAGGCATTGTGGAAAGGGAGGGCAAGCTCAGCGGGCTGCGTGCATATTCCGCAAGCCGCCCGCCGCACTCCGAAGGGCTGGCAATTTTTATCGCCTCCTATCTCGCCCACGAAACCGAATGCGCCAATATCAACCTTTTGCACCTCAGCAGCAAAAAGGCGGTGGATGCCGCGCTTATGATGGCGGAAGTATTCCCCCACGTCAACTTCCGGAGGGAAGTCACCATTGGGCATTTACTCCTCGACGTGGACGCCCCCAGTGCCGGCCACGCCAAAGTGAACCCCCCCATCCGGGAGCGGGAAGATGTCGAATATCTATGGAAGTGCCTGCTGGACCGCAAGCTCGACTGGGTCTGCAGCGACCACGCCTGTTGTTCGGAGGAGTTTAAACTCGACAAAAGAAACCCGGACAATATCTTCCTCGCAAAATCGGGGTTTGGGGGTACGGAATACCTCCTCTCGGGTTTGTTCTCCGAAGGCAGCAAAAGGGGGATGTCCTACCCGCAAATGGCCGAATTGCTTTCCTGGAACCCCGCTAAACGCTACGGGTTGCGGGAGAAAGGGGATATTGCCCCCGGCTACGATGCCGACCTGGTCCTGATTGACCCGCGGGAGTCTTTCACCGTCCGTGCCGCTGAATCGGAATCCGCCCAGGGCTACACCCCATTCGAAGGGATGACCCTCCAGGGAAAAGTCAGGGCAACCTTTTTAAGAGGAAATTTAATCTTTGAAAACGGCCAGGTACTTGGGACGCCACAAGGTCAGTATTTAAAAAGAGGACGTTAAGCCCCTAAAATAATGGAACTATGAAAAAGATACTTTTGGTTGCTGTCCTGTTCCTGTCGGGGCAGTTAGCAGCGCAGATGAAGGTCAATCTGCCGGAAACAGGTATTTCAGGGCTTTATGAAGTCTTTTTTGCCGCTGCCGATGCCCTATACGCCAAACGCTATTTTGGAGAATATGGCTTCACTGTAGTGGACAGCGCGGAATTTTCAGAAGCGGAAGCCATGAAACTCTATGGAGTACCTTCCCGCCTCAAAGCCTATCGCCTGCAAAACGGCGGGATTGACAGCCACGGTCTGCTCCGCCTTTGGATATGGGAAAAACCCCTCGGACCTGGAGTTGGCTATGGCCCCCCGGAAACTATCGGCTCGCGGATGGCCGTCATGAAGACGAAAGACATCATGCGCATCTACGATATTTATTCCGCTGCCCGCGATGGCGGGCAGCCCTGGCTCCCTACCGAGCCAATCGCCGACGATCTCTTCGGCCTCAACCAGCCCGGGAAAAACGACTTTTTCAAACGCCCCGTACTGGTGCGGGAAAATGCCGTCTATGGCGAATATTTCAACCATGTCTTTTTCCAGCGGTATGGATATGAGATCCCAGGCTATGGGTATATTAATGACAAAGCACCATTGAAAACGAGCGAATTTACACACCACGACTTCTTTATCCAGGGGGACAGCATTGAGGCCCTGAGCTACCTGTATGAGGTACTCGGGTTGCAGCCTGAAAAGACCCCCGAAATTGACGGCGACTGGCTGCGCGGGCCTAGACGGGTCTTTATGATGGAGCCTGGCTACAGCCACCACTACTGGGGTTTCGTCTCGCCCAACAACATCTGTGGCAAACTCAAATTCTTCCTGCCCCGGGATTCCAAGCCCGACCGGTCAGCACATCAGCGACCAGGTGAGCTGGGGATTACCCTGCATTCTTTTTATACCCCAAAACTCGATTTTGTGTACCAGCTTGCTATAAAAGACAAGCGCCTGCGCGTCGGCGACATCCAAAAAAACGAATTTGGAGAGCGCTGCTTCGTATTTTCCGATACCACTGGCTGCCGGTGGCAGATTATAGAAAAGAAAACCACAACGCACCAGCCGGTTAGGAAGCTGGAATTCCTTTTTCCGAATGAATAGGCGAAGGATGTTGAGGCTTTCTCACAAGTCCATACTTTTCACATAACCCCAAAAAATAAAAGCGACAATCTTTCATTCACATTAAAAAATAACCTTATGCAAAAAACTATCTTTATCCTGCTGCTGGGGATTTTGATCACCAGCAGTGCCGGCCACGCCCAGAAATCCCTCAATCTTGCCGATCCGACCGATAATATGACGGCCTATATCAAAATGCGGGGCTCCCTCGACCCCAACGAGGAAGTGGTATATTATTGGAAAGGATTGATTTACAGCTTTATTCCAGGAGAACGCAGCGTGCCGTTGTTTGAAATGGAAGCGTACAATATTGCTATTACAAAGCCTGTAGAAGGCGGCTACGAAATGCTCACCCGCGAAGTAGCCCTGTACCGCGACCTGAAAACAGGCGAATACCTTGAAAAGTGGTATAATCCCTTTATCAAAGACACCGTTGAAGTCATTCATGTCTGGAACGACCCGGTCAACCAGAAGTTTATGCTTAAAAGCCCACGGGGCGACTGGGGCATCCCGTATATGGATCAGGGCGATGGCAGGGTTTCGATGTTCTCCGATATTTTCCTCCTCTACCCTTCTCCTCTCCCCAAAGCGGAATACCCGGAAAACAGCCGTTCCGACCAGTACCAGGCTGCTGAACTATTTCAGTTTTTCATGAACAAAGCCGACCTGGACAATCCCAAAAAGAAATCGGTTTATAATGAGGTTGGCTGGACGCGCATCAGTGATTTCCTGCCCTGGATGCGTATGGCAGACAAGCCCGGATACCTGGTATATCAATGCCGTGGATATAAGATTATGGGCGGGGCCTTCGAAAAATTACCTGGCAAGCTCAAACAATATGTTCTTGACCGGCATCCGGAATACGCGAAAGCCCCGGCGACGTTTATCAGTCCAAATATGACGAGCTGGCGCTATTTTAAAAAGGTGCTGGATGAGCGAAAGAAGTGATGCAGCGGCTGGCGCTGCCAGAGATTATTTGAACGGGCGCCATATACTTTGATTTTACGACGCAAGATCAAAGCATATAGCGCCCGTTGAAAATTTTCTTTTACTGCCGAGAGCGGCGAAAGAAAATTTTCACACAAGCCCTTAGTTCATATCCATATTATGGAAGACGTTGACCACATCTTCGTCATCCTCCATTTTATCCAGGAGGGTAATAACCTCTTCCACCTGATCTTCGGGGAGTGTTTTAGTATGGGAGGGGATGCGCACTAATTCGGAGCTTTCTATCTCCAGCCCTTTCTCTTCGAGTGCTTTGGAGAGGTTTCCAAAATCTTCGAAATTGCAGTAAAGAGCGATTAAGCCATCTTCCTCTTTGATTTCCTGGAGACCGTGGTCAATCAGGTCGAGTTCGAGGGATTCCAGGTCCAGGCCCTGGGGTTTTACCTTAAAGACCCCGAGGCGGGTGAACATATAATCCACCGAACCGGAAGTGCTCAGGGAGCCGCCGTATTTATTGAAGATGGCCCGCACATTGGCCACAGTGCGGTTGACGTTGTTGGTGGCGGTTTCTACGATCATGGCCACGCCGTGCGGGGCGTAGCCTTCGTAAACAATCTCGTCGTAATTTTCCGCTTCTTTGGAAGAAGCCTTTTTAATGGCATTTTCCACGTTGGCCTTAGGCATATTGGCCGTCTTGGCATTTTGCATCGCCATGCGGAGGCGGGAATTATAATTCGGATCAGCCCCGCCTTCCTTTACAGCGATGGCAATTTCCCTGCCAATTTTTGTAAACACTTTGGCCATATTGGCCCAGCGTTTGAATTTTCTTTCTTTACGGAATTCAAATGCACGTCCCATCTGGGTAGGTATTTTGTTTTCAGCGGGCAAATATAAGATTTTTGCCGCTGCAAATACGATTAAAATAGGGGAAATTGTCCTTCGGACCTGATCCGAAAAGCCAACCCTCTTTTGAGGCTGTCTCATACGTATTTTAACGCCTCCGGCAACAGCATAAAATTTTAAACGGGGTTGTGTGAAAAGCCCCGGGGATTTCCCTGTAAGTCTGCACCCACCGTCAAAAACATTTTCCGTAGGTAATTTATATGAAAAATGATCCTGCAGCAGCAAATCCGATGCTGTTTTTTTTTTTCAAAAAGCTGCATGCAGTTAATAATTATGCTTCGAATACGTTAAATTCATATTCCAAACTAAACTAAGTAACAATGAAAACCTTAGGCATCATTTCCATTCTGCTGTCGGCTGCCATGCTCATCAGCTCCTGTGATATCACTGAAACCAAGAAGAAATACCTTCCCGAGACCGACTATTCCAATTTCACCCAATGCCACGAAAACGGCAAATGGGACTCCCTCCGGGTGGTTAAAGGATTGGTAGGGGTATGGGAGTGGGAATCCTACTGGTGTTATTGGCAACACATCCGGTGGCATGTGGACAGCCAGTCAGTGGTGGTCATCGAATTCAAAGCGGATCACACCCTCGAGGTGAAAAAAAACGGCGTTATAATAGAGACTGCCACCTGGAAGGTTTACAATATGAAGATGCCCTGGGATTTTCGCGTGCTAACCACGCCACAAATCCCGTTGACTTTAGGCATGATCCATTTTTGTGGTAACAAGCTGGATTTTAACCTCAGCCATATTGATGGCTGCGACCGGCGATTTGTGCGAAAGCCCGGTTATACGGGATTAAGAAACAGATGAGGCTGTCCGAAAAGCATGAGGCTGTCTCACAAGTCCTTTGGCGGCTGACGCCGCCAAATAATATTTTCAGCGCTGCGTTTTAAACGATTTTGCGTCGCAAAATCGTGGAAAACGCCGCGCTGAAAATATTAATTTTGCCGCCGTGGCGGCAAAATACTTTTTACATAACCCCAGTATTTATTCCGGCACACGTTTAAAAAAAACAAACCCGTTTTTGCGCCGGATTTCCTGTAGACCGGGATAACCGGAAAGCTCAGCGGCTTTATGGATTTTAGCCACGACGTAAGCAGGTTTGTCAATCCTGCCATTCAGGACATACTCCTGGCATTCGTCCGAGAGGAAGCAGGCGCGTCCTGCACGTTGAGGGGCAGCGTAGAAAAGGTGTGCATAGGACTTATACCCATAAGGGAGCAGGTAGCAATCCTCCCCTTTTCTTTCCTTAAAAAATTCGATCGCTGCACGCTGGGAATATCCTTCGATACGCTTTACGAGAGCAATCAGGGTAAGCATGACGAAAAGGGCCGTCCCCCCGAAAAGGAGAGCGACGCCACTGCCGACCTGTCCGCTATGTATTTTCCGGATAAATAAAGTTATCGCAATAACCAGGACCAGAGCGGGTAGAGACTCCCAACCAGTCCAGTGTACCCTTGCTTCCAGGTTGGCCATAGCAAAAGGGTCCTTGCTAAACAGCGGCGCGAACATTTCGAGATGGGTACCGGCAAAAGGGACGATCAGAAGGAGCAGGATATACAGGCCGCCGATAGCGGCTGTTCCGGCGATTTCCCATCTTGAAGGTTTCCTGTTGGCCGTCCAGATTTGGTGCAGCGTATATGCAGCCAGAAAAGTAAGCGGAAAATAGGCCAGGGAAGAATAGTGAACAATCTTCGAGCGCACCAGGCTGAAGAGGATCAAAACCGTCCAGAACAGGATTTTCATCCACTTGCGGAAGTCCTGCTGCGCCCCTGAATCTCTGGATTGACGGTCGAAAAAGGCCTGGACGGCAAAAACCGATGCCGGGAAGCAACCGATGAGCAGGACGACGAAATGGTAGCCGGGGAAGCCGCCGTGGCCTGCATCCGGCGTGCTGAGCAAACGGTACTGATACGCGATAAATTCCTGAAAATTATCTGCAAAGAAGAAAGAGTACCACAAAGAAGCCACCACTAACACCGAACCGGAAAACACGAGAAACTGCGGAATGTGTACGTACATCCGAAAACCCCGGGACACCCAATATACCGCCATGCACAGCACTGGTATCAGATAGGCCACAGGGCCCTTGGTAAGCACGCCCAGCCCCACCGCTGCACCTGCTGCGATGAAATAAACCCATTGGGTGCACGGTAGTTGAACACCTTGCATCTCCCCGCGTTTCCAGTACCCGAGGATAAAAAAGTAGAGCCCCAGAAAAATAAAGAGGTTAAACCAGGGGTCAATAATACCGGATTTGAAGTAGAGAAAAGGAAGAACAGAACCCAGATAGGCCCCTGCCCAGAGCAGTCCCATGCGCTGGTCATAGATCCGGCTGCCAAGGTGAAATAACAGCGGAAGGGTGATCATGCCACAAACCGCATTGGGGAAACGGGCTGCATATTCGCCTATGCCAAAAACGGACATCGCCATGGCCTGAAGCCAAAAGAAAAGCGGCGGTTTCTCCCAGAAGGGCTCAAAATTGATATACACCCGTACATACTCGCCGAGTACCACCATCTCCCGGCTGATCTCCGCAAAGTTGATCTCGTCCCAATCGAAAAGATGTACCCCTCCGAGAAAAGGGAGAAAAAATAAAGCCCCGGCCAGGGCGAAGAACAGGGCGTTGTAGGTCTTCCTCTGCATATCGTTAACTTTAGACTTGTTGCGATGGGATCAGCATGCGGTAAAAATGAGCTTTTTTTCCCTACACCCTGACCCGTTGTAACAAGGCTATGAGATAAATATCGCTTTGCGTCGCCAAATTTGGGTTTTTATTAGCTATTTTTACAGCAAAGTTGATGGGAAACTCCATCGGATGCTTATAAACCAATGGGCTGATGCTGTTTAAAAGTCACGCAATTACCCCAAAAAGGTAAAATTATGGCAACAATCTCCGAAATCCATATTTTCCCGGTAAAAGGCCTGTCGGGTACCCGGATGGAATCTGCACAACTCGGCAGACGAGGGTTGGAAAATGACCGTCGTTGGATGCTCATAGATCCAGACGGAGTTTTTCTCTCCCAACGGGAATTACCCGAAATGGTTTTATTGCAAGCATCTATCGCCGATGGTGCCCTGCGCGTACGCGACCTCAGAGGCAGACAGGATGACCTGGTACTGCCCCTCAACGGAGACCTCCGGAAAAAAGCACGTGCACAAATCTGGATGGATTGGGTGGACGCTGAGATAGTAGGCAGCGAGGCGGACGCATGGTTTAAAAGCGTATTGCAGACCCCCTGTCGTCTGGTATATATGCCCGAGACGACAGCGCGACAAGTTGATTTGAACTATGCACAGGCAGGGGATATTGCAGCCTTTTCTGATGGATACCCCTACCTTATCGCCTCCGAATCGTCTTTGGCGGATTTAAACGCACACCTGAAAGGCCGGATGCATGCAGAGATGCTGCGTTTTCGTCCAAACATCGTCCTCCGCGGTACCGAGCCCTGGGAAGAGGATGATTGGAAAACCATCCAGATAGGCCGTGCGGTATTCCGTACTCCCAAGCCCTGTGCCCGCTGTACCGTCGTCACGATTGACCCTTCTACCGGCGCGGAAGGAAAAGAACCCCTGAAAACCCTTTCCACCTTCCGAAAAAAAGGGAACAACGTCATCTTTGGCGCAAATGCCTGTTGGGATAATTGCGATACCCCCATGGAAATCCGCGTAGGTGATCCCTTTCTAAGACTTGGCTGAGGTCAGCCTCAGCTTATCCTTCCATCGCTTTTTTCAATTCCTCTACACTGATCATGTGGTGGGAGCTATCGTAGATGGCCTTTCCTTCGCGCAGTAAAATGAGTTGGGGCGACTGGTGGGTCACCTGTAAGGTTTCTGCGACCTGATTGGAAACCTGGCGGTAGGCGATCAGGTCGAGATAGTAAAAATCGAGGTCTTCCGGGGCAAAGCTCCATTCCCGCTCCAACCTGAACTTAGCGTGGGCACTAATCCCACAGCGCGTGCTGTGCTTAAAGATGACCACCGGCTTCCGGTGCGATGCTTCCTGCAATTGCTCCAGTTGCCCGGTTTGGTCCAGTACCTTCCACTCCGGAAAGATAGATTCCGATTCCCTGATGCGATCTGACAAATTCATGGCTTAACTATGCGTAATTCAATATTATAAGGGGAAAGCCCCTATGGTAGCGCAAAGGTAGTGTATGGAAATGAATTCCCCAAGGGACGGTGGACGGGGGACGGGGGACGGTGGACGGTGGACGGTGGACGGTGGACGGTGGACGGTGGACGGTGGACGGTGGACGG